>CALJVA010000017.1 GCA_937975135.1 uncultured Thermoactinomycetaceae bacterium | reverse complement strand
AGGTCTTGATCTCTATTTCAAGTCCCTCTTTTGCTGCAAGTTCTTTCACCTTCTCCATAATCTCCTCATGAGGTCCAGCAGTTACACCCACGACCAGTTTATCTTCGCTCAATGGTTTACCTACCTTGTCATCTCCACCACAGGCGCTTAGGACAATGACAAGGGCAAGTGTGACCGCAAGAGAAATCACTTTTTTCATGTGTATCTCCCCCATTTATTTTTGATGCTTTCGTTCTCTATTGAAAAGCTAAGCTATGATACTCATCCGATAACATTTTCATTTACGAAGAAATTTCTTCACCTCATTTCCAAATAAAAATGCCTCTCTGTAGATAGAGAGGCATGCACAACAAGTATCCAAGTGTGAACGACCTCTCTTATCTTTCAAACAGCAGCAGCTGTTTAGCAGGAATTAGCACCTTTTCTTGTTACTAAACAAGAACGGTTGCCGGGTTTCATTGGGCCAGTCCCTCCACCACTCTGGATAAGAGATTTCGCATATTCAATTGCATCATAGTATAGATGGGAAGATACTAGATGTCAACAACCATTTTTAACCAGAGTAAAAGACAACTCTTTTATCCATAATGAATCCATTACATAAGCCGATTCACCTTTACACTACAGGTGATCGGCTTCCTTGTTCCAATGAAACGGGCAACGTAATAAAAAAAGTTGTCCCTATCCCCGGTTGACTCTCCACTTCGATGTTTCCCTTGTGCGCGAGGATAAATTCTTTTGTAAGAGCTAGGCCTAAGCCTGTTCCTCCGCTGTTTCGAGTCCGTGCTTCGTCAGTGCGATAAAAGCGGTTGAATAGATAGGGCAGGTGCTCCGGGCTAATACCAATACCCGTATCAGATATTGTTATGCGAAGCTGCTTATCCCCGCCTTTTCCTTTTATTTCATCTTCGACGGTAATCTGGATCGATCCCCCTGAGGGAGTATAGCGTAGAGCATTGGTAAGCAAGTTGAGCAGTGCTTGGGTGATCCGGTTGGGGTCAATCCGGATTTTTTCTATTTTTGTAAAGGGATGGAGTTAAATCTCTACTCCTTTCTGCTGGGCCACAGGAGTCATTCGTTCGACGATTCGCTGGAGAAGAGGCAAGACAGGAGTCATTTTTTTCTCTAAGGGCAGTTTTTTTACCTCTGCGAGGGAGAGTTGATGCAGGTCTTCCACCAGACGAGTAAGGCGGATCAGTTCATCCTGAATCGGTAACAATTCCTCTGGTTTTACTGGCCGGCCGCTCTGCTGGATCAATTCCAATTTCCCTCTGAGAATGGTAAGGGGTGTTCGTAACTCATGAGAGACATCAGCAACCAGATTTCTCCGCACCTCTTCCATACGCTGTATCTTGGTGGACATCTCGTTGAATGCTTTGGCTACCGTTCCATATTCATCATTGGAGAGGGTAGGGGCTTGTATACCTAATTCTCCCCGCCCAAGACGATCAATGGCAGGAAGCAAGGAACGAAGGGGTGCTGTCAACCGCCTTGATAACCAATAGGCGATGACAAGGGAAAGCAGAATAAATACAAATGCTCCGATGAATAACAGGATTGTGACTGAATCGCGAATTCCCATACGTATTTTAGAAAGAAAATCCACTTCAGGATCGTGAAAGTATAGAAATGCGATGGTTTCTCCCTCGTGTTTGAGGATACTGCGGATGCCAAACAATTTTATATGCATGATACTAGCGTGACCTGCGGTGTAGAGTTGTTCTTGTTCACGGGATAGGAGCAGGAAGCTGGCCTCTTGATTGTTGTCCCAAAATTCAGGACTTACTTCAACCTCCTCCACTTGATCCCAGGAGCCTTTTTGCCGATAGTGTTCGATAAAAATGGTGGATAACTCTTCGATTTCCTTTTTTCGGGTAGACTCCACCATTAAATGAAGGGCATCTTTAAGGACAATCTGGGTTACAAAGGCGAAAACCAAGGCCATGCCAATGATAAAGGCGGCAAGGGTGAAAAAGAGTTTTCGGGTGACACTCATTGTCCATCACCAAACCGGTAGCCAAAGCCGTAAACTGTTTGGATATAGGTGGGCTTAGAGGGATTGTCTTCGATTTTTTTTCGTAGGCGGCTAATATGGGCATCTACTGTTCGTTCATCATTTAAAATGTCATCTTCCAGAGCTGCTTGTAATAGTTGGAGCCGACTGTAGACGATGCCAGGTTTGGCAGCAAGGGTAACCAAGAGTTTAAATTCTGTTGGGGTAAGCGGAATTTCCTTGTCCCTTTTCCAAACTCGACACTCTACCTCGGAAATCAGGAGATCACCGCGCTGCATTGGCTGCACAGTGGGATGGTGTTCCTCAATTCGACGCAGTACCGAACGGATGCGGGCTAAGAGTTCCCGTAAAGAAAAAGGCTTCGTAATATAATCGTCTGCACCCACTTCCAGCCCCAGGATTTTATCCATTTCTTCTGTCCGGGCAGTAACCATAATAATGCCTGCATTACTAACTTTACGCAGTTCACGACACACATCGATGCCGTTCATACCTGGAAGCATCCAATCAAGGAGGACCAGAGACGGCTTCTTCTCAACGGTTATTTCCAGAGCTTCAGATCCGGTTTGTGCTGTCATGATCTGAAAACCTTCCCGCTCTAAGAAAGAGGATAAGATTTCAAGTACCTGTACTTCGTCATCGACGATAAGGATGGATTGTGACATTGGATCTCTTACCTCGCTCACCTTTGTTTTATCATTATAACCTTTTTTTCGTCGCAAACCGGAAATTTCATGGAACCCGTAATGATTCGTCATAAGTTCACAACATTCCCTTGTTATGATGCAACTAACAAAGCTTTTAAGGTGAAAGAGGGGAATCGAGGATGAAAATAGCAGATAGCATTCAGCAAAAAGGAGGGCAACTCCATGGAGCAAGCGGGAAGTAAAAGGATTCATGTGGCTCGGGTGATTTTTGCATTATTGACGGGTCTGTTTACGCTGTGTTTGATTATTCAATTGTTTATTGCCGGTTTGGCCATCTTTGTGGATTCGACCTTTTGGCCAAGGCATACCCTATTTGCTCATATCTTTGATAAAATACCACTTCTTATGTTACTACTCAGCTTTCTCGGCCGATTTCCCGTTAAGATCCGATGGTACAGTGCAGCACTTTTCGGTCTTGTTTTTGTCATGTATTTTACCGCCAATATCCGGCCAATTTTACCTTGGGTGGCCGCTACTCATCCGGTGGTTGCAGTTGGAATGATCGGCTTGGCTCTGCTGGTCATGGTGAAAATATCTCCTTATCTGATAGGAAGCAAATCAAAGCCTTGATGCAACAACAAAGGAGCGAAAAAGGATGAGGACACTTTCTCTGTTGCTTCTTTCCATGATCGGTGGGTTTGTCCTTGGAATCCTTCTTTCAGAAGTAATTGCTATTTTGGGATATCTGGTACTAGGTAAGGCGGTAGGAATTAAGTTTTTGCCAGTGATTTTGGCCCTTGTCGCAGCAGGATCCGTATTACTCCTGCGCTGGGGAAGGACAACCAGATAGAGTGCTTGATACAAGGATGAAAGAAGTGAACCGCGTTGAAAAAACAGCGGACTGGTTATATTGTTGTTGTCATACACTTGGGTGTGATTATGACACTTTTTGGTGCTATTTTGTGTGAAACCTTTTTGTTGTATCCCAATATCTTTCATGATATTCCCCATTCCCTTGAAATAGGGATGAAATTTATGGCAGTAAGGGGACCCCAGGACTTCTTTCCTTCCCTTGGTATGTTGGTGATGTTGACAGGAATTGTCTCTTTAATTTTTTATTTTCGTAAGCCCCCTGTGAATTACTTAATATTAAGTAGCATGATGATGATATTTGTTGGGGAATTTCTATTGTCTATGTTTTACTTTTGGCCCCGGAACACAATTATGTTTGTTGAAGGGGCGGCGGTTCATTCGATTTCTATCCTTAAGCAGACAGCACAGGAATTTCAGACAGGCCATTGGTTCCGAGTGATTGGGTGTGGGGTGGCGGCGTTGTTATCCTGGTGGGGATTTTTCCGGATTGACCGTATAAATGAATCCTCGGGAGAAATATTATAAATTGCTAGGCAAATCAAAAAAAGAGACTCCGATCGGAGTCTCTTTTTGTTTTATTATAACACCCCATTATGACTCCTCCTTTGCGAAAAAATATAACTTCTAGTACAACATGTAAATTGTCAACTTTGAATATAATTAGTTGTTATTTAAGTGGTAGAAAATTTATAAATATGGATAAGTTGTTAGAGAGCCTCCTAATGGAGTTTCTTTTATTGCGATTATTCCTCAAACTATAAAAATAGCACGGTAACTCTTCCTTACTGTGTTCGATTCCTTCAGAATATGGTAGGATTATCTTAGGTACATAACATATTCTTTGCGAAATAGAGAGGTTCATAGAGATAAAAAGAGAAACCGGAGTGGAGTAAAATTGCATATCTCAAAGCACACAAGGATCTTGTTGGTGATCGCTTTTTTTGCTGTGGTTTTTTTTGCACTGTTTCAAATTTCAAGTGCAGAAACAGATGAGCCAGATCTGTCAGAGGATAGGGAGCCAGAGGATACGGAGCTGAAGCCAGAGCAAGAGGATAAGAATGTTCAGATTTCTGAGGAGATAAAGGGGAGTACATCGGGCGATCAAACAATCGAGGGTCCTTCGGAAAAGGTGGAAGTAGATACGATTACTCCGCCGCAAGAGGTTCGCTTTTATCATGGTCCAACGGATAGCAAGCGTGTCGCTCTTACCTTTGATGATGGGCCACATCCTCTCTATACGCCGCGGATACTTGATATATTGAAAGAGAGAAATATACGAGCTACGTTTTTTGTAATTGGGTCTCAAGTGAAGAGGCACCCGGAATTGGTACGTCGGATTGTGGATGAAGGGCATATCATAGCCAATCATTCATGGGGGCATCCCAACTTAACCATGCGTTCACCTGAGGGTGTGCAAAAAGAATTGATCGATACCAATGTGGCAATTGCCAAAGTGACGGGACGTATTCCTAGGTTGATGAGGCCCCCTTATGGAGGAATCAATGCTCGGGTGGAATCACAATTGGATGAGCTCGGATTTAAAGCGATTTTATGGAGTGTAGATACAAGGGATTGGGAGCGTCTGTCCCCTTCGGAAATAGTGAACAAAGTCCGGTACCAAACAAGGCCGGGAGGAATTATTTTACTTCATGATGGTGGAGGAATCAGGGAGCACACCGTGACTGCCCTGCCTCAGATTATTTCTTATCTTGAAGAAGAGGGTTACCAATTGGTAACTGTGCCGGAGTTGCTTCATGTACCGGCCTATCATTATTCTCCACTCTGGTAGGTGGAGAAAAGGAGGAAAATAGTGATGGCAGAGCCTTTGGTCGCAGTGAAGCGGGGAGAGGAGATTGAGAGCCGCCATTTTGGGAGTATTGCGGTTGTTGATGAAGCAGGAAAATTGCTATACAGCTTAGGCGATGTAAAGCGGATTACTTTCGCCCGATCAATGATTAAGCCGGTTCAGGCCATCCCCTTGGTAGAGACGGGGGCCGCGGATCACTTTGCCTTTACAGATAAGGAGATTGCTCTGTGCTGTGCATCTCACCGGGGAGAAAAGCAGCATACAGAAACAGTGATCCAGATGCTGCACAAGTTGGGGCTGGGAGTGGCCGATTTACAATGCGGAGCCCATCCACCCTACAATACAGAAAGTTACGAGGAATTGCTGCGAGAGGGTGGAAAGTATACGGCAATCCATAACAACTGTTCCGGCAAGCATACGGGGCTTTTGGCCACCACCCTCCATTTGAAGGGTGATCCTACCACCTACTATCAGCCAGATCATCCCGTCCAACGGAAAATTTTAGCAGCCCTTTCTCTTCTATCAGATGTAGCGGAAGATCAGATAAAAACGGGAGTAGACGGTTGTGGAGTACCTACCTTTGCTCTTCCCTTAGAAAAATTGGCCTTAGTCTTTTCCCGATTGGCATCACCCCAGAGGGTACCAGTGATCACGACTTCCTCTGCTTTGCAGCGGATTGTTTCCGCCATGGTACATTACCCAGAGATGGTGGGTGGGACCGATGTTTTCGATACAGATTTAATGCGGGCCTATCAAGGGAAAGTGGTAGCAAAGGTAGGAGCCGAAGGAGTCTATGGGATTGGAATTCGAGAAAAAGGAATCGGGATTGCCATTAAGATTGAAGATGGAAACCCTCGGGCTTTGCCCCCTGTGGCTCTAGCTGTATTGGAGCGACTTGGCTTTTTGGGTGAGCAGGAAAAGGAAGCGCTAAAGCAGTACCGCAATCCATTGGTAAAAAATAATCGGCAGGAAGTGGTAGGTGTGATGGAGGTCCTGTTTTAGTTACCAGAAAAGGAATGGTGTGAAGCCGCCTAACACTTTCAGATCGAGTGATACATTAGTGAATTAACCGAAGAAGTATCAAAGATTCGTCCTCTGTCCTAACACATCTAGTTTTTGAAAGCTATGGTATAATTAAAGGACGGGAATGTATGTTCGTTAAGGGAGGCGGAGAGAAGCTTGCGAGTATTGGGGATTGACCCGGGAGTCGCCATTGTGGGTTATGGTGTCGTGGAACTAAAGGGGAATAAGTTAACCCCTATCCAATACGGCAGTGTGCAGACAAAAGCAGGCTTGCCACAGGCCCGCCGCTTAAAGCTGATCTATGATGGCATCACCGAACTTATACAGCAGTATCGTCCAGATGTGGTGTCCGTAGAGAAGCTTTTTTTTAGCCGAAATGTGACCACTGCCTTTCAAGTAGCGGAAGCACGAGGAATGGTGCTTCTGGCAGCAGAGGAAGCGCAAGTTACGATTACAGAGTATACTCCCCTACAGGTTAAGATGGGGGTGGTAGGATATGGACAGGCTGAAAAGCGCCAGGTGCAGGAGATGGTGCGGATGATTTTGAAGCTGTCTGAGATACCACGCCCCGATGATGTAGCGGATGCTTTGGCCATCGCTATCTGCGAATTACATACTTCCACTGGATTGAATAAGGGGAGAGATAGAAGATGATTGATTTTATTGAGGGAAAGATTGCCTCTGTAGAGGTTGATCATGTCGTTGTTCAAACAGGAGGTTTGGGTTACCGGGTTTTTTGTCCCCACCCTCAGCGGCTTAATGTCGGAGAAGAGCGACGACTTTATACACATTTGGTCGTCCGGGATGATGCCCACCATTTATTTGGATTTGTAACATTGGAGGAGCGGCAGTTATTTCGCCAATTTCTCGATGTGTCAGGGATTGGTCCCCGGGTTGGATTGTCCGTTATTGGGGCAGGCTCTCCAGGAGAAGTGATCGATGCGGTTTTCCGAGAAGATTTGACCTTTCTCACGCGAATCCCTGGTATTGGAAAAAAGACAGCTCAGCGGATTGTCCTGGAACTGAAGGATAAACTGCAGAAGCTGGAATGGGCAGTTGCTGCAGCCAAAAGTCGTGCTCCAAGTGAAGAAGTGGCCCAAGGTGTGGCGATGCAAGATGTAATTGATGCACTTATAGCCCTGGGATATAATGAGGAAGAAGCTGGTGTGGCTGCGCGAGAAGCCCAGCAGAATGTGGGAGATAAAGAGCTGGGGCTGGATCAATGGATTCGTCTTGCTCTGCAAGCTGCAGGCAAACGATAAGGGGTGAGGCAGGATGGATGAGCGGATCATTTCCTCTCAATTGGCCTTGGAGGAAGAAGCAGTTGAGTTTAGCTTGCGTCCCCGTTATTTGCGAGAATATATTGGTCAATCTCGGGTAAAGGAGAACCTGAAGGTTTACATAGAAGCGGCAAAGATGCGTGGGGAAGCGCTGGATCATGTATTGCTCTATGGTCCCCCGGGTTTGGGGAAAACAACCTTATCTTGTATTATTGCCAATGAGATGGAAGTTGGTATTCGGATGACCTCTGGACCAGCAGTAGAACGGCCTGGGGATTTGGCAGCCATCTTAACCAATCTTCAAGAGGGAGATGTACTATTTATCGATGAGATCCACCGGCTCAGTCGAGCCGTAGAAGAAGTATTATATCCTGCGATGGAAGATTATGCTCTAGATATTATGATAGGTAAGGGACCCAGTGCCCGTTCGGTACGATTAGATCTTCCTCCCTTTACGCTGGTGGGAGCGACGACTCGGGCGGGAGCTTTATCAGCCCCATTGCGTGATCGTTTTGGGGTTGTTAGTCGATTGGAATATTATAGCGTTGAAGAATTAACCATGATCGTGATGCGGGCGGCAGATCTCCTTCAGGTAATGATTCAGGAAGAAGGGGCTCAGGAGATTGCTATGCGGGCTCGGGGGACTCCACGGGTGGCCAATCGGCTGCTAAAACGGGTTCGGGACTTTGTCCAAGTTGAGGGGGACGGAGTTATTACCAAAGAAACGGCTCGGGAAGCATTGGATCGGATCCAAGTGGATAAAATGGGACTGGACAGCGTGGATCATAAACTCCTGTTAGCCATTATTGAAAACTTTAATGGCGGCCCTGTGGGCTTGGAAACCATCGCAGCAATGATTGGAGAAGAGGCACACACGGTAGAAGATGTCTATGAACCTTATTTGTTACAAATCGGATTTTTACAACGGACTCCACGGGGGAGGGTTATTTCACCACGCTGTTACGAGCATTTTGGGATGGAGATGCCAAAATGAACCAACTTCCAAAACTTCTCATTGTTATGGGTATTGTTTTAATAGTGATCGGCCTAGTATGGCATGTGGGTGGTCGTTTTCTCAACTTAGGCCGTTTGCCCGGTGACATTGTTATTGAAAAGGAGAACTTCCGATTCTATTTCCCGATCGTTACCTCCATTCTATTGAGTATCCTATTATCTGCGATCTTTTACCTCTTCCGTTTTTTTCGCTAAATAATTGGAAAGGAAGCAGTAAGGGGGACATAGGGTCTATCCCAGATGTTTCTAAGCAATGAAGTGAGAGGAAGCCCCTATGTCCGATCCTATAATTGAGATGGAGCGGATTTTCGTATGGATGTAGCACAATATGATTATGATTTGCCGGAAGAACAGATTGCTCAAGAGCCAGCGGCAGAACGTACGGGTTCTCGGCTGATGGTTTTACAGCGCACAACCGGAGAGATAGCCCATCACAAATTTTCCG
Organism: uncultured Thermoactinomycetaceae bacterium; assembly: GCA_937975135.1. Classification (GTDB taxonomy): domain Bacteria; phylum Bacillota; class Bacilli; order Thermoactinomycetales; family CALJVA01; genus CALJVA01. The sequence continues at coordinate 37,774 of CALJVA010000017.1, read as the reverse complement.
ATTTTCCAAGTTTTCTCCGCCCTCATGATGTCTTGGTGATCAATGACACCCGGGTTCGTCCGGCGCGCCTCATCGGAGTTAAGGAAGAAACAGGGGCGCGCATCGAACTTCTTCTTCTTCATCCCCTAGGTGAGGATCGATGGGAAGCATTGGTTAAGCCGGCCAAGCGGGTTAAGGAAGGTACAGTCATCCGTTTTGGTAGCCAAGCTCAGTTACGAGCCATTGCCAAAGAGAAAACAGAGGCAGCGGGAGGGCGTATTTTTCAGCTGCAATACGAAGGAACAGACCTTGAGCAACTTCTTGATGAGCTAGGAGAGATGCCACTTCCCCCTTATATACAAAAGCGAACCAGTGATCCTGAGCGTTACCAAACCGTGTATTCTCGAGCGGTTGGTTCTGCCGCTGCACCTACAGCAGGACTTCACTTTACCAAGGAGATGTTGGAGGAGATTCGCCAGCGGGGAATAGCGATTGCACCGATTACCCTTCATGTAGGCTTGGGAACTTTTCGTCCCGTGACAGTTGATCGAGTTGAAGATCATCAAATGCACAAGGAATATTATGAGGTAAGTGAGGCATCGGCAGCTAAGATTCGTGCTGCTCAAGAGCAGGGTGGCCGGGTAATTGCTGTTGGTACCACTTCCGTCCGTACCTTGGAGACAATCGCCAAACGCCGAGGAAACATTCAGGCTGACCGGGGATGGACGGATCTTTTTATCTATCCAGGTTACCAATTTCAGGTCGTCGATGTTCTCTTGACCAACTTTCACCTCCCACGTTCAAGCCTGTTGATGTTGGTCTCCGCTTTTGCTTCTCGGGAATTTGTACTTGATGCGTATCAGGAAGCGATAAAAAAGAACTACCGTTTTTTTAGCTTTGGTGATGCGATGTTGATTGTATAGGCAAGAGGAATCCGACTGGTTAACACTTGTATTACCTTGTCCTAAAAACTATAATGGTAAGGAGTACAAAGGGAGATTGCCTAATTTTTCGCGTTCCATAAGGAAGAATGGTTGAGAGTAGGAGGAGGCACGATTGGCCGTCCACTATCAATTGCTAAAAGAATGCAAACAGACAGGGGCACGTTTGGGGCTTTTGGAAACGCCACATGGTCAGTACGAAACACCCATTTTTATGCCTGTAGGTACTCAAGCCACGGTGAAAACGATGAGTCCGGAGGAACTGAAGGAGATCGGCAGTGGTATTATTCTTAGCAATACCTACCACCTTTATCTCCGTCCGGGTCATGAGGTTGTACGTGAGGCTGGAGGATTACACCAGTTTATGAACTGGGATCGGGGAATTTTGACTGACAGTGGTGGGTTTCAAGTTTTTAGCCTTAGCAAGTTGCGTAAGATCAGCGAAGAAGGAGTTTCCTTTCGCTCCCATCTTAGTGGAGAACCACTCTTTATTAGCCCCGAAAAATCGATTGAGATCCAGAATGCGCTAGGTGCCGATATTATTATGGCCTTCGATGAGTGCCCTCCATATCCTGCTGAACGGGAATATGTGAAAGATTCCCTTGAACGGACTACCCGTTGGGCAGAGCGCTGCCTCAAAGCGCACGCACGCCCAGATTCCCAGGCACTGTTTGGGATTGTTCAAGGTGGAATGTATCCTGACTTGCGTAAGCAAAGCGCACGGGAGTTGATAGCATTTGACTTTCCCGGTTATGCGATCGGTGGCTTAAGTGTAGGTGAGCCAAAAGAGTTGATGTATGAGATGCTTAAAGAGACTACACCGCTTCTACCTACCGACAAGCCCCGCTATCTTATGGGGGTGGGATCTCCCGATGCGCTCATAGAGGGTGTCATCCATGGTGTAGATATGTTTGACTGTGTGTTACCGACCCGGATCGCCCGTAACGGCACCGCGATGACAAGTGAGGGCCGGATTGTGGTGCGCAATGCCCGTTATGCCCGAGACTTTACACCGCTGGATCCCAATTGTGACTGCAATACCTGTCGACATTATACTCGCGCCTACTTGCGCCACTTGGTGAAAGCAGATGAAATTTTTGGATTGCGCTTGATTACTTATCACAATCTGTATTTCCTGATGCAGTTGATGAAGCAAATCCGTCAAGCGATTCGTGAAGACCGGCTTGCTGATTTTCGTGACACATTTTTTGATCGATATTATGGGTCGAATGGTCAGCGAGGATTTTAACAAATCTGTTCATAGTATCTAAGGAGGTTTTTTTATGGATGGTTCACTATTAACCACATTGATTCCGATGATTGCCGTGTTTGTGCTTTTTTATTTCATCTTCATTCGTCCCCAGCAAAAACAGCAGCGAGAGCGGAATCAAATGCTTGCCAATCTGAAAAAAGGTGACAAGGTTATTACCATTGGTGGATTGCATGGAGTGATTACTGATTTGACAGATGAACGAGTCACATTAAAAGTTAGTGAAAATACCAAGGTAGTTTTTGAGCGCTCCGCCATCAATGCCAATCTTACAGCTCAGGAGGCTCAAGAGGAGAAAAAGTAACAGTACATATTCACACAGGCCTTTTACGGCCTGTTTTTTTTATATCTGTATTCCCCTTTTTTCTTATTTCTTTTGTATACTAATATTGAATAGTAACAACAAAAGAGCTCCAATAAAAATAGAAAAGGGAGATTATACATAAATGAATGGACTAATTATTGGGGATACGCCTTCATTTGGCCATGGAAAATTTTTAACAAAACTTTTACAAGAGGTAGGGATTGAAGAAGATCAAATTCAAATCACATCGGTTGTAAAAGAGGATGTTCCGGTACGGGAGAATGAGATGGAAAAGCGAAAAGAGGACCTTGAGGCACTTGTTAAGGAATTGCGTCCCCGCTATATTTTACTGATGGGAGCAACAGCGGCACGGGTATTGCTCGATGTAGCAGATGTAAATGAAGTGCGAGGAAAGTGGCTCCGTGAGAAAAATAATATTCCTTGCCTGGTTACTTATCATCCCGCTGCTGCATTAATGGATGAGGGTAAAATCTTGGGGCTAAAAAAGGATTTGGAGCAATTTTCCCATGCTGTTCGGGGAAGAAAACGTTGGCGCCTGAAGCAACTGGTTAAGCAGCGACATTTCCAGTGGCTTACCTTGGGGACGTTTACTTTCTTTTTACTATTAGTACTTGCTCTGATTTGGGTCAATTAGGCTTTTGACAGGGAATAAACACTATTTGGGATTTAAGCTGCCAGAGTAAAGAAACACTCCTGTATTTTTATAGTATAAATGGATTCTTTATTACATTATTTACTGTAAGTTGCTATGATTTTCGTTTTTTGCTAATATCAAAACATATTATCCGAGGTGGTGGTTTTCTTTGTGATTAGCATATATCAAATAAAACCTTTCTTTCAGAAGGTTTTGCGACCGATCGTTCGACGCTTGGCCAAATGGGGGGTGACAGCCAATCAAGTAACGGTGGCTGCGATGGTACTTTCCTTTTTAACAGGAGGAATGCTTCTCCTTTACCCTGAACAGCCCCGTCTTCTCCTACTGGTGCCTGTCATACTTTTTATTCGAATGGCTCTCAATGCAATTGATGGAATGTTAGCAAGGGAGCACAACATGAAGTCGAAGTTAGGCAATATTCTGAATGAGCTTGGGGATGTGGTATCTGATGCAGCACTCTATTTGCCTTTCGCTTTTATGCCTTATTTTTCGGCTCCCTTAATTGTTGGGATCGTCGTCTTGTCGATTGTGAGTGAAATGACTGGGGTACTGGGTGTGGTGATTGGCGGCAGTCGGCGTTATGATGGTCCCATGGGTAAAAGTGATCGTGCCTTTCTTTTTGGGTTGATCTCTTTACTTATTTCGCTGGGCGTTCCAACTACAAAGTGGCTCTCCGTCTTACTTATGATTACCCTATTCCTTATCATATGGAACATATTAAACCGCATTCGACGTGCCTTGCAGGAGGTGGGATAGTTGCGGTATTCTTCAATACCTTATGAATTGGTTGTGGTGATTGCTGGTATTTTTGTTACCCTGGTACTTGCAAGTTTGGTTACTTTTATCTTAAAGAAGAGTAAACCAAGCGAAGATTTTACAGAACTTACGCTTCGGATTAAATCTTGGTGGATGATGGCGGCTGTCTTTACCTTTGCCATCATTATTAATCGCAATATCTCCCTAATTTTCCTTGCCTTCCTTAGCTTTCTGGCATTAAAAGAATTTTACTCATTGATTCCAACACGGAGGGCAGACCGGCGCGTTCTTTTTTGGGCTTATCTGTCCATTCCGGTACAATTTTTCTGGATCTATATCGGATGGTATGGTATGTTCATTATTTTTATACCTGTCTATATGTTTTTACTATTACCCATTCAGATGATATTAATCGGGGAAAACAAAGGATTTTTGAATTCGGTGGGCTCGATTCATTGGGGCCTGATGCTGATGGTATTTGGACTAAGTCACCTTGCCTTTTTATTGGCCTTACCTACAGGGGACAGTCATGGTGCTGGGGGAGCTGGACTGATATTATACCTCGTTATTTTAACCCAGTGTAATGATGTGGCCCAATATATTTGGGGAAAGCTTTTTGGGCGCCATGCAGTGGTACCCAAGGTGAGCCCCAATAAAACTTGGCAAGGATTAATTGGAGGGATCCTTACCACAATTGGACTTGCTTTCCTGCTAGCTCCTTTGCTTACACCACTTTCTTTGCGCGACACCTTTCTGACCGGGTTGATTATCAGCATTGCTGGTTTTATCGGAGACGTCAATATTTCTGCTTTAAAAAGGGATTTGGGTATTAAGGACAGTGGAACAGTGATTCCAGGACATGGCGGGGTGTTGGATCGGGTAGATAGTCTCACCTATACTTCACCTATTTTCTTCCACTTTGTGCATTACTTTTATTACTAGGAGAGTCTGGCGTCATTACCTATCTAAATTCCTAAAGAAAGGAGGTACGACAGGAGAAAGACGGTGGTTCAAAGCATTTCCATGAGGGGGCCAAACAAGGCCTGATATTCTTCTACGCCGATGAATGCAAGTCTCCTGTCGGCGAAACTTATGAAATTATTGCGCTTATTGTTTTCCCTTTGTATTGTCCGTCCTTTAATTTTGGTTGTATTGGGAATGAATGTTCGACATCGGGAGCGGTTGCCCAAGCAGGGACCGGCTATTGTGGTTGCTAATCACAATAGTCATCTTGATACATTGGTCTTAATGACCCTGTTTCCTTTACGCCTCCTTCACCAGCTTCGGCCTGTGGCCGCGGCAGATTATTTTTTGCGGAACCCTTTTCTCTCTTGGTTTTCACTCAATATAATGAACATCATCCCCTTGAATCGGAAAGGGGTTAAGAGACGAGAATCACTATTTACAGGTATTTATGAAGCTCTGGAGCGGAAAGAGATTATTATTTTATATCCGGAAGGAACAAGAGGGGAACCGGAACGCTTGGATACCTTTAAATCTGGTATTTATCATTTATTAAAGGAGTGTCCCGAAGTTCCCATCTATCCTGTTTTTATGTATGGTCTAGGTAAAGCGCTCCCCAAGGGCACCTTCTTGTTGGTTCCTTTCTTTTGCGATGTATTTATTGGCGAAGCTATGTATTGGCAGGAAGATCGCCATGCTTTTATGAAAGAGCTAAATAAACGGATGGAAAAACTAGCGAAAGAAGGGAACTTCAAACCATGGGAGTAATGTTCGGAGTCTTGATGTGGGGATTTGCTGAGGCAACGCTCTTTTTTATTGTGCCTGATGTAATCCTAACGTATATTGCTATTACTAATTTGAGAAAAGCACTGAAAGCATCCCTATATGCTCTCGCTGGAGCACTATTGGGAGGGCTTCTCATGTATTTTTGGGGGACTATAAGTCCGCAATCGGCTCTTTCTGTAGTAGGTAAGGTTCCTGCGATTAACCATGAAATGTTGATTAAAGTGGAGGAAGATTTGGCGGAGCAGGGGCTATTGGCTATGATTTTGGGCCCAATTCAAGGAATTCCCTATAAAACGTACGCCGTGCAGGCAGCGGATGCCAATATTCATGTACTCTCTTTTTTCTTTGCCAGTATTCCTGCACGGTATTTACGATTCTTTTTATCCTCTTTATTGGCCGGTTTAGCAGGAAAATACCTCCTTCGAAACCGGTCACGAACCATCCGCTATTTGGCTCTCACGTTATTTTGGGTTCTCTTTTATACTTTTTATTTTTCCGTCTATCCCTTTTAAATACCACTCACTATACTCTTCATAGAATTGTAAAAGCCGACACCTCTCTATGCCAATGGCGATTTTCTGTCGGCAATTTTTATGAAGAAATGCCAGAAGGGTATTCAGAAGTAGCTCGTTTTTTCTCCTGATAGAGTACATCATGAGCTTCCAAGGGAAAGCGGGATAATCGATAAGCAAGCTTAACACAAATTAAAGCAAAGAGGCATCCAGCGATCATGTCTATATACCAGTGAATGCCCAAATAAATAATGCCAAACAATACCCATCCACAAGAAATGGTGGTGATCCATGCAAAACGGATATTTCCTGATCGATAAGCAATGATTGCCATTGTTAGAGAAAGGGAGGTGTGTAGGCTAGGAAAAGAGTTCTCCAAGGCGGAAAAAAATCGGTATTCTCCTTCGAAGTTAGGATATACTTCAGGGATAAGAAATTTAAGCTCAGGGTGAAGGGTCCAAGCTTCGTAAACTGGGATCAACATAAAAAAAGGGACAGCCAAAAAGTAGTTCAGGGAGATTCCATAAATGGTCGCATACAATGCCGATGGGTTATTCTGATGATGGTAGATCAGTAAAGAAGCTACCATTAAGACAGAGAACACAATAACATAAAAGTAGGTGCTAATATAGGTAAGCAGATCATTATGTAATGTTAATTGTAATAGGGGAGTAATTTTCCCTTCCAGTTTCATGATGAAAGGTGTCCAATCTGGAAAATCTGGGAGGTATGATTTTAAACTAATCTCAATCTTATTTAAAGCCAGAATACTAAGGACGCCTAGGAAGTGAGCAAGAAGAAAGCGGTGGTGAAATAAGTCGACGAAAAAATTGGAGATAACAGGGAAGGGGTTTTTACGCAGACTTAGATAAAGAATGAGCAATAAAGTGAGAAAGGAAGAGATTATAAGTGTAACCACCGATTGAAACACGGTTACCACCTCTTTTTATGTATATCTGGATCAGTGATCCTTCTTTGGGTTGGATGAGACTAGGCCCTTCATTCTTGAAGCATTGAATACTTCAACCATATGGGCAGATCTACAAAAACTTACGGATTTCGTTAGTGACTTATAAATCGAAAAGCTCTACCACTACTGTGGAGAGCCAATTACAATCTCTTTGCTATCATACCCTTTTTAAATCAACTTGTCCACTTTTTAGGATAAAATAAAGGGAGGAAATAGAAAGGATCCATCGAAAGGTGCGTTATAAAATCTATTTTATGCTGGTGAAGAAATGTATGCGAGAATCCTCCCTATTTAGTTCATTAGGGCAACCCGAAAAATTTTTTATACACTTGTTACTTGGTATGACATCAGTTTCCATACTGTTCTCTCATCCATTTTAATGTTATGGGTTGCTCCCGGTATTTACTCCTAAAATTCCCCCAATCGCCCCAATTCCACATGCTCCACCTGCAAAAAGAAGAGGTTCAATTCTCATTTGGGCATCAAAGGCTAAAAAGCCAATTAGAAAAACAAGCAGAGTATAAAAAAGGCCAGTGAGCGCTCCATACATCCAACCCCGATTTCCCGCCATCCGTCCAGAAAACCAACCACCCAATAAAAGGGCAATTCCATTCACGATATATGTAATAATCGGCAAAGTATGTTCTTCAAGAGCTGTAAATCTTAATAGAAGTGCTGTAAGGAAAGATCCCGTAAGAATTAAGCCCCATACAACGATTAAACCGACGATCAAGGGGGAACGAAAGCGCCTTTCCGTTGCTGACTTTGTGGTTGCTTTCATTCTTCTACCTCCCGAGATGGTTTGTACATGGTATGAAGGAACCTTGGTTTTTATGCCGATTAGCTTCATAACCATTCGCAAATTGGCAGAGACTATAGGTTACCATCTAGGAGGAGGGGCCAAATAGCGTGGAATTGTGGATCGTTTTTCTCCGAACGCTGTTTATTTATTTTTTTGTGCTAGTAGTAATGCGATTTATGGGGAAGCGAGAGATCGGGAAACTGTCTATCTTTGATTTAGTCGTTTCAATCATGATCGCAGATTTGGCGGTGATCTCAATTGAAAATACTGAAGCACCTCTATTAAAAGGGCTCATTCCCATATTCACCTTATCTGCCATTCAAGTGATCCTTGCTTTTCTTTCCCTGAAGAGTACCTTTATACGCTATATAATTGACGGTAAACCAAGCATACTGATTCGGGACGGGAAGATCCAAGAAAAAGAGATGGCCCATCAGCGATATAACATCGATGATTTGATGATGCAATTAAGGGAAAATAATATCTCCAATGTGGCCGATGTGGAACTTGCTATCCTTGAAACAACGGGGAAGTTGACAGTTTTTCCACGACCTGAGAAGAGACCGCCAACACGCGAAGAGATGCTTCCCCAGGAAAAAACAGATGGCTTTTTTTGGCTTCCCATTCCACTTATTGTGGATGGAAAGGTACAGAAAGATGGTTTGGAGCAGATTGGAAAAACTCGCTTTTGGCTGAAAAACGAGCTGCAAAAGTATGGATACTATGATTTTAAAGAGATTTTCTTCGCTAGTATTGATCATAATGGAAAAATGTATATCGATGCTCGGAAAGATTAGCAATCAAAAAGAGAAACGCGGTTGAGAAAAGGTAGGGTGAGAGAAAGCTCTTTTCCTACCTTTTCTATTGAGGCAAAAAGTAAGCAAACCATCTTCCGATATATGGAATTCGGCTGACATCCTCTTTACGAATTAGCGCAAGGAGGAGAATCAAAATTAAATAGACAGCTCCACTGGTAAAGGTGGCCAGGATTACCTGTTGCAAAAGCGGGAGTCCTTGATAAGAAGAGATCCAATAAGCAGTTATCCCCATGGTTCCGGTGGCAATAATCCATTTTATGATGTTTCGTCCATTAAAGGTAAAAGGGAGATAGCGTGTTAAAGAGAGAAAATGGAGCACTGTAACGATAACAATGCCACAATTCATCGCCAGAGCAACGCCGTCGATGCCCAAATGGGGGAGTGAACCCAAGATAAAGATCAGAATGATCTTCAGAATGGAACCAAAAATAGAGTTTCGCATCGCTTCCCCGGCTTGGTCCAATCCTTGCAATACTGCAGCCAATGGTCCTTGTAGATACAGGAAGATTGCAAATGGTGCCATGATTTTAATGATGCGGGCAACCTCAATATGGTTATATAATAAAAGGGAGAGAGGTTCAGCTAAGACAAACATGATCGTAGCACAAGGACCGCCTAGGATAAAAGAGAGACGGATCGCCTGTCCGAGACGGTGCTCTACTAAGCGTTGTTTGTTTTGGGCAGCCGCCTCAGAAATGGCTGGTACAAGCGTTACTGATAACGCATAAGTAATAAAGGCCGGGAAAAAAACAAGAGGGATGGCCATTCCTTCCAACTGACCATATAGGGCAGTGGAGGCTTGTGTAGCGATACCGGCAATGGCTAAGCTTTGTGCCACAACGATGGGTTCAATGGCATAAGTGAGGGAACCTACAATCCGACTCGCAGTTACAGGAACGGCAATACGTAACAAGCGGCGTAAGCTAGTGCCAAAGCCTTGAATCCCATCCCCCGTACGCAAGATCGGACGGCGTGGGTCTCTGCGGTAGGAACGAAGCAAAAAGTAAAGACTTGCTCCTTCACCAATTACCATTCCGATCATGGCACCGGCTGCAGCATATTCAATTCCGAGGGGAAGGAGGTATATTGCAAGTAAGAGAACTGTAAAAATGCGAACGGACTGTTCGATGATTTGCGCAATGGCATAAGGCTGCATGTTTTGTCGGCCTTGAAAATAGCCGCGGAAAATGGAAGAAACTGCGACAATCGGAATGATTGGTGCAATCCCCATAAGAGGATAAATTGCTCGTTCATCTGTAAGTAGGGTTTGTGCGATAATAGGTGCGAGAAAAATCATTAATCCAGTAAATAAGATGCTGGTACAAGTAACAATCAATATAGAGACGAGCAGAATGGAACGAACTCCTGTCTCTTTTCCTTTTGCTTCCGCTTCAGAAATTAATTTTGAGATGGCAACAGGTAGACCAGCGGTTGTCATGCCAATGGCAAAAATCAGGATGGGGAAAGCCATTTGAAAGAGTCCCATCCCCTCATCACCAATAATACGTGATAGAGCGATGCGATAAACAAAACCAAGCACTTTGGTGACAAAACCTGCTCCAACCAGGATGAGGGTGCCATGTAGAAATGTTTGCTTAGTCAATTAGGACCCTTCTTTCTATTCAGCGATCAGTTAAACTGATACAAGCTTATGCAAGCTCTTCTTGTCCATGACTAAAATCAGTGATAATGCAGGATTTTTGTTTATAAATCGCGAATAGATTAACGTACTTTTGGCCGTCTCCTGACGGAGAGCCAGTCCAGTAAATTAAAGGAGGATCCGGATGAGACAGCCATTAAGGCCCGTACCATCACGTGAGAAGTCAGACATCATGATGAGTGAATCCGAACTGACACAAAGCATCGAAGATCTATGTAATAGCAAGGCGGAAGAATTCCGGATGTATGGTTACGAAAATGTAACTGGTGAACAAGTATGGGCATGCGTTTCCGAAAATTATAAGGAAGGATGGCCCCGCCCACATCGCTTAGCCAATGACATCTTGTCATTGAAGCCGAATCGTTTTATGAATTGGTTGATGTTAAGTGTGTATAAAAGTCCTAGAATTGACTAGTACCCAGAGCAATTGACCAATTGAATCCATGACAAGTACCTGGGTAGTAGTCTTATCCTTCGTAAGCGTATCCGCTTTCATTTCCCATGGGATGGGAAGATTGGTGCCTTTAACTGGACATTATCCACGATAGATATAGATAGGGGACAAAAGTGTCCAGGAATCCCACAGTTTTTATCATGTGGAGAGTCAAACTGAGGTTATGCCATCGGTTTTGGCGCCGATGGCCTTTTATTTGTAATAAAAGGATAAAATTGACATGCCTATTTTCAACTGGGATAATAGGACTGAAAAATGAAATGGAGTCGAGTTGAATGATCATCGTTTGTTATTGCAAGACAAAGGAGGAAATACAGCATGAGGGTGCGTTGGGGTAAAGTAGCCCTGTTTGTGGTTATCGTAATAGCGATCCTCACAACCGTTGGATTGACTACTGAACGTGTTGCTAAAAGTATTACATTGGGCTTGGATTTAAGTGGTGGATTTGAGGTGTTATATGAGGCAGAACCACTGGAAAAAGGACAGAAAATCACACCGAATACATTGGCAAGTGCTGCCGAAGCATTACGTAAACGAATTGATGTGCTAGGAGCCAAGGAGCCGGAAATTACTGTAGAAGGGACCAACCGTATCCGGGTTCAACTGGCTGGGATTACCGATCAGGAAAAAGCTCGGGAAATATTGGGTAAACCTGCGGTCCTGGAATTTCGAGCACCTGATGGCAAAGTATTGATGCGAGGTACCGATCTGAAAGAAGGTGGAGCGCGACAGGATTATGATGAGTATGGACAACCAGTAGTTTCTGTACAATTTAAAAGTGCAGATAAATTTGCTGAGATTACTCGAAAATATATTGGACAAAGTGTTGCGATCTATTTGGATGATACCCTCTTAAGTGATCCGGTTATTCAGACCGTGATTCCAGATGGGAAAGCGATTATTACAGGAAACTTCGAGATTGAAGAGGCAAAGGAATTGGCAGATTTGCTTAATGCCGGCTCTTTGCCCGTGAAGCTGGAGCAAAAACAGAGTACCGCTGTAGATGCAAGCTTAGGATCTGTGGCATTGGAGCAGAGTCTGAAGGCAGGAGTATATGGGACTGTTGTTATTTTTATCTTTATGATCGGCTATTATCGGTTGCCAGGTGTGATCGCATCAATATCGCTGATTGCTTATGCCTATTTAGTCCTCCTTACCTTTTCGTTGCTTAATGTAACGTTAACCCTCGCAGGGATTGCCGCCTTTATTCTTGGGATCGGGATGGCCGTAGATGCCAATATCTTGATGTATGAGCGGATTCGTGAGGAGCTACGATTTGGGAAGAGTATTCCTGCTTCAGTTCGTTCCGGGTCACGCCGTTCATTTTTAACGATCTTTGATGCTAATCTCACGACTTTGATCGCGGCAGGTGTTCTCTTTTATTTGGGAACAGCCAGTGTCAAGGGCTTTGCCGTTTCCTTGATCGTCAGTATTTTGGTCAGCTTCATGACTGCTGTGGCACTATCAAGAATTCTTCTTAACCTTCTCGTCCGGTCAGGATTACTAAAAAAACCAGGATTGTTTGGTGTAAAGGGGGATGAGATCGGTGAACTATAAATTGGATTTTATTGGGCGACGGAAACTCTTCCTTCTCATCTCCGCTATCGCAATTGGAGTGGGAATAATCTCTCTGTTTGTCCAGGGACTTAACTTAGGGATAGACTTCGTCAGTGGTTCCCGATTGGATATTTATATTGGCAAGGAGTTTCAGTTGGACAAGGCCAAAGAGGAGCTAGAAAAACTGGGATATAACAATCCCAATGCTCGGATGGCGGGAAATGAGAATGAGTTATTGATTTTCCGCACTCCTGAAACGATAAGCAAGGAACAAGTTGGGGAGATACGGAACCATTTTCAAAAGGTTTATGGAGAGCAGGTTTCCGTACAGGAGCAGACGGTAAGCCCTATTGTCGGACGTGAATTGGCACGTAATGCAATCATCGCTACCCTGATAGCTTCATTGGGGATCATTATATATGTCGCTATTCGTTTTGAATATCGCTTTGCTATTTCGGGAATCATCGCCCTTCTCCATGATGTATTGATTACAGTGGGTGTTTTCTCTATTTTTCAATGGGAAGTAGATATTGTCTTTATTGCTGCCATTTTAACGATCGTTGGTTATTCTGTGAATGATACAATTGTTGTCTTTGACCGAATCCGTGAAAATCTTAAGTTTAAAAACCCCAAAACCTGGGAGGAGCTGTCTCAGCTGGTAAATGAAAGTATTCAGCAAACCATTGTTCGATCTCTTAATACGCTTACTACCATACTGTTTGGTATTGTTGCTTTGATTATCTTTGGTGGGGAGAGTATTCGTTACTTTTCCATCACGTTATTGATAGGGCTTCTCGCAGGGACTTACTCTTCGATTTTTATGGCAAGCAGTTTGTGGATTGGTTGGAAGTGGCGTTCCATGGAACGAGCTAAGACAAAGGAAAGTAGTTAAGTTGTCATAGGACAGCAGCGCCAGTGTGTTATAATGGAAACGCAAAGTGAGGTGGGTGGGATGTTACGGCCTAGAACACGCTGGCTCCAGATGACAACAGATCAAAAAGCTAGTCAGCGGCTGGTGAAAGAGCTGGATATCCACCCTTTAATCGCCCAGTTATTGGTGAACAGGGGATTGACAGATCCGGTTCGGGCTAGGCAATTTTTAAATACTGATATCTCCGGTTTTTATGATCCTTTTTTACTCGATGGTATGGGAGAAGCAGTAGAGCGAATCCGTTTTGCACTGGTCAATCAGGAGAAAATTGTAATTTATGGCGATTATGATGCTGATGGAGTAAGCAGTACCAGTCTATTGATGCGGGTGTTGCAAGAGCTTCAGGCCGATGTAAGTTACTATATACCCAATCGTTTCCGAGAAGGATATGGTTTAAATCAGGAAGCCCTGACACAGATCAAAGAGGGCGGTACACAGTTGGTTATCACCGTAGATACAGGAATTAGCGCGGTGGATGAGGCGATTTGGGCTAAAGAATTAGGCTTAGATCTTATTATTACCGATCATCATGAACCACCTGCTTCTCTTCCAGAGGCTTTGGCAGTAATCAATCCCAAAAAGCCTGGATGTAAGTATCCCTTTGATGGTTTGGCGGGGGTTGGTGTCGCCTTAAAATTGGCCCATGCCTTGTTGGGGCGCATTCCTGAGGAGATGTTGGATGTTGTCGCCTTGGGAACCATTGCCGATTTGGTTCCCTTGGTAGATGAAAATCGACTGATCGCCTCCCTCGGTTTAAAACAAATGAATGAGCGTTCCCACATCGGACTATCTGCATTAATCGATGTCTCCGGAATTAAGGGAGAAGTATCAGCAGGCCACGTCGCCTTTTTTCTCGGACCACGGATTAATGCGGGAGGGCGTTTGGATTCCGCAGTACAGGCAGTTGAACTGTTGTTAAGTGATGAACAGAAGAAAGCACAACTCTTAGCCGAAGAGTTGGATGAAATGAATAGAGAGCGACAACTGCTTGTCGAGGAGATTACTGCTGAAGCGGTGGCGATGATTGAAAAGGAGCCTGATTCCCATCGCCGTTTCATAGTTGTGGGGGCACCTGGATGGAATGTTGGTGTTATTGGTATTGTTGCTTCTCGGTTGGTAGAGAAGTATTACCGTCCCACGATCGTTTTTGGGATCGATCCTGAGACAGGAACGGCTCGAGGATCGGCACGCAGTATCGTTGGCTTCGATATGTATCAAGCACTTGACGCTTGTAAGGATCTTCTTTCCCATTATGGTGGCCATCCCATGGCTGCAGGTATGACATTGGCAGTGGAAGATCTTCCAATATTGCATAAGCGTCTGCACGAGTTAACTGAGGAATGGCTTGAGGATGAGGACTACATTCCTCTCTCACAGGTGGATGCGGAGTTAACATTGGCAGAAGTTGATCTTGAACTGATCGAGCAGTTAGAAAGATTGGGACCTTACGGTATTGGAAATCCTACGCCGCTTATTCGCTTATCCAACACTTCTCTGGAGCAATTGAAGCTGATTGGACAGGAGAGAAATCATTTAAAACTAATCCTTAAGCAAGGAAAACATCGTTTAGAAGCGGTGGGGTTTCGTCTTGGGGAAGTAGCGGCAGAGATTGCCTCCCATGCCTCGCCAGAGATCATTGGTGAGTTGACGATTAATGAGTGGAACGGACGCCGAAAACCGCAACTGATTATTCGTGATTTGTCTGTTCCCCACGTACAGATCTTTGATTGGCGGGGGAATAATGATCAAACCGAGCGTTTTCTCCGATTGGCGAGAGATCAGAAGACGCTTTTTATTGCGCGGCAGGGACAAATCGAAAGGGTACCATGGGTCAAAAAGATACTGAATCAACTTCCTATTCGATATTGGGAACGCTTAGATGAGTGGGAACCGAAGGGGTATCCTTATCTACTCTTTTTAGATCCCCCTCCTACTCTGCGTATCTTTAACCAGTTAATGGGGAAGATCCAACATGTGGAACGTTTGATCTTTGCCTATGGTGACCGGAGCTGGGATAAAGAGTGGATAGGCGTACCTGATCGTGAGCGGTTTAAGCGACTTTATGGCCACTTGATGGGTAGAGTACCTTTTCTGCCTGAACGAGATCTTCATTGGCTACATAAACAGACAGGAATCTCTCCGCAAATGATTTTGTTTATGATTCAAGTATTCCAGGAACTTGGATTTTTAAGGGAGGAACGAGGGGGACTTTCCATAGTGTCCAATCCAGTCAAACGTCCTTTAACAGAATCAACCCTTTATCGACAGAAACTAGAGCAGGAGCGGGTTTTTCATACCCTTGTTTATTCGTCGTATAAGGAGTTGTGTGCTTATCTTTCCCGCTCGCTTCCTTTTGAATTGGACTTGGGAGGAATAGACAGATGAATTTCAAAGAGAAAATTCGGGTGATTAAGGACTTCCCACAACCCGGCGTTCGGTTCAAGGATATTACGACGTTGCTAAAGGATGGACCTAGTTTTCGGGCTGCAATTGATACCATGGCAGAAGAGCTAAAAGGAAAATCCATCGATTTGATCGTAGGGCCTGAGGCCCGTGGTTTTGTGATCGGCACCCCTTTGGCCTATGCCCTTGGGATTGGTTTTGTCCCAGTTCGCAAGCCTGGAAAGTTACCATCAGAAACCGTAGAGGTGGAATATGAACTGGAATATGGGACGGATCGGTTAGCGATTCATAAGGATGCGATTCAACCCGGTCAGCGTGTGCTGATCGTAGATGATTTGCTAGCAACAGGAGGGACGGTTGGCGCGACCCTAGATCTAGTTCGTCAACTGCAAGGAGAGGTGGTTGGTGCAGCCTTTGTGATTGAGCTTACCTATCTTAATGGACGTGAAAAACTAAAGGGTATTGATATATTTAGTCTTGTATCATACTAGAGATACAAATAACGGAGGCGTTCATATCACCTATTGGTGATAAGGACGCCTTTTTAGTTTTTGTGAAAGAAATTCTACTGCAACGAAAATAATTTTCTTAAACTTCCTAAAATACTCTTCCGAAAAACAATTCATTTTATAATTGCACTAATTAATAAATAGATTTTGTGTTATTCCTTAGATAATTGGTTGATTCAACTAGTATACCATGGTATGCTAATTCCGTGTTTAAAAGTATAATAGAAAAGAGGTTGGTGCTTTTGCGATTATGTAAGAGAAACCAATTCTTTATCTTAATGTTTACCATTGTATTTGTTCTTTCAGGATGTAGTTTCGGAAGCGCTCATGAACCGGAAGCTAGTCAATTGGAAATGAAAAAGCTGACCATGCAAGAAGTAATTGAAAGATCGAATAAAGAAATGGAAAGTGTAAAAGGGATAAGTATCCAGTCTAAGGGTAAACAAAAGATGTTTAAAGAAGGGGAAAGTCTGGATTTAAATATTGATTTAACTACCACAATGACTTATGAACCTACAGTAATGCATATTAAAGGTAAAGGTTTAACACCAGAGGGTAATTCTCTTGAATTGTATTTAGATGACTCTATCATTTATATAAAAGATCCTAATAAAGGATGGATAAAAATGGGCTCCGATCATTTGGGAGACCTTTTTAATTCGGATCCGATAACAGGTGATCCTAAAGGTATGATAGATGATGCTAATAAACTAAATGATTCCTATAAAATGTCACAAAAAGATGGCTTCTATGTGTTAGAAATGGATGCTTCCGCTGATGGAATAGAGAAAATTAAAGAAATGATGGCAAAAAATGAACTTTCGACGATGGCCCAAATGACCCAGGGATTGGATGTAAAAGATGAAAAAGACATTTCAGATATAATGAAAGAAATGAAGATTCATCGCTTTAAGCAGGTTTTATGGATCGATGAGAAAACCTTTGAATTAAAAAAAATGGAACAAAAGACGCAGTTTGAGGTACCACTAGAAGGCAAGGAAGTAAAGATGGAGCAAGATATGACCATGACCTTAAAAGGCTATGTAGATAAAGTAACCATTCCAGATGAGGTAAAAAAGAATGCAGTTGAAACAAATCAGTGAGTAAGCATATTCCCACGACAAGATGTTTAAAATGAAAAAAGCGGCTGATCCAGCCGCTTTTTTTGTTGCTTAGCTTTTTAATTCCGTGGGGTTAATCCGTAAGCTCGAATAATTTCTTGTTCAATCCGGTTTCCGTCACGATCCCTTGCTTCAACTTTTAGGGAGACATAACCGGAGGTCTTTTTCGGATTTTGTTCATTCGTAATTCCTCGGAACTTATTTTTGCCAAGCGACTTAAGATTTTTTACTTCTTTCCATGATTCACCATCATCATAGGAAGTCCAAAGCCGTACACCCTCGATGGGGATTTTTTCAGCTCCATGTTGATGACGTACAGTAAGATTGATGGTAAGGGGTCCTTTTCGTTCACTTGGCTTAGGTGCACGATTTAGAAGGTCAAGATCAATATCGTAGTCAATTAAGAGCAGGGGTATAATCTCAACCTCATCATTTTTGGGACGCTCTGAATAAAAGGTCCATGTGGTATATGTTTTTGTAGACAAGGTCCACCAAGGAGCTGTACGAGCGGTATCCAGCTCAAGACGGTATTTCGCCCGTTTGGGATCCATGGGGAAGGTGCCTTTAGCAGTATTGGCTTCTTGGATCAGCTTATCATTCTGATAATAACGGAATGCTGTTTGATCGATGCCAGATTGTCGATCCCCCCACTGGCCAGGTTGTGCATCATCAAATTCTGCAATCCATAGTTGTAATGTATCCTCTTTTCGATAATTGGGTTGACCTTCGAAATCTCCAATAGCTTCTCGAATCCCTGGACGAACCACCTGTTTCCACCAGGAACGGTTAAGTTTTTCTCCTGGTTTGTAAGTGGTAACTGGTTCTTCTTGTGCTGCGGTTAAGGGATAGGATCCATAGACACGTTGCCTCCACTTGGTATCACCTGCCATGACATATTCCGTACGGTGCTGTGGTGCCGGCAAACGGGTCAAAAGACCAACGGAGAACATTTCATTGGGGCGCCAACGATGGCGTACTTCTCCCATTTCATACCCGGTTACGTGGGCATAATAGTCTGTCTCGATAACTGCTACACTTCTGGGATTGATGGTGTAATCAAGTGAGTCGCTAATTTTATTTTTCTCTGGGAAGATCAGGTCGTATAAAAAGGGGCTAGCAGGTGTGCCTTTACCCTCGATCGTGACGGGGCCCTCTTTTAATAACTCGACTAATGTTTCACCTTGCTCTCCTGATAGTCCATACCCTGGTATCACATTGTAATAGGTAGCACCTTGGAAATAACCGGGAGCATCATGATAGATCAGAGCCAATTCGGCGCCTGCTTCTTTTGCATTGCGAATCTGATCTGTAAAATCAAGGGGTCCACGCTTCATTAAGACTGCTTTTCCTTTTACATCAATTCCTGCAAAATCCTCAGGCCGTCCTGTATTAGCGTAAACAAGTGGATAGCGATAGGAACCTTCAAGCATTGAAGATCCAAAGATCAGACGAGGTTGCAAGGAAACTTTTTGTTTTCCATTTGCTTCCATGGAAATGAGGGGGGCTCGTAACCGAAGACCAGTATAATACTCAAACTCCCCTTTGCTTACCTGTTTTGTTGGTGCAGCATAAAGTTCATTATCCAATCCAACAAGGGTGTGTACTCCTCGGTAGTAAATGGCTCCCGATTCTGTCGTGCGGAAGTAAGCCATGGAGGCGTTTTCTGCAACGGTATTCTTTTCAGTCGTGTTGACTTGAATTCGTTTGGCTCGTCGGGCATCCAGTTCGATGGTAATATCTTTGGTAACCTCCACCTCAGGCTCGGAAACAAAGGCTAGCTGCTGGTGGAAAAGTCCCGTTTCATCAAAGGAATAAATAAATCCGGCGACACTATAGGTTCCTGGTGGAACGCGGAAAACTCGTGTACCTTCCGTATCGAAATTCCCTTCAAGGGTAGTATGAAGGCTATCAACACTGACGACTTCAGCAAAGCTGATCCCACCCGCAGGTTTGCCATCACGTGCTGTAGCTTTTACTTTTAAGCTGTACATTTCCGGTTCTTTATGAAAGCCCAAGGGAGTGTGAAGGACAATCTTTTCATCGGCATCCGTTGCCTTTAAGTAACCGGTATAGACTCCATAGTTCCCTAAAGTACGATTGATCGTAACGTCTACTTCGGCTGTTCCCTTGGCTGGGATAGTAATTTGATTGGCGCTTAATTGGGCCATCTCCTCAGGTATTTCATCACCATCTTCATGGCTTATGTCTAATGAGAGAGACAATGTAACAGGTGTATTGCTGTGATTGGCATAGGTGACAGACTTGGTAACGGGTGTTGCCTTGTCGTGGGGGTATTTAAATACACCAAAGTTAAGAGCTGCAGTTTGTGCATAGACCTCTTGGTTTACGGAGCGAACTAAATCAAGCTCTCCAGCCCCTTGTTGGTATACTGTATATCCACTAGCTGGATTTGCTGTGGAAACAAGGGCTGCCTTCAATTTCTCTGGCTTCCAGTTCGGATTTTTTTGGAGCATCAGTGCTGCTGCTCCTGCCACATGGGGTGAAGCCATCGAAGTACCTGAGGCTTGGGTGTAGTGATCTCCTACCACACTACCCATATACGTACCTTTTGCTCGGGCAGATACAATATTAACTCCAGGTGCTGTAATTTCGGGTTTAATTGCGTAGTCATTAATTCGGGGTCCACGGCTAGATGTTATCGCTAGTCGGCTGGACTTGTCTACAGAACCTACAGTCAGGGCTGCATCTGCCGATCCCGGGTAACCGACTGTTTCCTTATTTGGCCCATCATTTCCTGCAGAAACCACAAAGAGAACACCATAGTGTTCTGTCAAATTGTTTAGAGCTTGGCTTACTGGATCCGTTCCATCTGTAGGATTGCCGCCCAAACTCATATTAATTACATGGGCACCATTTTCAGCTGCCCATTCCATTCCAGCAATAATCCAAGAAAGCTGTCCAGATCCACTATCTCCCAACACTTTTCCGTTGAGAATAGAGGCTCCTGGAGCAACCCCCTTATACTTGCCGTTATCTCCTTTACCATTGCTAGCAATAATTCCGGCAACATGTGTACCGTGTCCATGGTGATCACTTGCTGTTTCAGAAGTAGTAAAGTTGCGGCTTTTGATTACCTTTCCTTTTAAATCTGGATGTTGGTCATCAACGCCTGTATCCAAAACTGCAACGGTAATGCCTGAGCCATCATAACCCGATTCCCATACTTTTGGAGCACCCGTTTGTGGAACACTTTGATCTGATGCTGCTTCCACGTTTTGATCCAACCAAATCTTTTCGATTCCAGCAAAAGGATCAGAACTGTTATTTCTGGAGAGGGAGTTTACATTTTTTGCTTCTCTCAGTTGCTTTCCAAAGCTTTTTGTTTTCTTTTTATTGATGGAACCGGCTACTGTTTTTACGCTTTTAAAGTTGCGAACTTTGCTTAAACCGGGTACTTTGATTTCACTAGCTTTTGTGTTTTTTACAGGAGTAATCATCACAGGAATTTCATCTGTTTTCTTGTCATGAAAGCCTTGCTGCACGAGTCCTGTAACGTTAAACAGTTCTTGATCTAGTTTTTCAGGAACGTAGTGGGCAACATCACTGGGAATAACATATAAATTTTCTCCATCTCCGCGTGTATGATAAGTGGGTTGAATTCCCTCTCGTTCAGCTGGAACAACAGTGACCGCTTGACGACCATCGTTAAAGATTTCCAATAGTACTTGGTCCCCTGTAATTAAGGTAACTGTGTAAGATTTTTCAGAAACACCCCCTTGGGTTGATTTGGGAGATGCTGCTGAATCTGCAAATCCAGCGCCCAGCGTACTGAATAAGAAGATTAGAGAGAATAGTGCTGTGAAAAAGATGCGTAGCCTATGTTTCACCTGTTTACTCCTTTCTTTGAATGTCGATATATGAATCTTCTTCTATATTAAAATATATAAAAGAGGGTGTCATTGGGGTACCAAATGAATTATCATGCTTGTTTGCTTTAGTTTTTGTTGCTTTGTACAAAAATGGGGGTAATTAAGAAGTGAAATCATTTTTTCTGGTGTAATTTGTAACAAAGAAGGAGAATCTTGAGGATAATAGCATCATTAAATTGACGAGGATCCAAATGAAGAGTGGAAACAATCTGTTTTAGTCGATACAGCATTGTATTGCGGTGAATGTGAAGCTTTGCTGCTGTTTGGGATACATTAAGCTCACAATCAAGAAAGGTTTCCAATGTTTTTAGTGCTTCATTATCCAATCGAACCAATTTCCTTCCATAAGTCTCCATAAACTCTTTGCGGATATGAGCAGGTATCGAAGCCATTAGACGAGTGACTCCCCATTCATCGATGTGAACAGGCTCATTTACTTCGAAACTTTTTTGCAATTGAATTGCTTGGTTCGCTTGTAAATAAGATTTCCGATATCCTTCAAGACCAACAAATGGTTTACCAATACCCAAATGAAGTCGTAGTTTTTTTCGCTTGAGTTGCTGTTGAACATCACTAGCCAGCCTTTTTTCTTCCCCTTCTTTGTTGATGGGTGTTGCTATAAATAGGGTATTTGTTTTTAGTACGGTGGAAATCGAACGAGGATCGAAAAGAGTCAGGAGAGATTGAAGAGCTTTCGTAGGGGAATAATAGAAATCGCGTTCGGGTTCCAGCAAAAATACCGATCGGCTTAGGGTAATATCTAGGGAAAGGAAGTTAGAGAGATCAACAAGTCGTTCTCTATCAGTGAAGGAATAAATCAGTTCCTGTACCCATGCGCGAATAGCGTTTTTCTGATAATGATGTAATGAGCGTACATAATACTGTTGTACCAGTGCTTCTATCGTAATACGAATCAAAGAAATAAGCGGTTGTAATTGAGCTGGATTACCGATGACCCCTACAACCCCGATGATCATTTCATGGTACCAAATTGTCAGATAAATCCCTGGCTGTAGATTAGGAAAAAAGGTGCAATTCTCTTGGGTTACAAGAAGTTTATCCTGTGACGTTAGAACACGAAGTAACTCCATAGAACGTTTTTGTAAATATTTCCTATTATTGCTCGCAATAATCACTCCCTGTTCATTAAAGATTACGATATCGTTGAGAAGAGCCTTATTTAACTGAGTAATGATTGAATTGGCTACTTTGGGAGTGATTCGCATGTTGATCCCTGTACAAGAAATCGAAGCACTAGGACTAACGTTGGTGAAGGTGCTTCTTTTTTCTTGTAGCAGTACCTCCTTTCTGATTTATTCCATAAAAATCACAGCATTTTATAAAGCATTGTGAAAAAGGTTGGACGGAAAGATCCATCCAACCTAAGACTAATTTACCATATTAAATTGATGAATGACTATAGAATAAGAGAATTTCTTTTATGAATGAGCAGGTGCGGCTTCAGAAGAACTTTGGTGCAATAAGCGTGTGAAGTATACCAGTTCATCCGTTACCATTTGTAATCGGAGCAGAGCCTCTTCCTTAATTTCTTCCTGCTCATTAAAGTCATGGGGATCGATAACGCATTGAGGAGAGAGAACTAAGCCCCCCAATCCCCTCATAACCATACGTAAATTGTTGAGGGCATTGATTCCACCTTTGCCACCACCGCCCGCACAAGCAATTGCCACAGGCTTCCGTTCAAAGTAGGTACGATTTAGAAAATCGAGAGCGTTTTTAAGTACACCGCTCATTGCACTATGATATTCCGGTGTACAAATAAAAAAGCCATCCGCTTGTTCCACGAGAAACTTTAGTTGCTGGACAGGCTCGCTTTCTTTGGTGAGGTCTGTACCATCAAAAAGAGGCAATCTAGTAACTGAGAGGTCCATAAGAGAAACTTCAACCTGTTCCTTATGTAGTGCTTTGGAGATCCATTGCACCAGCTTTCTAGTATTTCCTTCACGACGGGGACTTCCATTGATCACAAGAATCTTCATTTTCTATCTCCTTCACTTGCCGAAATACTCAAATTTGATATAATTAACCCAGTGGTAATTGTATGCTGAAGCCCAGGATAAAGTCAATAGCTTACCTTGTGAGGGGGGGAAGCTTTGGTTAAGAATGAGGAAGCGGAATTGTCCCTCCATTTGTTTAAGGTTTTAAGCCGCACTTACCAAAGTGTAATCCAGCATTCGATTCAAGTAAGTAAAAAATATGGATTTAATCCAACGGAATTTGCTGTCTTAGAGCTGTTGTATCATAAAGGGCCGCAACCGCTTCAGGTAATTGGCTCTCATTTGTTTATGGTAAGTGGAGGAGTCACATATGTGGTGGATAAACTGGAGAAAAGCGGTCTTCTTTATCGACAACCCTGCAATAAAGATCGCCGTGTTATTTTTGCAACCTTGACAGAAGAGGGAAAAAGATTGATGGCTGATCTATTTCCAAAATATCGGGCTTCCATTTGTAATGCTTTACATGGTGTAAATACAGTAGAAAAGAAAGAGTTGATTGATTTACTTAAAAAAGTGGGATTAAAGGCTGAAGAAAGATTACATATGATGAGAAATGATAAAAGTGAAACCAAGTCACGTAATTAGAGAGAGTGTTTTGGGAGAGGAAGTTTGAGACTGTTCTTTTCTTAGAGCGAAGAGTCGGAATTGTCTCATTTGATTTTCCCTTTATCGATTCACGCTGTTTATTGACTTGTTCATTTTTTAATGGAAAGGAGGAGGAATCGTGCCAGGGATCGAGAACTGGGATCGAAAACAATTGGAACAAGAGTATTGGAAGTGTCTTAAAGAAAAAGAAATTTTACAATCGGCTTTTAATAGTGCTTATGAAGGGATTGTGATTACGGATCCTGATGGCACAATTCGGATGCTAAATGAGCCCTATGCTAAATTTCTCAATATTCGACCCGAAGAAGCTGTAGGTAAACATTGTACTGAAGTTATCGAAAATAGCCGCATGCATATAGTCGGTCGCACAGGAAAAGCCGAACTGGCACAAGTACAGCGAATTCGCGGTGGTGAAATGATTGCCCATCGAATTCCCATCATTGAGAAGGGAAAAGTTGTGGCTGTTGTTGGCAAGGTATTGTTTCAGGATGTGAAGGAATTACACGCACTTTCCGCCCGTGTGAATCGCTTGCGTCAGGAATTGGATTATTATAAGGGTGAATATTTAAAAACATTGTACGCCCGTTATGATTTTTCAGATATTATAGGTAACGATGCAAAATTATTATCTGTCATTGAAATAGCAAAAAAAGTAGCGCCAAGTAATACAACGGTTTTTATCGGAGGAGAGAGTGGCACTGGTAAAGAGCTTTTTGCACATGCGATTCACAATCATAGCCATCGCCGCCATGGTCCCTTTGTAAAGGTAAACTGTGCAGCGATCCCAGAATCCCTATTGGAATCTGTGTTGTTTGGTTATGAGGAAGGTGCTTTTACCGGAGCGGTTAAAGGGGGAAAAAAGGGTAAATTTCAGATGGCCCATCAAGGGACGATCTTCTTAGATGAAATAGGAGAGCTTCCTCTCACAATGCAGGCAAAACTACTTCGTGTATTGCAGGAAAAAGAGGTGGAGGTAGTTGGCGGTGTTCATTCAGTTTCGGTAGATGTTCGCGTAATAGCAGCAAGTAACCGAGATTTAGAGCAGATGGTGGCGAATCAGCAATTTCGGCAAGACCTATTCTATCGACTCCATGTGGTTGCGCTCCATATTCCTCCTTTGCGGGAGCGAAAGGGAGATATTCCAGCATTGGTTGATGCGCTGCTGGGAGAGTTATCACAGGAAGTTGGTGTTTATGTCGATGGTGTAGAACCTGCGGCGATGGATCGAATGGTAAATTATCATTGGACAGGAAATGTACGGGAGTTAAAAAATATATTAGAACGGGCTCTCCATCTCAAGGAGGATGGCTGGATTCGTGTGGAGCATTTACCCTATCATATCGGTGGAGAAAAAAGGGATGAACCATCTCAATTTTCTCTGCGAGAAGCCCTGGAGCGGACGGAAGAGGAGATGATTCGAAAGGCTTTACACTATGCCAAAGGCGATCGACAAAAGGCGATTAAACTCCTAGGGATTAGTCGCTCTGGATTTTATCAGAAGTTGCATAAATACGGATTGTTGTCTTAAACGAAGTATTTTTTACTTTGTAATAGGAAAATATGATTCATCTTACTCGCTAGGGGCGAGTTTTTTCTTTATTGTAGTCCATTTTTTTGGACTGTTGTCTATATATTTGGATTAAGAATGATCTATCTGTTTTAAAGGAATTTTTGTTTAATTGTGAGGGATTTGGTTTGATCCGAGTCTTAATTATTGGACAGAAGGTGTTATATTCGCAGGTTTTATGAATTGGCACAAATCTTGCACCCTTATTGGGTACGGGTACTTTCCAGTATCCAAGTGGAAATATAGGGAGGGTAAAAATGTGGAAGTATTCGGTAT
This sequence comes from uncultured Thermoactinomycetaceae bacterium, assembly GCA_937975135.1. GTDB lineage: Bacteria > Bacillota > Bacilli > Thermoactinomycetales > CALJVA01 > CALJVA01. The sequence continues at coordinate 12,005 of CALJVA010000017.1, read as the reverse complement.
TTTTCTTGCGCTTGGCCTGTTGATTTTTATGGCTTATCGTGGTTATCCAGTGATTATTTTTGCACCTATCTTTGCTTTGTTGGCTGCCTTTATATCAGGCGCGCCCCTTTTACCTACTTATACAGAAGGGTTTTTAGTCCATGCAGCCAATTACTTTAAGCAGTTTTTTCCTATCTTTTTGCTCGGGGCAATTTTTGGAAAGGTAATGGAAGACAGTGGAGCAGCTCGTTCCATTGCCCGGGGGTTAACAGGAAAGCTTGGGAAGAGTCAAGCCATTTTGGCAGTTGTCTTATCTTGTGCGATTTTGACCTATGGTGGGGTAAGTTTATTTGTTGTTGCATTTGCTGTCTATCCTTTTGCAGCAGCCTTATATCGTGAGGCTAACATTCCAAAGCGTCTGATTCCTGCGGCGATTGCTTTGGGTTCCTTTACCATTACCATGGATGCACTCCCTGGTACTTCTCAGATCCAAAATGTTATTCCGACAAGGTACTTTAATACAGACATATATGCCGCTCCTACAATTGGAATCATCGGTTCGATTTTGATTATGGGCTTTGGTCTATGGTGGCTATATTATCGAAAAAATAAGTTAATGGCCAAAGGTGAAGGGTATGGAAATCATACCATTAATGAACCGAAGATCGTTGAAGGTGAAGTATTGCCCAACTTCTGGTTGTCTTTGATTCCCTTGATTTTGGTACTCGGTTCTAACTTTTTGTTTACCAAAGTGATTTTACCGGATCTATATTCACCTGAAGTACTGGAAAAATACCAAATCATGGATATCAATAACGTATTAGCGGTTTGGTCGTTAATTCCAGCACTCATTATTGGGATTCTTTTTGCAATCATTTTGCAACTTGTTTATGGTAGAAAGAATCGTGAGCAAGATGCAAAACAAATCGCCCTATCCACAACTTTAACCTCAGGTGCAGCAGGTTCCCTTTTGGCCATTATGAATACTGCTTCTGAAGTAGGCTTTGGTAATGTGATTGCTTCCTTGCCTGGTTTTAAACAGGTATCAGACTTTCTATTAACGATGGATACCAGTCCGCTTATCTCGGAAGCAATATCAATCAATATTTTAGCCGGAATCACAGGTTCTGCCTCTGGGGGGATGAGTATTGCTTTGGAAACCATGGGCGCTAGTTACTTGCAATGGGCTACAAGTGTAGGTATTGATCCTGAACTGTTACACCGAATCGCTTCAATGTCGGCGGGGGGATTGGATACCTTGCCCCATAACGGTGCTGTTATTACTTTGTTAGCGATCTGTGGTCTTACTCATCGCGAATCATATCCTGACATATTCGCCATTACTGTGATTAAAACGTTGGCAGTTCCTGTGGTAATTGCGATTGCTCTGTTGACTGGTTGGGTCTGATTTGTAAGCCTTTTCAATCACTATTCCTATTAAACTTAACAGGAAAGGATGTTATAAATGGACAAACAGCGTGTAGTATTGGTTACTGGTGCAGCAAGGGGAATTGGATATAGTATCGCCGAGGCTTTCTCGAAAAATGGTGATCATGTGGTGCTTACGGATTTAAATGTGGAATCTGCTGTAGCGGCAGCTGAGAAAATTCAGGGAGATACAGGGGGTTCCACTTCTGGATATGAAATGGATGTAACGGATGAAAGTGCTGTAAAGGGATTGGTAGACCGAGTGAAAAAAGAGCATGGGCGAATCGATGTGGTGGTTAACAATGCAGGTTTACAACATATTGATCGAGTGGAAGATTTTCCTCTTGAGAAATGGAATCAGTTAATTAGTGTGATGTTGACTGGCCCTTTTCTTGTGACTAAGTATACGATCCCGCTGATGAAAAAACAGCAGTATGGTCGGATTATCAATATTTCTTCCGTTCATGGGAAAACAGCTTCACCTTTTAAGTCCGCCTATATTGCTGCAAAACATGGTGTTGTTGGTTTAACGCGCACCGTCGCATTAGAGGTTGCTTCTTTTGGGATCACTTGCAATGCGATTCTTCCAGGTGCAGTAGATACGCCATTAGTTCGGAATCAATTGGAACACTTAGCTCGAGAGGAAGGAATTAGCCAAGAAGAGGCCCTTCATAAGCATTTATTAAATAAGCATGCCATTAAACGGTTTGTCCAGCCCCAAGAGGTGGCAGCATGCGCGGTTTATCTCGCTTCTGATGCTGCTGGGATTATCACTGGAGAGTGTGTCAGCGTGTCTGGAGGATGGTAAGTAGGTAGAGATTGACATTAACATCGCCCCTGTCATAACGAGGACTTTTGTGATTCAGGGTAAGTGACTGAAAAAAATTAGGGTGGTGGTATGACTATTACTTTTAGTCAGGACCATCACCCTTTTTAGTACTTAAATAATAATGAATCATCCGATCACTTTGTATGGTTCTTAAAGAAATCCCACATAATTTCGCTAGCATTGGGTCCAGAAGGATCGGTGAAGGAACCACCAAGTGGTCCACCAGACCAAGCATGCCCCATGTTATTTATCATATATTTTTCCATGATCGTTTTTCCTTGAGGATCTTTATAAATATATCGGGTATAGGTACGACCATTGGGTACAGAGCCAGTGATGGTTTGGGAAGGGCGGTCAGTGATGTTGCTATTGGAAGATCGTCGGTTGGTTTCGGCCCATTGGGAAATCACTTGATCGCCGTTAATCGGCCTTACTGTGTAATCGGCAGTACCATGGAAGACGATAACCGGCATCACTCGGGCATGTTCGCCCATCGCTTGATAAGCTAGTTCTCCCTGACGTGTTGGACTGGGTCCACCCATCATCATTGCTGTAAATGAGGTCATCATGCTGGTGGCTGCCTTGTACTCCAGTCCGCTACCTACACCGATTGCAGTAAACACATCAGGATAGGTAGCTCCTAAAATGACACTCATTGCTCCTCCAGCAGACAATCCGGCAACATAAACACGACGATCATCTACAGAATAGTTTTGCTTAATGTGTTGTACGACTCCAACAATGGAAGCCGGCTCCCCCCGGTTGCGGGATTGATGAGTTGTATCAAACCAGTTCCAACAGCGACTCATATTAGCGGAAAATGTTTGTTCGGGGTAAGCTACGATAAACTTGTGTTTTTCAGCTACCTGGTTCATCTGGGTTGCTGTCGCAAATTGTGTTGAAGTTTGGCCGCAACCATGCAGCATTACTACGAGTGGGAGAGGTTGCCCCTTTTGATAACCCGTAGGTATAAACAGTTGATAGACTCGGCCATCTGGTGCGGTGTGGGTAGAGAAACTTTCAGCACGTACTTTCTCTGGAATAGTGAAACTAAACAGTAAACTGAGAATTGAGACAACAACAAGTCCAAGAAACCAGCGTCTGTGTAAAACGATCAGTCATCCTCCTTCAAATAAAATTACGTTTATTTTATCTAATCAAAAAACAAAACGGTTACAAATAGGTTTCAGTTTCTAATGGCTGTAACTCTGTTGCAACTAAAATGGATTATCGTAAGCAGTGATTAACTTGTAATATAGAAGGAGAGATAACGGATGGGACAAGCCACGGATTGGTTACAGGGGCGAGCTAGATTATATCCTGACCGAATTGCAGTGGTGGATGGAGAGACAGGGGAACGTTGGAGTTACCAAGAACTAGAACAACGTGCCGTACATAGAGCTTTCCTGTTGCGAAGTTTAGGAATAGCTCGAGGAGATCGGGTAGCCTTATTATCGCCGAACCATATCTGTTACTTTGACTTACTGTTTGCCTGCGGAAAGATTGGGGCAATTTTAGTCCCTCTCAACACCCGGCATTCAATTCCGGAATGGCAAGGGATTCTGGCGGACTGTCGTCCAAAGCTATTGGTCTACCATCCGGACTTTGCTGAGGAAGTAAAACAACTTTCCTTCATCAAAACCCTAAACATCCATGATTGTGATAAAATGTTGTATAACCGGGATGATACAGAATCTTTTCCCGTCATACAGATGGATGATCCCTTGGTCATATTATATACGGGAGGAACCACTGGAAAACCAAAAGGAGCGATTCTGTCTCATCGATGTATTCTTTGGAATGCGATCAATACTGTAATTAGCTGGGGATTATCAGAGAAAGATATTACACCTACTTACCTCCCTTTGTTTCACACAGGTGGGCTAAACGCACTTTCTATTCCTGTTCTTTATGCGGGGGGTAGGGTGGTTCTGGTACAGAAGTTTATCGCAGATAAAGCGGTTGATCTTTTGGTGAAAGAGAAATGTACCATTGCTTTAATGGTGCCAACGATGTACCATCAATTGATTCAATCTCCCCGTTTTCAGGAAGAAGAATTTCCTACAATGCGGGAGTTTTTATCTGGTGGAGCCTCTTGTCCGGAAGTCGTGTACCAAGCGTTTGCTCAAAAAGGGATTCCTTTTCGTGAAGGATACGGGCTTACAGAAGCGGGACCGAACAACTTTTATATCAACCCCCATGAAGGAAAAAGAACTCCAGGAGCAGTTGGACGACCCATGGTGCACACAGAGGTAAAAGTGGCCAATTCTGATGGAGAAGAACTGCCAGTAGGAGAAGTAGGGGAGTTGTGGATTCGCGGGGAATATTTATTTGAAGGATACTGGAATAATCCAGAGGCTACCGCAGATGCTTTAGTCGATGGCTGGCTACGGACCGGAGATTTGGTACGACGAGATCAAGAAGGCATTTATTATATTGTGGGCAGAAAGAAAGATATGATTATCACAGGCGGCGAAAATGTTTACCCTCTTGAGGTGGAGCAGGTGATTGGAACCCATCCCGATGTTCATGAAGTCAGTGTATTTGGACTTAAGGATGAACATTGGGGTGAAATCGTAACAGCAGCAGTTGTATTGCGACCAGGTGCTTCCTTAACGGAAGAGGAGCTAAAAGCATACTGCAGAAATTCATTGGGTAGATATAAAGTTCCGAAAAAAATCTGTTTTTTGGAAGAATTACCCAAAACACCAGTTGGAAAAATTGATAAAAAAGGGATGATTGAACAGCTTTCGGGGTGATTAGGCATGATATTGACCAAATGTCAGCCCCCGAAACCGAAGGAGAATCATTTGCGGCGTCCTTCCCTGTCGCGACTTTTGAGGACAGGGATTCGGCGCCCTCTCCTCCTGGTTTATGGGGGAACAGGATACGGAAAAAGTGCAGAAATTTCTGCTTTCCTACATACTCACCACATCTCCTTTTGCTGGTTACGTATAGAAGAGTCTGATTCAGAACCGCGTCGTTTTTTTTCATACTTGATTGAATCACTGCGTACCCGCTACCCTTCCTTTGCTCAGGAAGGGTTGTCTGATAAAAAGCTTGGAGAGTCTGGAGTGGATCCAGAACAATATGTTGCAGCATGGATTAAAGAGTTGAGCCAACTCCCTGAAAAAGTAGTTCTTGTTCTGGATGATTTTCATCATGTGGAGCAGGTCAAGGAGATTCGGGAGTGGCTTTGGGGCATTTTACCCCATCTACCCGAACAGATTCATCTCGTTATTACAAGTCAAAGAGTGTTAGACTGGGATTTGTTTGCTTCAATGAGGGTAAAGGGAGAGTTACAGCAGGTTTCTCAAGAAGATCTTGCATGGTCAAAAGAGGAGATTGAGGTTTATTTGGTAGATGTTTGCCGGTTAGCTGTTCAAGAGGAGCATGTTCAGCTGATTTATCAGGAGACAAAAGGGTGGGCTGTAGCTGTACAGGCTTTGGCAGAAGAAATTCTCTTGAAGAAAGATTTGACAGCGCTTTCAAATGTAATAGCGGAAGTCAAAGAGGATTTATTCCGTTATTTGGAGATTTCGGTGTGGAACCCTTTACCTCAAGAGCTTAAGGAGTTATTGGAAAGGTTAGCGATCCGGCAAGAGTGGACTTCTACATGGTGCAGTCAAATTCTTGATCTTTCCGGTGCAGAAAAGGTATTAAAAAACTTGGCTCATCATCATCTATTTTTCTGGCCATCAGGATCGGATACTTATTGTTTTCATCCTTTGTTCCGTTCTTTGATTCAAAAGAAGTGTAAAGTAGAGGAAAAAACGCTTTTACACAAGCAGGCTGCTCGGTATTTTGAAGAAAAAGGACATAAAGAGGAAGCTTTGTATCATCTAAAGGAAGCTGGTGAGGAAGAGGCTTTAGCACAATTTCTAGCCCAGTATGGTTTACAAATCATTAGACAAGGTGAACTGGCCTTATTGGAAGGGAGTTGTCAGCTCCTGTCAGTATCGATCAAAGATCAATATTACCGGGTTTGGACAGTTGAAGGAGAGATGAATCGCTACCGCTCCCTATATAGCCAAGCTTTGGATTGCTATGAGCGGGGCGCACAATTAGCCCGAGAAGCGGAGGATCCTTTGGCTGAAAGTGCTGCTCTGGAGGGTCAAGCCTGTGTCTATCTTGATACAATTCAGCCCCGAGAGGCAGAAAAGTTCCTAAACCGAGCTTTGAAGATCTTAGATCACATAGGCCATCAGGGAGTAGAGCGAGAGCGAATTGAACGTCTGATCGCTGAGAATATGATCAATCTGGGTCAGGTAGAGGATGTGACCTCATGGATTGAATCCTCATTGATGGAAGAGGAGATCGAGGCTCGCCTTCATTTGCGAACAGGTCGCCTTAACCGGGCAAAACAAATTTTGGAGCGAAAAAGAAGAGGGGAAACACAGGAAATGAATACTCTTCCCCGTTCCCATCGAGAGACCAGTGTACTTCTTTCTTTGATTTATTCGATGATGGGAGAGCCCGAAAAAGCCAAAACTTTGGCTCAAGCGGGGATTGTTCATGGAGTCGAAATAGAGGCTCCCTTTGTGGAAGCATGTGGCTGGATGCGAATGGGGCATGCGGTACAACTTCTATCTAAGTATGAGCTTCAACTCGCAGCAGACTGCTATCATACGGCCTTGGAGATTATGGATCAACTGCAGGTTCCCCGAGGGAAAGCAGAACCTTTAATGGGACTTGCCCTGTTATATGGACGGGATGGTGCGGTGGATCTCGCTTTTTCCTATGGTGAGCAAGCATTGGTGGAGACAGAAAAGGTAAAGGATCGTTGGTTATCCACTCTGATTCGCCTTTCGATGGGAATCGCTCTTGCAAAAGGAGGACGTTGGGAGGAGGCAGGTCAACAGTTTCGAGAGTGTCATCATGCTTTTCTTCGCTATGGAGATAGCTATGGTGCAGCGGTTACTCTCCTATGGGAAGCGATTGTTGCCTATGAAATAGGTGACGATAAATTGTTTCTTTCTCGGATGGAAACTTTGCTTCAGCGTTTCCAGACAGGTTCCCATTCTTTTTTGTTACAAAAGAAAACCTTGTTTGGCCCCTCCGATCTGCCACAGATTGCTAAACTCCTCATTGAGGCTCAGAAAAAGGGACTGGATAGTCAATATGTATCAGTATTGCTAGCTGGGATGGGCTTGGATAAAGCAACTTCTCATCCGGGATACACCCTTCGCATTCAAACTCTTGGAGATTTTCGAGTCTGGTTGGGAGAAGTGGAGGTAAAGGCAACCGATTGGCAGAGGGAAAAGGCTAAAGAGCTTTTTCAGCTACTACTTACCAAGCGAAATCAACTCCTGACTCGGGAGGAGATTATCACTTTTTTGTGGGGAGATGCGGATCCTAAAGCAGCTGCCCGGGATTTCAAAGTAGCTCTTAATGCGTTGAATAAGGCGTTAGAACCAGAACGTTCGGCTCGGGAGACTCCCTTTTTTATTCAGAGGCATGGCTCTTTATATGGTTTTAACTTGGCATCTGGTTTTGAATTGGATGTAGTGGAATTTGAACGATTGATGCAAAGCGGCTTGGATAAAGAGGATCCATCTGAAGCAAGAGATCAGCTAATGAAAGGGTTGGAGCTATACAAGGGGAGTTACCTTCCGGAAAGACGATATGAAGATTGGTGTCTGGAAGAGCGAGAGCGGTTACAAGTTTTGTTTTTACGGGGAGCGGAGCGTCTGGCCAATTTATTGGTAGAGGAAGGGTCCTATGATGCGGCGATTGCTTGGTGCGAACGGATTATTGCTGAAGATCCTTGTTGGGAAGAGGCATACCGGCTTCTTATGCTTAGTTTCTATCATAAAAATAATCGGCCCCAGGCAATTAAATGGTATCGTCGCTGTTGTGCTACCTTAGAACGGGAGTTGGGGATTGGCCCGATGCAAAAGACGGTAGAACTGTATCAGCAGATGATGGGGGAGGGGGCATAGTGATAAATACTCAAAATGAAGAGGTGAATTGGGCTACCCCAGGAGTGGGAGACACAGAACTGTTACTTTGATCATTGTGATTTTACCGGTGCTCTATTAAATGCTTCCAGGCATCGGAATTCTGCTTTTCTCAATTGCCGCTTCACCCTGGCGAACCTTTTTATTTCGTCTTTTGATGAGTGTAAAATGACTGGTTCCACCTTTGAAGAGGCACAGCTGGCAGGAATTGCGATCAAGGGCGGGGACTGGTCCTATACCAATCTGCGAATGCATAATTTTAAAGGATGCACCCTGGCTGGTGTTAATTTTTTTGAAGCGGATCTGTACCAGTGTTGTTTTGATCACGCAGATCTTCGGGAGGCGAACTTAAGCAATACACGGTTATTAGAGGCGACCTTCCAAAGTGCAGACCTGCGTGGTGCGAAGATTGATGGAGCTGTACTGAGTAAAGCGAATATAAAAGGAGCAAGGATCGATGTAGGCCAAGCGATTGCTTTGGCACAAGGCTTGGGAGCCCGGGTGGAATAAAGGTTGTTGGCAGTTCACATCTAAGGTTAGAGTTTGAAAGGAATGGCGTTTTAGTAGGATTCTAAAGCGCTCTTTTTGTATAATAGACAGGGTGTACATCGAAAGAGGGAGGAAACAAAGCTTGCTAACAACAACACTTCAAGTTCGGTTTAATGAATGCGATGGACTGGGTCATGTTAATAATGCAGTTTATTACACGTATATGGAGACAGGTCGGATCGAACTGTTTCGGCTATTGGACCCTGCGATGGATCTGGATAATTGGAAGCTGATTGTAGTTTCCACCAGTTGTGAATATAAGGCCCAAGCTACCTTTGCTCAGTGGCTGACAGTTACGACGCAGATTGAAAAAATCGGAAACAGCAGCTTTACAGTGTATCATCAGATTCTCGATCGGGATACAAAGGAGTTGATCGCAGAAGGGCGGGCCGTGCTGGTTCACTATAACTACCATGAACAAAAGAGTCAACCACTGACAAAAGAGATGCGAGCAACACTGGAGTCATTATTGATAAAAAAATAAAGGATGAAAAAAATACATTTGATATTTTCTGCAGAGGGTTGTTAATGTGTAACTCCAATAAAACTAACCCACAAAAAACCCCCTACACTGTGAAATGCAGGGGGTTTTTGCTTATCTATGGAAATCTCAACTTGCATCTAAGGCTTTAAACTGGGCATGAACCAAGTTATAGTACACACCTTTTTGGGCCATGAGTGTCTCATGATTTCCTTGCTCAATGATATTTCCTTGCTCAAGAACCACGATTTTATCCGCATCTCGGATCGTAGACAAGCGGTGAGCGATAATAATGGCCGTTCGTCCAGTTAATAAGGTTTTTAATGCATGTTGAATCTTTAGCTCTGTTTCCGTATCGATGCTGGCCGTCGCTTCATCAAGGATAATGATTTTAGGATCTGCCAGTAGTGTACGGGCAAAGGAGAGAAGTTGTCGCTCCCCTGTAGACAAGATATTGCCCCGTTCTTCCACCTCTGTATTGTATCCTTGTGGTAGCCGTTGAATAAAGCTATCTGCGCCGACAGCTTTAGCTGCAGCCCGAACTTCTTCATCAGTTGCATCAGGTCGGCCGAAGCGAATGTTTTCCATAATCGTACCTGAGAAGATAAAGGTTTCTTGAAGGACAACACTTACTTGGGAACGCAAACTTTCCAGCCGAAGATCTCGTAAATCATGTCCATCGATAGTTACTCTTCCTTGAGTGGGATCATAGAAGCGACAAACCAAGTTAATGATCGAGGTTTTTCCCGAGCCTGTATGTCCGACAAGAGCTACCTTTTCTCCGGGCTGGATATGAAGGTTGATCCCCTCAAGGGCATTTCGCTTCCCATCGTAGGAGAAAGTGACTTGATCCAAGCGCACTTCCCCTTTGATGTTTTCCAAAGCTTTAGCATCTTCTTTTTCGGGAACAGAGGGTTTTTCATCGAGAAACTCAAAGATTCGCTCTGTTGACGCCATCGCCATCAACAGTTGATTATAAACTTGGCCCAGGCGAGAAATGGGTTCCCAGAAGTTGCCTATATAATAGGCGAAAGCGACAAAGACACCAATAGTAATCATTTCTGCTTTGATGAGGTAGGCTCCATAGCTAATCAAAATAACAGTACCAATCGCTCCGGTGATTTCAACTAAAGGACGGAACGTAGCACTTTTTTGAACAGCATCTTTCCAAGCACCAAAGTTTTCTGTATTTAAGCGGGTGAAATAACTCATATTCTCCGCTTCTTGGGTAAAGGATTGGGTCACTCTCATTCCTTGGATACTCTCATTTAGGTGAGAATTAATCATCGATTGTTTTAGACGGACATTTTGCCAAGAACGGCGGATCAATCGGCGTAGTTTGACCGAAATCAGAAACATTAGTGGTACAACGATTAGGATCGCCACAGTTAAGCTGGGACTAAGAACCGTCAGCATAATAATAATTCCGATGAGCAGGGTAATGTCCATAATAACATTGATGATTCCATTGGTTAATAGTTCTTGTAAAGAGTTAATGTCATTGGTGATCCGAACCAGTATGGATCCTGCAGAACGTTGGTCAAAGAAGCGGTGGGATAAGCGCTGAATGTGATTAAATAGGTGTTGCCGCAAATCATAAATCACTGACTGGCCAAGGGTCTGCATCCAGCGAATACGATACGTATTGGCAAGCCAGCTCAGTAGATAAAGGCTTCCTATTAAAATTACGAATTGAAGTAGCAGGGTGCTGTTTTTATCGACCAGTGCCTGATCAATAGCGAGGCTGATCAAGTAGGGGGAGAAGAGTCGTACCCCGGTGGAGATCAGCATCGCAACTAAAGTTAAAGGCAATAGCTTTTTGGTATAAGGTTTGATATAGCTTAGTAAGCGGACCATAAGTGGCCAGTTAAAAGGTTTGTCGATCGGAATTTCGTTGACATAGTAAAACCGTTCACGTTTCGGAGAGTTCATTTGGTTGCATTCCTCCATGTGGTGTTTGTTAGTGTATCCAGGATCGTTCCAGCTGGGCATGGGCACTCGAGACATCCCCATGCCCCTTTGACTTTATAGCTTCTAAGAAGAAGTCTTTGCACCTCCATCATGTCCTGTCGATCTTTTTCCTTGCAGTTGTTTCAGGAAGTGGCAGATAAGAGGGTGTCTCGGTCTTGGAATTGGATATCGAAGATGCGGCGGTAGATGCCCTGTTTCTCCAGCAATTGTTCGTGGGTGCCTCGCTCTACAATGTGTCCTTTATCGAGGACGAGGATTTCATCAGCATGTTTTACTGAGGAGATCCGGTGGGCGATGATAAAGGTCGTTCTTCCCTTGCCGGCTTCACGTAAAGCTTCCTGAATTTTGTGTTCTGTCTCCATATCCACGGAGCTAGTAGCATCATCAAGGATGAGAATTCTGGGATCAATGACCAGGGCCCGAGCGATGGCCAGTCGTTGTTTTTGTCCGCCTGAAAGGCCAAGGCCCCGTTCTCCCAACATTGTGTCGTATCCATCTGGCAATCTCATAATAAAATCATGAGCTTGGGCCTGTTTAGCTGCTTCGATAATCTTTTCTAGGGGGATGTGAGGCCTACCATAAGCGATATTATCGCGAATGGTAGAGGAGAAGAGAAAGGTTTCCTGGAACACAACACCAATGTGTTTTCGGAGGGCAATCGGATCATAATCTGTAATCGGTTTGCCATCGATGAGAATGGTTCCGGAAGTAGGCTCATAAAAACGGGAGATTAATTGTGTCAGTGATGTTTTTCCAGAACCTGTGGCCCCAATCAAGCCGATCACCTTTCCCGGTGGGGCTTCAAATG
>CALJVA010000016.1 GCA_937975135.1 uncultured Thermoactinomycetaceae bacterium | reverse complement strand
AACAGAGATACTTACACTGGTCGCGACAAGCAGCGTTCCAACAAATATCGAAGTTTGATAACTGTAGCCAAAAGCAAGACCGACCCCAAATCCAGCGATAAGAGGAAGTATGACTCCGCCCAATGCTACCATAGTGGAGCTGGAGGCTGATTTACGAAATTCGTTTACATCGGTTTCAAGTCCGGCTAGAAACATTAGGAGGATTACCCCTATCTCAGCCAAGGATTTTAGCATTCCTCCCTCTTGAGGATCGATGGTAAGCCAGCCCAACAAGGCAGGACCTAAAATAATTCCCACTAATAATTCCCCAAAGACCGCAGGTTGTCCCATTTTTTTGCTGAGGTGGCCGGCGATCTTTACAGCGAATAGGATAAGAATTAGCTGCCACAAAAATTGAAAAGACTCCATCTTTTCCAGGTCAAAAAAATTAGCGAGTGTTTCCATTGTTACCTCCTCATACAAAACTTATTTCCATTATTGAAGTCGCTTTCAAAAAAACGATCTTAAGGATCCTGTTCCTTAAAAGAATCTTACTCAAACATTGTAACAAAGAACGGGGGCGGAACTCTATGATTTTGGCGTAATACTTTTGAAAAGTTAATTTGATAGAATATTTTGACCACATTGCTATCCCATTCTTGGGTATAGTTCATTATACCACGGAACAGATGATTCATTTTCGATAACGAAAGGAAAAGTTAGGGAAAAAACCCCACAAGGTGTTCATTTTGTTTATGGGCCTTGTGATATAATATACATACTAAGACTTTAGCATATATCTTTTCAGTTTGCTTCATGGGGAGAAGTGGATTGGAGCTAAAAGATTCGATCTGTTCTTCTGTAGTTGATCGAGGATAAAGTGAAGGAGGTCCAAAGATGTTAGAAAGCCTTTTGCCCATTTTGTTCTTGCTTTCCATCGGTGCTTTCATTTTAACGATATGGGCACAATTTAAGGTGAAGGGAAGCTTTCGTAAGTGGTCCCAAAGAGCAGCCTCTTCACAATTGACTGGTGCAGAAGTAGCGCGACGGATTTTGGATCGCAATGGGCTCTATAATGTTACAGTAGAGCCGATCCCTGGAGAATTAACTGACCATTATGATCCTGTCAATCGTGCTGTACGACTTTCAGAAAATGTTTATGGCAAGTCGTCGATTGCAGCAATCTCTGTTGCTGCACACGAATGTGGGCATGCCATTCAGCATAAGGAGTCATATGGTGCCCTTGTTCTTCGCCACCGCATGTTTCCATTGGTTAACTTTACTTCAGGAATTGCCCCTTTCCTTTTGATGGGTGGTTTGTTGTTTGATGCCATCAACTTATTTGGACTAGGAATTTTATTTTTCTCTTTCGCTGTCGCTTTTCAGGTTGTAACCTTGCCTGTAGAGTTTAACGCCAGCAGCAGAGCAAGGGAAATTATGGTCCAGGAGGGCTTTATTCGGAATGATGAAGAGCGCGGAGTAAGTAAGGTTCTCAATGCTGCCGCCCTTACTTATGTTGCTGCCGCCGTATATTCATTGCTCGAGCTGTTAAGGTTTGTAGCTTTATTCCTTCTCAGACGGGAGTAAGGATGGATTGACTGCTTCTCCCCAATACATAATTCGCATCTTGCGAGTAGATACTAAATGCGACCCTGGTTAATAAGGAGGGAACTTGATGCGTTTAGTATCGAAAGGGATGCTTAGTCTGGTAGCTCTTGCGTTGACTGTGGGGAGTTTTACGGGATGTGCAACACAAGAGCAAAATCAAGGTCGGCCTGGAGAAGGTCAGAACAATGTAGTGCGTAGGGAGACCGCTCCGATTAATTATCAAAGAGATGCCTTAAATCGGCGTCGGACTGAACAAAATATTGGTATGAATCAGGAGCGGGCAAGGAGCCCACATCGGATGGGAACAGACCGGACACAGTCTGATCAATCGTTTCGGGTTGCCGATGATGTGGCGGATTCCATAGCTCGATTAGAATCAGTTGATTCTGCCACCGTATTGGTGACGGATGAAACTGCCTATGTGGCTGTTAAGTTTGACAAGGATTACCGTGGCGGGGTAACCAATCGCATAAAAGACCAGGTAACTCGCCGTGTAAAGCAGAGAGATCCCAGCATTGATCGCGTATATGTTTCAGCCAACCCCGATTTTATGAGTCGCATGAGTGACTTTGCTGATGATGTTCGGGATGGACGACCCATTACTGGAATCATGGATCAGTTCCGTGAAGTAATTAACCGCACTTTTCCTAATGTAAAATAATGCAAATAATGTAAAACGCAGTTCATCTCAATGAACTGCGTTTATTTTCTTCAAACGAATGTCATATTTTTGTTGATAGAATTAACCCTAAGCGTGCAGAAATGAGTATAATTCGTTAATATAATAGTATATTAGAAGTCAAAGTACGATAAGGGGGAAGGGCCTATGCCTCGGCTCACACCAATGGACATTTTTAATAAAGATTTTAAGCAGTCGATCAGAGGTTATGATGTACAGGAAGTGAATGAGTTTTTAGATATCGTAATTCGAGATTTTGAAGAGTTGATTGAGGAGAATAAGCAATTAAAAGAGCAACTAAAAAAGGAAAAGCAACTAGCTTCGCAGCGAAAGTTTCAAGGAGACGAAAGCCAAGACGCTCTTATTCAGGATATTTTACATCGCTTGGAACGTTTGGAGCGTATGATGAAAACTTTTGAGGGTGGACAAGGTGCAGCCCAACAAATGCATCGATCCTATGACCCAACGATTCGGTGAGTAGAATGAGGTACCTTCATCGACAGATTGAGTCACTATGGGAGGATTGGGCCAAGCGGACTGGAGAAACTGGGGCCAGGATTGGATGTATGATACATCATGTAGGCACAAAAAATGAAATCGGATGGGATGAGGACAAATGGTTTGTGCCTGCATCAAACAACAAGTTATGGACAATGGCGGTGGCCCTTGACCGCCTTGGTCCCAATTACCGCTTTGAGACACGTTTCTATGTGGATCAAAATCGAGTGGTCGTCGAAGGTGGCGGGGATCCAGTATTCTCTTATCGCGATGCTGTACATGTCGCACAAGAACTTAATCGGCGGGGTTTAGAGAAAATCGATACACTGCTCCTTGATGATTCCAAATTTGAGCGAGTTCCTTGGGGCGAAGGTTGGATGTGGGATGATTTAGCAGAAGGATACGGAGCACCCATTCATGCGATTAATATGGAGAGTAATCGAATTACTTTTAAAGCGGATCCAACTGAAAAGGTCCCCCGTTTAAGTTGGTCCCCTTCATTGCCAACCATTCATGTGGAGGAGCGCCTTACATGGACTGATGATGAGGAGTCAGATATTAAAATCAAGCGTGGCGCGAAGAATCATCATTTTGTCATTACTGGTCAATTATCTCGTCATGATCCAGAAGTAGAGGGGGCAGTATGGTCAGGCCCCCAATTTTTTGCAGAATTATTTTTACAAGCATGTAGCCAAGTGGGTATTAAGATTGCTTCGGAAATTAAGATAGAGGAAGATTCATTCTCCTCTGCTTCTCAGCCTACTTTTTGCTATTTTTCCCCACCTTTACAAGCAATATTGGATAAAGTAGGGGCTGATAGCGATAATATGGTGGCTGAGGTTCTTTTAAAGGCGATTGCGATGAAGTTACATGGAATCGGAACCGCTGAAGCAGGGAGAGAAGAAGTGAAAAAGTGCCTTGACGAGTGGGGAGTTGAATCACCTCCTGTTTTTGTCGATGGTTCTGGATTATCCATGTATAACCTATCTTCACCCCGGCAATACGTGCAACTGCTACAAGCAATCAATTATCGAACAACTCTACGTTCGGTCTTTTTAGACAGTCTCGCTGTCTATGGTGAAAAAGGAACCTTGCAAGAGCGTAAAATCCAGCTTAAACCGGGAGTAAAAGTGCTTGCTAAGACAGGTTCACTTTCTGGAGTGATCAACTTGTCGGGTTATCTGCTGGCTGGAGAAGAGATTCGTTTTATTTTCTCTCTTTTAATAAACGGGCTACTGGATGACAAAAATGGGAAGCTGTTACAGGATGATTTTATCCGAATGTTATCTTTTATTTAGTTTCGTCGAAAACTTCATCTCCATGGTAGCGCCGGGCAACACATAATTCTTCCTCGTAGGGAGCGTCTGTCAAGCGATTTACTTTGATCGGTTGGCCCGTGCGTGGTGAGTGGATAAAAGAGTTGTCGCCGATATACATCCCGACATGATGAATGCGGCCTTGTCCTTTTTCATAAGCGAAGAAGAGAAGATCTCCTGGTTTGATTTGGTCAAGGGGAATGTTTTCGCCATATTGTGCTTGGACACTTGCATCCCGGGGAATCCTAATCCCTCCCGCAGCAAAGATCCGGTACATAAAGCCTGAGCAATCATAGCCATGGGAGGAAGTCCCTCCCCATAAGTAGGGAAGTCCAAGAAATTTGTGAGCTTTCTCCACCCGTTCTTGAGGCGTTGCAATAGGTAATTGGTGTGCCACTTTTACATGATCCACTGAGATTTGGCCTGTCATACCATCTGGAGTAACAACATGGACTTCATCCTTTTCTGTTTTAATCCATGGGAGTTTCGTCATATAGGAGAGGGGAACCTTTTCTCCTGTTTTTTTCTTTGTTAGTTCTGTATGGGGAACCCATACATATGCGTAAGGTCCTTGGGACCAAGCCTTGTCATATTCAGGATGAGTGGTCAGTTGGCATGTAGGAATCCAGCCAGGATACCCCCTAGAATCCTTGGGAGAAGCTTGTTCTAGACAACAAACCCTCATCCATCCCTCTTTTTCTTCAACCACCTGTACAGGCTCTCCATATAACAATTGTGATTCTAGTCGACCCAAGAGACCAAGTCGACCATCCGTTCCTTTTTTATCCATTGCAGTCAACCATTTTTCTATTTCTACAGGTGCTGAAAGAGAGAGTTCATCCAGCTTGCGAACTTTATCAGGAGATTCCCATAGATTGCTTACTGCTACTTGAACAAAATAATTCATCTTTATAACCTCCGATAAATAAAGCATGTTCATTTTACTCTGTCTAGTTTATAAAAAGCCTTCGCATCTTTCCAGTCCATGATTAATAAAATGTCTCACAAGGCCTGCTGAAATAGCTGCTATACTATAAAACGATCAGATATAATGATTCGTGTGGTTGATGTACAAACATCTTGTCAGTTATTTCCCTTTTTAGATAAGAAGGATTTGTTTCGTCATATATCGAAATAAATCAACGAACTGTATATTACATTATTCAGTTAAATGAATAAAGGAGGCGTATTTAATGAAGAGTATCTGGTATTGGGGACGAACTTCGTTATTTCTTTTGCTCGCGTTCACTTTGGTTTTAGCGGGCTGTAGCTCATCGAGCGATGGAGCAGAAGAAAAGATCCTCAAAATGAATATACCAACTGGAGAACCAGATAGCCTTGATCCAGCCAAGGCCTTTGATGAACAATCGATGGATGTTGTAAACGCTTTATTTGAAGGGCTTCTTCGTCTGGATGAGGAGCATCAACCACAACCAGCAGTAGCGGAAAAAGTAGAGAAGTCTGAGGATGGTCTCGTCTACACCTTCCATCTTGGAGATGCAAAGTGGTCTAATGGAGAACCTGTCACTGCAGAAGACTTTGAATATGCTTGGAAAAGAGTACTTAATCCTGACACCGCTGCAAAGCCTGCTTTCTTGTTGTACTTTATTGAAAATGCAGAGGCTTACAATAATGGCGAAGCAAAAGAAGATGAAGTGGGCGTAAAAGCTCTCGATGAGAAAACCTTAGAGGTTCGTCTTGGCCAACCAACACCTTACTTTGAGCAATTAGTCTGTTATACTCCCTTCTATCCTGTATACAAGAAAGGATTAGAAGAAAATGATAAGATGTATGGTGATGCTGAATCCTATGTCAGCAACGGACCTTTTAAAATGGCTGAATGGAGTCATGACAGCAAGATCAAGGTAGAAAAGAATGAACATTACCGAGAAGCAGACAAGGTAAAACTAGATGGTATTGAGTGGTCAATGGTTAAAGATGAGAATACAGCTTATCAGATGTATGAAAATGGAGAGTTTCACATTGGTTCAGCTCCAAATGATTTACAAGCAAAGTTGATTGAGGAAGGAAAGATTGAAGTCGGTCCCAGCAGTGGACTTGAATTTTTCCGCTTTAATGTAACTAAAGAGCCCTTTACCAATAAAAAAATCCGGCAAGCTTTTGCACTGGCAGTGGATCGCAAGTCCATCATCGATAATGTGGTACAAGGGAATCAGGAGGCAGCTTTGGCCTATGTTGCTCCTGGAACAGTTACTTCGTTAGGAGATTTCCGGGAAAATGGTGAAGACCAGATAGAAGATGCGCAGTTTGAAAAGGCGAAAAAACTTCTGGAAGAAGGAATGAAGGAAGAAGGTTGGGACAAACTACCGAAAATTTCACTGCTTTATAACGATACAGAACAAAACAAGTTGATTGCTGAGGTACTACAGGAAACTTACCGAAAACATTTGGGGGTTACCATTGAATTAGAAAGCGTTGAAGTAGGAACCTACTTTGAGCGCCGGGGTAAGTTAGATTATAATATCGCTCGCTCCAGCTTCATCGCCGATTACAACGATCCATATAACTATTTGGAGAGCTTCCAAACTGGTCATTCCATGAACCAGACAGGGTGGAGTAACAAAAAATATGACGAGCTCTTGAAAAAAGCGTTTAAGGAAGCAGATGAAAAGCGTCGAGTAGAGTATCTTTATGAAGCAGAAAAACTCCTCTTTGAAGAAATGCCAATTTTCCCGTTGTACTATTATAACAGCCGTGTAATGCAAAAAGATGAAGTAACAAATGTACTACGCCATCCAGTAGGACCAAACGATTATCGCTTTGTCGATATTAAAGAGTAAGAGTCATAAAAGGAAAAGCGCTTCCGCGTATTCTTGGAAGCGCTTTTTTTATTTGGATTTTATTACATTGTTTTACTATTTCTAGAACGTTTCATGAAAGTGTAAATTAAAGCTATAATAAGGATGATGGCAACTATTCCTACTGTTAATAAACCAAAATATTCTTCTATAAAAGCTTGTGCCGCTTTTCCTAACCACATTATGATGGCTGCTTCTAGAAAAAAGCGGGCTCCTCGGCTGAGAACGGACCAAAAAATTAATTCTCGAAGACGAACTTTACACATGCCAGACGCGATGGTGAATATTTTGTAAGGGATTGGCGTAAAGCCAGCGATCGCTATTGAGAAGCCCCCATAGCGTTCGAAATATCCTTCCACCTTTTCCACCTTATCGGCTGAAAAAAAACGTAATAAGATTGGCCTGCCTAAACGGTGTCCAATAAACCAGCCTAGTACTGCTCCTAAAACCGAGGCAACAGTGGTAATAAAAGCGTACCACATTACCCGGTCTGGGTTAGCGATCCCAAGTGGGATCAGAAGTACATCAGGAGGAACAGGAAAAAAAGATGAATCACCAAATGAAACAATAGCTAGTCCCCATTCGCCATAGGCCATAAAAAAGTCAACTAGTTTATCTAGCCATTCCTGAATCAATCGTAAGAGTCCCTCCCTTATTTGGTCACATTGCTATCTTAGCACAAGTTACCACTCCTGTTCCATCCATTTTGCTGTATCAAACTGTCAAAATAGAACTGATTTCAATGCAACATACTAAGCGTACCTTGGAATAAGGGAGGGAAAAGGTTGCAACAAGATGAGAAGGATTTCGTAAATCAAGAGGATATGCAGAATCAGCAAGATATACCAGATCAGCTTGAATCGTCTCGGCGATTGGCACAAGAAACCATGGAATCGGTAGATAATCAGTTGGATGAAACAGCTGATAATCGCCTACAAGCAGAAGCGGATGAAAATAACCCTGATACAAAACAGGAAAAAACCTTGGAAGTAGATGATGTTAAATTATCCAGAGGATTGTTGGGCGAAGATGAGGAGATTGAAGCTGCGGAAGAAGTAGCGGAATCGCCACGTCCTTATCTAGTTGATCGTGCAGATGATGATGAGAACGAAGAAAATATTTCGGAAGTGAACCCTGGACGGGGAATTGGTATTGTAGGCCTGATTTTTTCGATCGTTTCTCTATTCATTGTGCCCTTTCTCCTTGGTTCTGTAGGAATTATTCTAGGAGTGATTAGTGCAGCCAGGGGAAGTCGACTTGGTTGGTGGGCAGCAGGTGTGGGAATATTGTCCATTATTATTTCTCTCTTTGTATATCCGATGGGTATATATTAGTAAAACCCGCGGCGGATCCATCATGGATTTGCTGCGGGTAAACTTTTTAGTGACGGAAAAAAGGGTTGCTGCTTCAGAATTTCTCTGATAAAATTAAGGAGAAGTTATATGCGGATGTAGTTCAATGGTAGAACACTAGCTTCCCAAGCTAGTAACGCGGGTTCGATTCCCGTCATCCGCTCCAGTGAATCGCCGCTGTATAGCGGCGATTTTTTTTATAGTTATTAAAGGAGGTAAATGTATGGAATTAAGGGAATATATCCAAAATTTATTTGTATCAGAGGATGAGGTGCTTCAGTCCATTGATGACGGTTTGGCTGAGCGGGAAATGCCCAAAATCTCCGTTCCTCCTGAAGTGGGAAAAACAATTTATCTGTTGGCAAAAATTTCAGGCGCTCGCCGTATTTTGGAAATTGGTGCCTTAGGAGGATATAGCACCATTTGGTTGGCCCGAGCAGTTGCCAAAGAGGGAGAAGTTGTCTCCTTGGAACTTTCCCCCAAGCATGCTGCCTTCGCTGAAGAAAATGTGAAACGTGCAAATCTTGCACATTGTGTCTCCTTTCGAATAGGAGATGCACAGGAGAGTTTACAAACTTTAGGAAAAGAAGGGGAGATCTTTGATTTCTTTTTTATTGATGCAGATAAGTTAAATTACCCAACGTACTTGGAAAGTGCCATTCGACTTTCACGACCAGGAGCGGTGATTATTGCAGACAATACGCTGCAAAAAGGGCGGGTCATAAATCCCGAAGATGATCGTCCTGCGACACAAGCCATTCGGAAATTTAATCAGATGATGGCGACAGATCCAAGGTTAGAAAGCATATTACTTCCCATTGGAGATGGAATTACCATTGCTCGTGTAAAGTAGGGGAAAAAGAGCGGCTTCAATCATGATAGAGGTTCTTGAAAGTGACAGGGACCAATATACATGAGAGGAGTGGCTCTTGCCACTCCCAAAGTTCACGGTGGAATAAAATGCATCGCTGGGAATACATTTTACGGAAAATTCAGTTAAATTTCGAGAGAAAGAGGTGTAAGAAACATGAGGAAACATACGGTTTTTGTTTATGGGACATTGCGAAAGCATGAAAAAAATCATGGGTTTCTAGTTAATGCAAAATGTTTGGCCCAACAATGTTGGACCCATGGATTTTTATATGATACTAATTTAGGCTATCCGGGGATGGTGGCGGGTCAAGGAAGGGTCTACGGAGAGTTGTATCAGGTTACAGAGGAAGAGTTGAAAGCTATCGATCGTTTGGAAGGATATGAAGAGGGAAGAGGGGGTAATCAATTTGAGCGGGTACGTCGGCCCATTTATACTGACTGGGGGATGAAAGAAGCATTTGTTTATTTCCTTGTAGATGTGAATCAATCTAATCAAACTCCAGTAATCTATGGAAATTGGAGATGTAGGAGTTTACTGGATAAAGAGTATATCCTGTATTTTGCCTATGGTTCTTGTATGGATCATGAACGTTTTCGCTTGCATGGGGTGGATTCTTTATTCCAGGATATATTGGGGAAGGGAACGTTGAAAGGATATTCTTTACGGTATACTCACCATAGTTCGGTGGATGGTATGGGGCGAGCAGATCTTGTAGAAGGAGATGGGTATGTAGAAGGGAAAGTATATCAGATCCAGCAAGAAGCTCTACAATATTTATTTCATCGTGAAGGGGTACACAATCATACCTATCGTCCTGCAGTGATTGATTTAGAAATCGATGGCAAGCAAATAAAAGATGTGCTCACCTTTTTTGTGGTTAACAAAAAAGAAGAGGTTGCTCCACCCAATCATTATGCGCTGGAGATTTTACGAGGTGGGCAAGGCTTTTTAAGTGAAAGGTACCTGGAGGAAGTACGTAGGGACCTTAAAGAAAAATTTAATATGGTAGTGGATGAAGGAAAAAGCTCGGCAGATCAAGTATAATAATATTGAGCAAGAATACTGAGGGTTCGAGACTCCCACCCCTCATTAAACAAAACTAGGGAACGCGCTTCTATATGATCATCATGTCACTTCCTGATAGGGGTCCGTTCCTAGAGGGAAGTGATTTTTTTTGGTTGCGCGTAAGAGAGGAGAAGAAGTAACTGACTCGAGAAGAAAAATGGTTTTTATCTCTATGTGGTCTGTTTGTTGGACTTTTGGTGATTAGCAATGTACTGGCAGTAAAAATTGTCCCGATATCTTTGCCGGGAATTGAAGTTACAGTTCCAGCTGCAGTTTTAATTTATGCGCTCACTTTCGTTATTAATGATGTAGTTGCAGAGATTTGGGGACAAAAACGAATGAATTGGTTGGTCTTTGTGGGATTTATGACTTCAGTAGTTGTAGCCTTCTTTGTGAAATTAGCTATTTGGCTGCCAGCAGCCCCCTTTTGGCAGGATCAGGAGGCTTACCAAGTGGTATTGGATAGCAATTTGCGCCTTACCATTGCAGGGATGGTCGCTTATTTAATTAGTCAGTACCACGATGTTTGGGCATTCCACTTTTGGAAACGACTGACGGCAGGGCGCCATCTTTGGTTGAGAAATACTGCTTCGACGATAGTTTCTCAGCTGTTGGACACCCTTATTTTTGTGACCATCGCCTTTTATGGAGTAATTCCTCATCTTGGACCAATGATTGTTGGACAATACCTCGTTAAACTTTTGATCGCATTGTTAGATACCCCTCTTGTTTACGGTATGGTCTGGTTAATTCGTAAACATGTTCCTATCTTACCACTTGGAGAACATAAAACGGTTTCATCTTGAAGAATAATGCACTGAAGTTTCCTTTGGAGCAGGTAGATAACAATAAAAATGATGGGAGAGCGAATCATATGGGTAAGGTTGAAGTAGATCACAAGAAGTACGAAGGGATTCGTTTTGACATCCAGGATGAAAGTGCTATTTTGGTGGACATTTTGGAAACAATTCCTTATGAATATCCAGGCAAGGAGATTGAAGTTGTAATCCCGACGAGTGAATTTACATCTGTTTGTCCTTGGTCCGGGCTACCCGACTTTGCTGAATTGAAAATCACGATGATTCCTGATCAATATTTGATCGAAATGAAGTCCTTGAAATATTATTTGACTTCCTATCGTAATGTAGGAATTTATCAAGAGCATGCTACCAACCGGATATTAAAGGATTTGGTAAATCTGGCCCAACCCAAATATATGAAAGTAGAGGCACTTTGGAATGCTCGGGGAGGATTGGGGACAAAGGTGGTCGCGGAGTACCGAAAGGATTCGTAAGTTAATGGAAACGAAGGCAGGCTATAAAGTAATCTGTAGCCTGCTTTTTTTATTGGGGAAAAGAAAGATTCTAATTACAGTGAGACTCTTTTGCTTATTTCATAAAAAAGTACATAGGTTTTTGACCTATGTACTTTAGCTTAAGCTATTATCCTTGATGTCTTTCTAAAAAATCAAAGATGGTGTTATACACCTTTATTTCATTTTCTTTCTTGGAGAAGCCATGTCCTTCATCTTCAAGGACTAGATACTCTACTTCACGTCCTTTTTCTCTTAGTTTGGCTACGATTTGATCCGATTCTTCTTTTACAACACGAGGATCCTTTGCCCCTTGGATAACCAGCATAGGTTTTATCATTGAATCTAGATAAGTGATTGGAGAATCTTTTATAAAACGCTCTTTGTCTCGTTCAGGGTCACCTACCCAACGTTCCATCATTGGTTTCCAGTGAGGTGGAACTGAATTTACAAAAGTAAATAGATTAGAGGGCCCAAAGATATCAACCACTGCCTTAAAATACTCGGGATGGCGTCCATGTAATAGTAACGCCATATATCCACCATAGCTTCCTCCAACTAGGAAAAGCTTATTTTGGTCGGTTATATTATTTTCAAATAGCCATTCAATCCCTGCAACACAATCCAATCGTGGTCCATGTCCCCAGTCCTGTTCCACTAGCTTTACAAATGAAGAACCATATCCAGTACTTCCACGGAAGTTCGGTGCAAAGATCGAGTATCCACGGTTAAGAGCACTTTGAAACATCGCTCGGAACATTTTACGCTCAGAAGCTTGTGGACCTCCATGTGGCCAAAATATGGTATATCCATTATCGTTTTCAGGTTTTGCTTTGAAGAGAAGAGCCTCAATTTCCATGCCATCGAAGGATTGATATTTTACTACTTCTGGTTCTACCATTTGCTCCTTACTTACGCCGAGAACTCGATTGTTCGTTAAACTTTCCCAATTGGATCCGTCTGTTGATTTAAATAGATTAAATGGGACTGTTGCACTTCTACCTAAAAGATATAGATTTCCTTTTTTCGTTACGACTAACTTTTCGAATACATCGACGGGGGCGGATAGCTTTTCTAATTTTCCTTCATTTAAGTCATATCGGTAAAGAACATCCTCGACACCTTTTTCAGTTGCAAAGTAAAGAAGGTGGTGTTTTTTATCGTATTTTAATTGTTCGATACTTTCATTTTCGATACTGAGCACCTTTTCAAATTGATTTGAATCAAGATTGTATTTTGCGATATAGCTGTACTCTTGCTCATAATTGGTAGTGAAATAAATCTCTTTTTCCCCAATAAAGATGGGATTGGATGCGACGTGAACTTTCTCAGCATCGGGGGTTAAATAAATGGTTCTATCCTGGTCTTTTACGAAAAGTTGAATATAAGTATTTGCCAAAAGGCGCATATAGACAAACACGTCTTCCTTTTCAGAAACAGCAGCTAAGTAGGTGGGACCTATCTCACCTACATGAATTAATGTATCTGAGTTATCTTCCAAGTTTCGAACCCGTGTATTAAGAAAGTTAGGATTCCCTTCAGAGGTGATATAGTAAATTCGTTTTCCGTCATCGCTTAAATGGGCAAAATAAAATTTTTCAGATGGATCCCCAGTAATTAATTCTTGTGGCATGCCGCCCTCACTAGGGATCGCATAAATCTGATAATTTTCATCACCATCATCATCATAACCCGCTAAGACGTAACGTCCTTTTGGATCAAACTTGATAAAGTTAGTTGATTGATCTTTCTGTGCAAAAAGATATGGAAAATTATCAGGTAGATCCATGGCCCACAAATTCATTTTTCCATTTAGATTTGTATTGAATACGAGCCGTTTCTCATCCTCGCTTACTGCAAAATCTGAAATGACATATGTACGAAAAAATTGTTCCACAGTCGGCTTTGGAAACTTCAACATTTTTATCCTCCTAAAGTGAATTTGCTTGATATTTACTCATAATTATATCGCACTTTATTACTTTCTCATAACTTAATTGCATTCTAAATGTGGATATTGAATAAGTACAAGCGGCCATTACAGGCCGCTTGTACCTTTGTAGAGCCGAGATTACTTTCGTTGAATAAAAAAAGTTCGATCT
Organism: uncultured Thermoactinomycetaceae bacterium; assembly: GCA_937975135.1. Taxonomy (GTDB): domain Bacteria; phylum Bacillota; class Bacilli; order Thermoactinomycetales; family CALJVA01; genus CALJVA01. The sequence continues at coordinate 30,815 of CALJVA010000016.1, read as the reverse complement.
GAGATCAGTATTCCTAGTAAGATTAGAAGGATTCCTAGCCATTGCCAAGTGCTAATCGGTTCGGCTAAAACAAAATAACTGAGAACGACAGAAACCGGTAGTTCGATGGAGCCGATGATGGATACCATTCCGGTCCCGATATGGGGAGCACCAGTCGTGATAAAGATAGCTGGTATAATAGCAGAAAATAAACCAATTAAACCTCCCCAAAACCAGAGTCCCTCTCCTAGGGCACCGTTTATGAGAAAACGAGGAGGAAAAACAATTAGGACAAGTAGCATGGATCCCGACATTAAGAGAGTACTGCGGAGAAGTGGGGGAATATGCGTTGCAACTGTTCCACTGAAATTTAAAAATAAAGTATAAGTAATGGCAGAGGCAAGACCTGTCAGAAGGGGTAACCAAGGAATTTTATTTCCTATTGAGGCATGAAGTCCTACAGCTAGGAAAGTACCAAAGAGAATAAGGGAAATGGCTATTAATTGAAATCGATTTGGGGCTCGTTTTTTATGGATCCATTCTACTAAAATACCCATCCAAGCAAACTGGAATAATAAGACAATTGCCAGTGAAGCAGGCAATTCCCGAAGTGAATAGTAATAAAAAATTGCGGTCATTCCAGAAAAGGTGCCACTACCAAGTAACAATCCAATATTTTTCCATGATATGGAGCGAAGTTGTTTGAGATATGGAATTGAAATGAGCCATAGTCCGCCAGTTCCTAATAACATTTGACTCCCATTAACCTCTGCATTGGAGAAGCCAGCAGCATAAGCTAATTTTACCATTGGAGCCAAAAGACCATAGGATGCGGTACCGATGAGTACGAATAAACTGGCCATTGTTTTATTCATAGAAAACGGCGCAAAGCCAGCGATGGATATAATATCGCAGCCTGATGCGCCATTCACCTCTTTTCAATCAGCCCGATAAATCGAAGAGCCTGTTTTAGTAGGCATACTTTCTCGGTCATGTATATTGAAAAAGATATTTATGTGATGTGCTATTTTCTGTAATTCGCCAAGATTTTATCTCCTTATCACTAAATGATATCAATGGAGAGGAGATACTACAACCAAGGGTCTTTTTTATTAGCAGGAGTTATAGGAACGGGGGGCAAGCTCTTCTGTCGCTTGTTCATGGGAGCTGTTTTCTTCCCGCTATTCCCTATGGTATTATGTCAGAAGCGAGATTTCCTTTCAAGAGGAGAAAGGATGAACGGAATGGTATATTTGGATAATAGTGCGACGACTAGACCGGATCCAGAAGTGATTGCTGTGATGAATGAGGTACTACAAAACATTTATGGCAATCCATCTTCCCTCCACGGTTTAGGGGTGAAGGCGGAACGATTGCTGGAGAAGGCACGGGGTCATGTAGCCCAAGTACTTGGTGTAAAGGAAGGAGAAATTTTTTTTACTTCAGGTGGAACCGAAGCCAATAATCTAGCCATCAAAGGCGTAGCTTGGCAATATGAGGGACGGGGACGCCACATTATTACGACAGAGGTAGAGCATCCTTCGGTATATCAAGTATGTGAACAGCTTGGAGAGCGGGATTGGGATATAACCGTGCTTCCTGTGGATCGATTGGGTCGGGTTTCTCCTGATCAGGTTGAGGAAGCGATTACCGAAAAGACGGTGCTTGTAACCATTATGCATGTGAATAATGAAGTAGGGACGATTCAACCGATTGAAGAAATTGGAAAGCGGTTGGCTAAGTATAAAAAGGTACTGTTTCATGTAGATGCTGTTCAATCACTAGGTAAAGTTCCATTGTTCCCACGTGAATGGGGTGTAGATCTGCTATCCCTTTCCGGTCATAAATTTCATGGCCCTAAAGGAGTAGGCTGTCTTTATATTCGGAAAGGGGTAACCTTGTCACCGCTGATCGCAGGCGGGGGACAGGAAGGTGGGGTTCGTTCTGGAACTCAAAATATGCCCGGAATTGCCGGCTTTGCCAAAGCTGCTCTTTTGGCTGAACAAAGGCAATCTCAATTGGTTTCCCGGTTAAGCAAATGGAAAGCTTGGTTGATTGAGCAGGTAACCCGTTCATTAGATGGTGTGGTAGTTGGTGGAGATATCTCTTCGACAGGAGGAGCTCCCCATATTATTAGCTTTGCGTTCCCAGGCTTAAAGGCAGAAGTGATTGTTCATGCATTGGAGCAAGAAGGGATCTATGTCTCTAGTAAATCTGCCTGCTCTTCTAAAAAGGAACAACCCAGTCGAATCTTATCCGCGATGGGGTATGATGAACAAACAGCTTTGGGAGCTATTCGAATTAGTATGGGATGGGAAACAACGGAAGAAGATGTTCGCAAATGTGCCCAAGCACTGATCAAGGTTGTTCCAAACTTACAGCAAATAATGAAGGTGCGTTGATAATGGAAGAAAATTGTATTTTGGTTCGTTATGGTGAGTTGGCGTTAAAAGGGAAAAACAGATCCGATTTTGAGGATCGCCTGATCCGTAATATCCGTGAGGCATTGAGCTCCTTTTCGGGAATACAGGTCAAGAAAACATTTGGTCGTATTTTTGTGGAATTGGGCGATGAAGATCCCAATCCAGTAATAAAAAGATTGAAAGATGTATTTGGTATTGTGGGAATTTGTCTGGCGCGGCGAATTCCTGCAGAGATGAAAGCGATGGAGAAGGCGGTCCTTGCCTTGGTGCGAGAGGTGGCACCGCAAACTTTTAAGGTGGCAGCCAAACGTGTAAATACATCCTTTCCAATTGGTTCGCAAGAGATGAACCGTCATTTCGGCGGATTAATTCTTAAAAATGTCCCAGGACTTAAAGTGGATGTACACAACCCTGAATTGACCTTACATGTTGAAGTGCGTGGCCAGAAAGCATATATCTATGGAAATGATCAAGCAGGTTTAGGAGGTTTACCTGTAGGGTCTAGCGGCCGGGTGATGTTGCTTCTCTCTGGGGGAATTGATAGTCCCGTAGCTGGTTATTTGGCTCTAAAACGGGGAGTGGAGTTGGAAGCGATCCATTTTCACAGCTATCCTTTTACCAGTGAACGGGCTCAGCAAAAAGTGGAGGATTTAGGAAAAATATTGACCCGTTACGGGGGGGAAATCCGTTTACATTTGGTTCCTTTCACAGAGATTCAAACGGAGATTTCGAAAAAGTGTCTTGACTCTTATTCGATCACGATCATGCGTCGCATGATGTTACGTATCGCTGAGAAAATCTCTGAGAAACAAGGTGCCCTAGCTTTGGTAACAGGTGAGAGCTTGGGACAAGTAGCAAGTCAAACCCTAGAGAGTATGAAGGTCATAAATGAAGTGACCCGAATGCCGATTTTACGACCTCTTGTGGGAATGGATAAACAAGAAATTATGACACTGGCCAAGCAGATTGGTACCTATGAAACCTCAATTCTTCCCTATGAAGATTGTTGTACGGTATTTTTGCCCCGTAATCCGAAAACTCGTCCGAATCCAGGCATAACTGCTAAGAATGAATCCCAATTGGATGTGGAGCAACTGGTGGAACGTGCAGTTGCAGGAACGGAAGTGAAGATTCTTTCTCCAAAGGAGGAAGAGGAGTTTAGCTTTTTTTAAGATGAAGAGAGTACGGTAAAAGAATAGTGGGCTATAGGGCTTAAATTAACACAGAAAAAATTTATTTTGAATTAGGGTTAAGGAGCTATGTTTTGCTTTACATGAAAGTAGAGGAACATAGCTCTATTTTTTATTTTCTTTTTCCAAAGCAAGATAAGAAGAGGGATAGATTATTGACCTACTCCATATTGTATGAGGAAGAGGTGAAACCATAGGAGGAGGCTTGTAATATGAAGAGCTTTCGCGAGGAAGTACTGGCGCTTACAAAGGAACTCGTCCAACATCCCAGTATTGTGGGTACGATCGGTGAGCGGGATATTGCTTATAAAATTTACGATCTTTTGAAGCAAATCCCCTATTTTAAAGATCACCCGGCTTACCTGCGTTTGGTGCCTACGGAGGGGGATGATCGGGAACGATACAATGTATTTGCCTTGGTGAAAGGAGCGAAGAAGCCAAAAAAAGAAACGATAATTTTAATGGGCCATATGGATACAGTTGGTATTGAAGATTACGGTAAATGGAAATCACTTGCTTTTTCACCAGATGCTTTGGCTGAACGATTGCGCCATGGAAAAGTAAAGGAATCTGTCCGAAAAGATTTGGAAAGCGGGGAATGGATGTTTGGCCGTGGGAGTGTGGATATGAAAAGTGGTGTTGCCAGTCATCTTGCTTTGATTCGTCATTTTGCTTCACAGCCAAACTCATTAAATGGGAATGTTTTGCTTTTGGTGGAATGTGATGAGGAAGAGGATTCCCATGGAATTTTGTCTGCCTTAAAGGATCTTCAATATCTGGCGCAAAAAGAAAATCTTACCTATATTGCCGCGATTAATGCAGATTATACGTCACGGCGGTATGAAGGGGATGAAAATCGTTATGTTTATCTGGGAACAGTGGGTAAGTTGTTGCCATCATTTTTTATTGCAGGGAAAGAGACGCATGTGGGGCAGGCCTTTGAGGGATTTGATCCCAATCTGGTGGCAGCAGAATTAACAAGTCGGATTGATTATAACACGGACTTTTGCGATGAGATGTTTGGGGAGATAACCATTCCACCAGTTTCCCTGAAGCAAACAGATTTAAAGGAATCTTATGATGTTCAAACACCTTTTGCTGCTTTTGTCTATTACAATTTCTTTGTTCACAGTTGGTCACCCAAAGATGTCCTTCTCCGATTAAAAGAAGTTGCCCGACTCGCTTTTGAGCAGGCAATTACGAAGATGCATACTCGTTATCGCCAATACTGTGAACTATCTGGGGAACCTTATCTACCGGAGGAGATTGTTCCTCGTGTCTATACCTACGAAGAGTTTTATCAAAAGTGCCTACAGATCCATGGTGATGCATTTGCTCAAGGCATGCGAAACTTTGCCTTTACTTTACTTAATGAAGATGGTTTGGATTTGAGGATTTTTAATTGCAAAATGGTGGAGGAGATGTGGCGGTGGGCCGATGAAGATAGTCCTGCTATAATTTTATTTTTTTCATCGGTTTATGCCCCTCGGGTAGTATTAAATGAAACCGATCCCCGGGATCGTCGATTGATTGAGGCAGTTTATACGGCTGTTGATGAGCTTCAGCCGCGGTGTCCTCACCCCATTCAGGTACGCAATTTTTTTCCTTACATTTCAGATATGAGTTACATTGCAATTAGTGATGATGAAGGGGGAATTCGTGCGCTTGAAAAAAATATGCCTGCTTGGGGAATTAAGCACCGTTTGGATGTTGAGGCGATTCGTTCGTTAGATATCCCTGTAGTTAATGTAGGGCCCTATGGCATGGATGCACATAGCCAATGGGAACGCGTTGAGATTCCCTATTCCATGGAGATCGTGCCCCAGATGACGGCTTCTATTATCCGAACGTTATTTTCATCTGCCGAATAGTTGAATGAAGTGGTTCTTGGGTCGAGGGTAGTGAAGTAAAGTATTCTCGGCCCATTTTTGTCACATTACATCTTCTTTGCTTCCCGAGGTCATTTATTTATCTATGGAAACGTATAAATGAGTCAAGGAGCTAGATTTAAAGAAGCTACTAGAATACATTGAACCTATTTTTTAAAAAATCATTGTTTCGTAGCATCAAATCTTCTCTTGGATTCGTACTATAAAAATAGGGATGTTTTGTAGTGTAGAGAGGTGAAGCAGAGGCGGATGGAGACGCAGTTTTGGATTGGCTTTGTCAACATTGTGGTCCTTGATCTGGTCTTGAGCGGGGATAATGCCATGGTAATCGGAATGGCGGCACGAAACTTGCCAGAAAAGCAGCGAAAACAGGCGATTTTATTTGGGACCATAGCTGCTGTATTATTACGTGTTACTTTAACCGCGTTGGCAGCTTGGTTGCTATTAATTCCTTTTCTGCAGTCCATAGGCGGGTTATTGCTTTTGTGGATTGCCGTTAAATTATTGCTACAAGATGAACGCGGTCCTGGTGTAAGTCCGGGAAAAACGATGCGTGATGTTGTAAGAACAATTATTGTTGCTGATGTTGTAATGAGTTTAGACAATGTTCTGGCGGTCGCAGGGGCAGCACAGGGGGACTTTTTCCTTGTATTATTTGGATTGGGACTTAGTATTCCCATCTTAATGTGGGGAAGTCAATTGGTGATCATCATAATAAAAAAGATTCCATGGATTATCTATGTTGGATCGGGAATATTGGGCTATACAGCAGGGCAATTAATTGTGAAAGATCCTCTAATTAAAGAAGGATACTTACTTTCTCATTTGATTCCGATCATCCTAACTGTGGCGGTATTAATTGTGGGACCAATCTTGAGACGTTTACGAGCATCTCATCAATCAGTATAGAGAATTGCTTATTTTTGTCCGTCTTGATGACGGCTTTTTTGTTTCGCATGTCAGAGGCAATCACGACTCATACTATGGGAAAGGATGCATAGGTTGGTAGGGGGGACAAGGTATGCGCAATATGATCCTTATCCTTTGGCGCATATGGGCTATATTATACGATCATTTCAGTCGATTACAGCATGTGGATGAGGAGAATAATCACTTGTTCCGAATGGTAATTAAACGTTATCATGGAGTACCCCTGATGACATCGGACGGTGTTGTACCTGAGAAGGGGGATGGGTATGTAAAGCTTCATCTTCACAACGATACTAAAAGGGAAATGGGCATTATCTTAACAGCATTGAACGGGATTCGTTACTCTTTGCTGGCATTGGTGGATGATTTGGCCCGACGTTCTTGGAGCAAGGAACTTCAGATTCTAATGGGTATCACCTTTTATTGCCGTGGCGCAGTGAAGCTTAGATTTGATGTGCATACTTTGGCTGATCCTTTCAAGCGATGGTTTAAGGGACTGTTATTTAAAATCATCTTGATGAGTTGTCACCCACGAGGATTTAATCGCCTATCGAATCTTATAATGCAACTTAAGCCTGATCAAGTATCTATTTTAATAGGGCGTTTATTTGAACGCTATCAAGTGGGGATTTGATATGGATAAAGTGCTCATTTTAACAGAAACGATCGGAGGCAGTGGCCACTTTCGCGCCGCTTTGTCCCTACGGCGCGGCTTAAATCGCATTGCTCCTCGCGTCCATGTGGATATTATGCGAGGATTGCCTCGGGTTAGTCCACAGTTGGAAGTGTTGGCGCGAAAGGTATACCTTAACACACTCCAGTATGCACCGGGGTTATGGGGAGCCGCTTATAGCCGAGAAGAAGGGATTAGTGATACTTTTCGTACTTCCTTAGGGAAGATTCTTTCTACACGACTACAAAGTTTTGTCGAGGAATTACGTCCTCAGGTAGTTGTCTGTACCCATGCTTTCTGCCTCGGGGCCATGGGAGTCATCAAAGAAAGAAGTAGCCATCGTTTCCGCCTAGGAGCAGCTATTACTGATTTTGATGTAAATGGTTTTTGGGTTCATCCGAATGTTGACTTTTTTTTGGTGGCTCACGAAACGGTTGCTAATAAAATTCGAAATCGATTTGGGATGAGAAGCGCTAAGGTGTATCCTACAGGTATTCCAATTGACCCCGAATTTTCTCAACCCCTTCCAGATAAAAAAGAATTACGAGCGGAATTGGGCCTTTTTCAAGATCCGTTCACCATCTTGGTTATGGGGGGTGGAGTGGGTTTGGGTCCCATGGAGGAGTGTATTGAACAGTTTCGATTGGATATGCCGGATGCCCAAGTAATTGTTGTAACAGGTAAAAATACTTCCCTCCAACAGCAACTTGTTGCCCGCTATCAAGGGGATCCCTTGGTTCATGTAAAAGGATTTGTCAATCGAATGGCACGATGGATGGGAGCATCAGATCTTATCGTTTCAAAACCAGGTGGTATGACTAGCTCAGAAGCTCTTGCAGCTGGTTTGCCGATGGTGATCTGTTGTCCTCTCCCTGGACAGGAAGAACGAAACAGTCATTTTCTTTTACAACATCAAGTTGCCTTACGACAGGACAGTCCGGAACAGATCCCCAGTTTTGTATACCCGCTGCGAAATAATCCAACACGATGGGAAGTGATGAGTAAGCAGGCATTGCGATTAGGTCGTCCAAAATCTGCACTTCGAGGTTCAGAGATCGTGTTGGACTATTTTCATTAAGGATAGAGGCAAAGACCTCCCTTTAGGCCTTTTCATAAATTGGAGAGGCCATTTTTGTTTAATCCAAATAATTCACTTTCTCATTTTATTATAATCTTGTAAAATAGAGATAATCTTTTATTTAAAGGGAGTGATAAAATGCAGCAGGGAAGGGATTATCAGATTTATGGCAATGAAATGCAATTTATTGAGATCTCCCTTGATTCCCAGCGCAGTATTGTGGCTGAAGCAGGTAGCCTGATGATGATGGATGATGGAGTTGTGATGGAAACAATTTTTGGTGATGGAACGGATGAAAATCGAGGGATGATGGAGCGCTTACTGGGGGCTGGAAAAAGGCTGATTACTGGGGAAAGCTTGTTTATGACCCAGTTTACATACACCGGTCCGGGAGAAAAAAATGTTTATTTTGCTGCACCCTATCCAGGAGAGATTATCCCAATTGATCTATCCCAATACGGTGGGAAGCTCATTTGCCAAAAAGATGCTTTTTTATGTGCAGAACAAGGGGTGTCGATCGGAATCGAATTTCAGCGTCGTCTCGGAGTTGGCTTCTTTGGAGGAGAAGGTTTTATTATGCAGAAGCTAGAGGGAAGTGGGGTTGCATTTCTCCATGCTGGGGGAAATATTTGTGAAAAGGAGTTAGCACCACAGGAAAAAGTACGGATCGATACAGGGTGTTTAGTCGCCATGACACAGCAGGTAGATTATGATATCGAGTATGTTGGCAATGTGAAAACAGCATTATTTGGGGGCGAAGGTATATTTTTCGCTACTTTAACAGGACCTGGAAAGGTATGGATTCAATCCTTGCCCTTTAGTCGTTTGGCAAGCCGTGTCTTTGCTGCTTCTCCTCAAGGAGGAGGTAAAAACAAGGACGAAGGAAGTGTTCTGGGGGGTTTAGGTAATTTGTTTGAACGATAAACAAAAGGCCCTCTTCCAAGTGATGAGGGCCTTTGTTTATACATCAAATCCACCGATGTTGTGAAAGGTGATTTCTGGACGAGAACGGAGACGCATGCGAAATGCAGTCTGACCTAATCCTTCACTAATATAAAAGGCGCGATTATTGTGATAGTGTAATCCACGGAAAATATTCTGGTGAGGCAAGCGACCCATTTTTCGTAAATGGTAGGGCTTGGGCCAATGAATTTGTCCTCCGTGAAAATGGCCGGAAAGTAGATAGTCAAAGGGGTAATCTTTCATTTCCAACACGATATTGGGATCATGGGTTAAGACCAGGTTAATCCCTGGCTTCAAATTAGCAAAGGAGCGAGGTAAATCACTGCGCCCTGTAAAATAATCGTCAATACCAATAATATTTAGCCATTGTTCGCCAATTTTTATGCTACAGTTTTCATTCTGGAGTACAGTGCAGCCTAGATTTTTCATTTCTTTCCTTAATTCTGGTAAAAGCGGTTCAATTACATAATCATGATTGCCAAAAACAGCATACATTCCATAACGAGGTTTTAATGAAGAAAGTGTTTTTATATATTGTAGAAAGCGATCACGCATTGGTTCCGTATCCAGATAATCTCCTGTGAGGGCAATTAAATCGATGGGTTCTTGACGTAAGCGATTCAATAATGCAGTAGGACTGATTGATAACTTTTCCATGTGTAGGTCGGATAAGTGCAATATATTTAACCCATGCTTCATTGGGTGGTTTACAGTTAATCGAACCCTTTTAATTGTCGGTTTGTAAGTGTTAAGTCGAGCAAAAGCCCAGATAACAAGGAGAACGGCCCCAATTAGTGTGAAAGCAATAAGCATTATTTTTTCACCGTCCTCTTTTTAACTTAACTATAATGATAAGATGAAAGAGTTCTTTTGTACACTCCCAATTTATGAAAAATCCCCGGAAACCGGGGATTTTATCGTTCAGTATAGTAATTAGGTGGGAGGGCATGTGTTGATTCATGCCCTTTATTTTCCCACTCGTCTCAATGGTTGGGGAAGCAGGATTCGAACCTGCGCATCACGGAGTCAAAGTCCGTTGCCTTACCACTTGGCTACTCCCCATTACCTTGCTTATCCATAATATGTACAATCTCAAAGAATCTATACACCGTAATGGAGCTTTATTTAAGCATTCTCTCCTTTGCATCCCTGAAATCCTAACCATACTATGAAAAAATTTTGTCACTTGTAGAAGGAATATGCATAGGAATGTCGAAATTTAGATTAGATTCTATTTTATGACTTATCTGGGGTGGTGAGGATGGATGCGGCGGGATTTGTGACCCAACTCTTGGAACAGGCAATTGATGAGGGGGCTAGTGATATCCATATTGAACCGCAAGTAGAAGAATTACGAATACGCCAGCGGGTTGATGGTTTCTTGGTATTACTCAATCAAATAGAACGGCATCATATGTATCCCATAATCTCACGAATCAAAGTGATGGCTCATTTGGATATCGGTGAGAAAAGACTCCCCCAGGACGGAGCGATGACGGTAATTCATAAAGGAGAGCGGATAGATATACGCGTTTCCACCATGCCTACGCTTCACGGTGAGAAGGTTGTCCTGCGCTTGCTCCGGAATCGACCTGAATTGATTACTTTATCTGAATTGGGGATTGGTGAAACGGAACTGACCCGGTTAAAACGCCTAATGTTACGGAGAAATGGTCTGATTATTGCTACTGGACCAACTGGTGCTGGTAAAACTACGACATTATATGCAATTCTTAAGGAACTAAATAGCATTGAGCAGAATATTGTTACTTTGGAAGATCCCATTGAGGTGCAATTGCCGGGATTGACTCAGATTCAGATTCATCCAAAAGCGGGATTAACATTTGCTCATGGATTACGGGCAGTGTTGCGGCAAGATCCAAATATTATTATGGTGGGAGAGATTCGTGATCAAGAGACAGCGGAGATTGCAGTTCGGGCAGCATTAACAGGGCATTTGGTATTATCCACACTTCATACCATTGATAGTTGTAGTGCCATTACCCGATTGATTGATATGGGGGTTGCTCCTTTTTTGGTGGCATCCGCATTAAAAGGAGTAATCGCTCAACGTTTAATTCGCTTAATCTGTAAAGAATGTGATGGAGCAGGGTGTAAGGAATGTAATCAGACGGGATATCAGGGGCGAACAGGAGTTTTCGAGATCCTAGTGGTTGATGAGCAGCTTGAGCGGTTAATTGTAGAAGGTACGTCACTGAATCGGCTCCGCGAGATTACTCAAAAGGCGGGGATGAGAACGTTAGCGGAGGCAATCAAAGAAAAAGTGGAACAAAAAAAGACCACACAGCAAGAGTATTTTCGGGTGGTGAATGAGCTTGTTTAATCGAAGGCGTCGTTCCAATGATGCTCTTGCCCATTTCGCAGAACAATTGGCGACACTGTTGGAAAGTGGGTTTCCTCTTTTACCCAGTTTACAAATTTTATCTGAGCAAAAGGTGTGGAATCAAGAGGAAGCGGAACGGGTGTGCCAATTGTTAGATGAAGGACAAAGTTTGTCGGAAGCGTTAAATAGGGAGGGATTTCCACCTCTTTTTGTTTCCTTTATTCGCGCAGCAGAAGAGCATGGGGATTATGCCTTTGGATTGCGACAATGTGTCACTTATTACCGCGAACGTGGCAAGCTGATCCGAGAGATGGGACAAGCAGTTTTATACCCGGCGATTGTCTTGCTATTAGTGATGGGTGCTTTTCTTTTCCTGGTGACGATCGTGATTCCGCGATTTACTGAACTATATGAGGCGATGGATCTGGAACTTCCTTTGTTAACCCAAATCTTAATTACTGTGTATGATTCAATGCGAAGGATATTCTTATATCTAGGTTTACTTATTGCAATTTTGGCACTATTTGCATTCGTGTTATTTCGCTTACCTTCAGAAAAAAGAAGCCGCTGGCTTGGACCGCTCTATCGTTTACCTGGCATTCGTTACTATTATGCTTTACGCTTCACCCATTATCTCTCTGTACAGCTGGGTTCTTTGCTACGATCCGGTTTACCACTTATGAAGGCATTGGAAATCATGAGATCATTAACACCTTGGTACCGTTTATCGGCTGGTATTGAGCGAATTCAAGGGCGTCTGCTCGCAGGACATTCCCTTCATTATTCCCTTACAGTAGAGAAAGGAGAGCTTTTCCTATCTTCCTTACCGCCCATGGTAGCAATTGGAGAGGAGTCAGGTCGTTTGGATCAATCGCTCTTGGTGCTGGGAAAAGGGACAGAGCAGATGATTCGTGAACGGGCTCACCAGTTTACAAGAAGTTTGGAGCCAATTCTCATCTTCTTTATTGGCGTGTTGATTGCGATTACGGTGATTGCGATGTTTTTGCCAATGTTAAACCTTGTTCGTGCTATATAAAGGAGGATAAGGGATGAAAAGGATACTCGGTGATCAACGGGGTTTAACACTTATTGAAATGTTGGTAGTGCTATTCATAATTGGTGTCATTATTGCGATAGCTTTGCCTAACCTAAAAGCAGCAGGTGAATCAGCGCAGGAAAAGTCATGTGAGGCCAATCGGAAATTGATTGGAGCACAAGCAGACAATTATTATTTAGAGATGGGAAAATACCCTTCTAATGTGAATGAACTGCAAAAAAGAGGATATCTGCGCTCTACTCCTACCTGTCCGGCAAAAGGAACTTATAAGATTGATCCCGATCAATCGGTAGAAAAAAGGGTTCACTGTTCGGTTCATGATTCCTAATTGGAAAATGGATGAAAGTGGCTGGACCTTGGTGGAAATGGTTCTGACATTGGCATTAGTGGGCCTCCTCGCTGCCCTAGCTTTCCCTGCCTTTGCTCAACTGGGAGAGCGGGTTGAACGACAGTTGTTTCTGAATCAATTGCTGGCAGAAATTCGGATGGCTCAGCGAGAAGCAGTTAGCCGTGAACGGCAAGTTGCCTTTGAGGTAGACCGGACAGGACGTGCTTATAGGATTACCCGTGGAGGAAAAGTGTTGCAAGAAAAAAGAGTTCCTAATCGCTATCATCTAAAGAGCAACTATCCAGGAAATCGGCTCCACTTTCATCCTTCAGGACAGGTACGTGGCGGAAGGTTCCAATTGTACAAAGGGGAAAAGCAGGTAGGTGAGGTGATCGTACAAGTTGCTTCTGGAAGAGCAAGGGTGGAGGTTGAATGGTAAGAAGCAATCAGGATGGTTTTACTTTGGTGGAAGTGATTATTGCTATTGCCCTTTTGGGCGTTCTTGTAGCGGTGGCGGTCCCTGTATATAGTGAACTGAAGGATCAGCAGCATCTTCGTGATCAACAATATATAGTACTTTTAGCTTTGCAAGAGCAAATGGAAAGATTAGGGTCTGATACAGCGCCACCAAGTGGCAAGATCATCAAAAAGGATACGTCGATGGGGCCAAAGCCTTTTATTTACGAAGTCTCATGGAAAAAAGTGCGGGAAACTTCTTTTACAACGCAGGTAATGGTGGAGGTTCAATGGAAAGATATAAAGGACAGAAAAAGGGTGATGCGCCTCGAAAACATTCTCTTTACTCCATAATGAAAGAGGAAAGAGGATTTAGCTATGTAGAGTTGGCGGTCGCTCTCTCGTTATTGGTTATTTTAATTCCAGCGGTAATGTCTTTTGGCTTGTTGATGGAATCAAACACCAAACAGATGATTGGCCGCCAACAACTTATGATGGAAGCGGAAGCATTTTTAGCTGATCTTCGTAATGAGGTTCGGCAGGGGACAAATTTTCGTTTGTCAAAAGAGAATTGGCTGGAATTTGATCTACCCAGTGGGGAAACCGTCCGTTATCGTTTGGATAAGCGCAGAATAATACGCAGCTTACGAGGAGTGGATGAAGCTCAGTTTCGAGGTACAACGATTTTGCTTCATGATGTTTACTTATTTAATTGTGTACCAGATCATAAGGGAGTCGAGATTGAGATTGGGCTGCAAAATTGGGAATCGGATATTACTTTACAAACGTATCTACGCAGCAGAATTGATTAATTATAAACGAAATCATTTATAAAAAATATAACAGATGGAATATTCAGTCCTTATGACGCGATATGCAACCAAAATTTTTATATTTCTTACCGCATTAGTTACCGTGCCGATCTTCTTTGTTGAATATGCTCTCATTAAATGGGTATTTGCAGTTATATTGACGCTCCTCTTCGCCGCTTATTTTATAAAATATCTCAAATAGGTTTCTCATCGGACCGGTATTAGGTAGTACCAGAGATCGGTTCAACCGATCTCGACGGTGCAATCATCATGATTTTCTAATTGAGAAATGGAGTGTAAAAGAATGCTCCGTTATTGGTCAGATGAAAATGGAATGGCTTTGCCACTGGTAACGGCAATTTCGGTGATCGTATTTTTATTTCTATTTACAACATTAGCCCATACGGTTTATAGTAGAGAAAGTGCTGCGATTGAATGGGACATGATACGGGCCCAGTATGCCGCGGAAAGCGGAATTGCAAGTCTGCAACATCGCCTCCGCGTGCATCCGGACTGGCGCGGAACAGTGCAGATCACCATCAATAATACAAAAGTTGTAGCGAAAATCGAAGGAGATGATCATAAGGGGATTCATGTTACTTCCATCGGATTCATAGATCGGGGAATTAAACAGTCAGTCCGTGTAGTACTTGATCCGGTTACATTTGAGATAAGAGAATGGTCAAGATAAATCGTTATATACTTAAGCGATTAGGATAAAATAGGCTCCCCCCAAAACCAAAAAGCATACAGCAGATATGATACCCATTTTTTTACGCCGTTGTTGTTTTTGTTCTTGATCACGTTGGACACGGGCTTCCCATATCTCCTGTATCTTTTTGTATTCTTCTTCGTTTAAGTCTTGCGTAGCTTGTTCAAGGAGAGCAACTCCTTCTCGTTCGTGACAGAGCTGAACCCGTTCCAGATACCAACGAAAAGGTGATTGCATAGAAGTTCCCTCCTTATTAAGATAAACCATTATTTGTTGATCTTTGGGAATAATCAGTTAAATGATAAGCCTTTCTTATACGCATAGACAGATGTATAAATTGTTAAAAGACATTATATCAAAACCTCGATGCACAAATCAATACTTTAAAGTAAAGTTGTAAGCACGAAATGAGAGGAAAAGAAAAACAGCCCTAATTTTGGGCTGTTATTAACTAGCAAAGATGTGATTTCCGATTTTTAGGTTTTGTTTTCGTGTCCAGATCCACTTGGAAGTAGCAGTAGAAGGGTTGAAGTAGTATAGAGATCCTTGAGAAGGATCTTTACCGCGAATTGCATCTAAAGCTGCACGGTAAGCTGTATCATTTGGGGTTAACCAGATTTGCTTGTCCTGTACTGCAGTGAATGCGTTTTTTTGGAAAATAACTCCTTTGATGGTGTTGGGGAAATCCTTGGACTTTACTCGGTTAAGGACAACAGCAGCAACAGCGACTTGTCCTTCGTAAGGTTCTCCTCGAGCTTCACTATAAACAGCTCGAGCAAGCCATTCTACATCATCTTGAGAATAACTGTTACGTTTTAGAGAAGTCCATGTTTCAGGTCCTGCTATTCCATCAATGCGTAAACCCTTATGCTTTTGATATTTAATAACGGCTTGTTCCGTTTTATGACCAAATTTACCATCGATCTTACCCGTGTAATATCCTTGTTGATGGAGGCGATATTGTAAATCCCAAACATCGCCATTCTCTTTTCCAAAATAGACAGTCTGGGGTGCAGCTGCCTCGGCAACATGGGTTGGTACAAATAGTCCAGTAAATAGGAAAGCGATAATTAGAGTAAATGAAACAAACTTTAAGCTCCGCATAGAATCCTCCTTTGGTTGGTTTGCTGAGCGGGTTTGTTCGGTGCTTATTATAGGATAGGGGTGGTAGCCATTCAATATCAAATGAAAGGGATTCAAGGGATTAAATAGATTTATATCCTTTTAATGAATCTTAACGGAAAATTGGTTCAATAAGCCAATCCCTTGTGAATATGGGATAATTGTGCCGAAAAAGATCGTTTGCAAGCATTGCAGATTTAACATACAATACCCTTACTACCAATAAAAGGGATGTTGTGAGAATGAAGGAAAAGAGAGGAAAACATCTTATTTTAATCGGATTTATGGGAACTGGTAAAACAACAGTAGGAAAAGTTCTGGCTAAAAAATTGTCTATGCCTTTTGTGGATACAGATTTGGAGATTGAACGGCAATCAGGATGTACCATTTCACAAATATTTTGTAATCAAGGGGAGGAGTTTTTTCGCCAATTGGAAAGAAAAGTGCTGAAAAATACATTATCAAGTGCTCCTTCTGTGATTGCAACAGGGGGTGGTATTGTTTTGCGCGAGGATAATGTGGAGGATATGCAAAAAGGAGGTTGGGTCGTTGCCCTCACAGCTTCGCGAGATGAACTGATCCAGCGTTTAGAAAATGACTCCAGTCGACCTCTTCTCCGAGGAGATATGAGAAAACAGATTGACGAATTATTATCCAAACGGAGGGAAAGCTATCGTTTTGCCGATCTTACTGTTGATACCACTGGTCGATCCGTAACTGTGATCGCTGGGATAATTTATAAGCATTACCAAGAATACCTCACATTGAACGTTTAAATTTCTTGTACTTCGGAAATCCTACACTCAGGAGGGAGTAGGATGTCATCCAACGACTACCTGAAATTTCTAGTGAGCCGAATGGTCAGCTATTTGGATCTTCCCCCTGAGGTACGCAGAGAAGAACGACGGAATCGAAAACAGTCATGGTCTTATCACTGGTTTGGAATGTTGCCTTTTTCACTTAAGCTGTTTATCAATAAACAGAAAGGACGTTTACGAAGTGGATGAGATCCCTAAATCCACAGGGAAATTCCAAATAGTAAACTTAGAAGATGTTCCTGCTGCAATGGAAGAGATCCAGACAGCTGAGGAAAGTCTAACTCGTATGGTAAATAGTAACGTTGCTTTGGTCGCCTATGTTCAAGAGCATCATGAAAGCATGACCCCGCATCAACAATAAAGCGGAGGTGGATCTGTTATGAATAAGCGTATTGCAGTAGAAGAAGGTTTAAGCTCTATAAGCCAATATCTAAAGCAAAATGGATATCAAGTGGTTCCGTTGCAATCCGATCAAGTCAATGACGCAGATTGCTTAGTGATTTCTGGTGGAGACAAGGACATGATGGGAATGCAGGATATCCAAACTAGTTCACCAGTAATCAATGCACAAGGAAAAAGTGCTGAAGAGGTGTTCCAGGAAGTTCAAAAACGTGTACCTCTTCAGTGAAAGATTCTTAGGAGTGGGATCTTGTTATAGGGTCCCACTCTTTTTTCTTGTGAGACTGCTTGAAATAAATCCGCAGTAATTTAGCTCCATAACTTCTGTGAAATGATATAATAAATGAGTGAAATAGGATTAATATAAAAAAGGCCTTATTTACTTTATTCCACCTGCTTAATAAACAGGTAAGGACAAGATGGACTTGAAAAGAAGTGTTGATACGCTTCAAATTTAAGTCCTAAAGATAAAGGGGCGTATGAATGATGTTTCATCGAAGGGAAACACGACCAGTAAAGGTAGGGAATGTTCAAATCGGCGGAAATGATCAGGTCGTGATCCAAAGCATGACGATGACAAAAACCCATGACGTGAAAGCGACGGTTGAAGAGATTCATCGGTTGACAGAAGCAGGGTGTCAAATTGTACGAGTTGCCTGCCCTGATGAACGAGCAGCTGAAGCGATCCCATTAATTAAGAAAGAAATTGAAGTACCCTTGGTTGCCGATATTCACTTTGACTATCGGTTAGCTTTGAAAGCGATCGAGGGTGGAATTGATAAAATTCGCATCAATCCAGGGAATATTGGCAGACGAGAAAAGGTGGAAGAAGTTGTTAAAGCAGCGAAGGAACGAGGGATTCCGATTCGTATCGGTGTAAATGCTGGCTCCCTTGAAAAACGGATCCTTGAAAAATATGGATATCCAACAGCAGATGGAATGGTAGAAAGTGCACTATTTCATATTGGTATTTTGGAAGAACTAGATTTTCATGATATTGTTGTTTCCTTAAAAGCATCGGATGTCCGATTGGCCATTGAGGCGTATAAGAAAGCAGCAGAAAAATTCAATTATCCTTTACACTTAGGGATTACAGAGTCTGGAACACAGTTTTCTGGAACAATAAAAAGCGCTGCGGGTCTAGGTGCCTTGTTGTCTGAGGGAATAGGTTCTACGATCCGGATCTCTCTAAGTGCCGATCCTGTGGAAGAAGTTAAAGTCGCACGAGAACTTCTAAAAGCATTTGGTCTGGCAGCCAATGCAGCAACACTGATTTCTTGTCCAACTTGTGGGCGGATCGAGATTGATTTAATTAGTATTGCCAACGAGATTGAAGAGTATATCTCGAATATTAATGCCCCGATTAAGGTTTCTGTATTGGGCTGTGCTGTAAATGGACCTGGAGAAGCAAAAGAGGCGGATATTGGAATTGCTGGTGCTCGTGGAGAAGGACTTCTTTTTCGACATGGGAAAATTATCCGTAAAATCCCTGAGGCAGAGATGGTTGCTGAGTTGAAAAAAGAAATTGATAAGTTGGCAGAGGAATATAAACAAAAACAGAAAACTGCCCAAGGTTCATAACGATCTTTTAGTTAGCCGCTAGTGTAGCGGCGTTTTTTATTTATAAAAGAGGAGAGTGAATCCGTATAAGTTATACAGATGGTTTACATACTAAAATTGATATCAGAAGCGGAGGGAACAACATGAGTGCATTATCTAGGATTGCTTTAATTTTGGTCATTATTGGTGCCCTTAACTGGCTCCTTGTAGGACTATTCCAATGGGACTTAGTAACAGCACTTTTTGGTGGAGACTCCATTCGTTCCTCCTCAGGGGTAAGTCGGATTATTTATACTTTGGTTGGATTAGCTGGCTTGTATGCTATCCGTCTCTTGTTTTCAGGACAGGCCGTAAAAGGAGCCCGGGAGTAAGAATATCCCAGTGAGAAGAGGAATGAAATCTTTGTTAGAAAGCGATAATCTGGAAATATCCAATTGGGAATTTTAGATAGAAAGGTGTATAATGTGGAACTACATTCTCCTGCTAAAAGCAGGAGAATTTTTTTGTAGTCCGTTAACATGGTATGATAGTAAAGGAAAAAATGTTAGGGAGTCTTAAACGCGGCCGATAATAGCTAGAGGTTAAAATAGGAGGATTATTGAATAAAATGGCCTAGTTGAAAGAGTCAAAATCCACAGAAGGGAAGGAATAGCATGAAGCCGATTATTGGAATTTCCCCTTCCATTGATGGGGAGAAAATGTTTCTGCAACGAGACTACGTAGACGCGATCTATCGTGCAGGTGGCATTCCATTTGTACTACCTTTGACAACAAAAACAGAGGAGATTTTAAGCCTTGTAAACCATCTGGACGGTTTATTACTTTCTGGAGGGGAAGATGTTGACCCCATATACTTTAATGAGGAGCCTTTACCTGGTTTAGGAGAGGTTTCGCCTGAACGGGATCATTTTGAAATTACCCTTAGCCAGGCCTTTCTAAAAGCGAACAAACCGATCTTGGCAATCTGCCGAGGATGTCAAGTTCTTAATATTGCGGTAGGAGGTGATATTTATCAAGATTTGCCAAGTCAGCGGAAGGAATTGATTCAGCATATGCAACGGGCTCCAAAAAGCTTTCCTACTCATCAGATACAAGTAGTAGAGGGTTCATTGCTTCACAAAATTGTAGGGTCACAGACTTATCGGGTGAATAGTTTTCACCATCAAGCTGTTCGGCGTGTCGTCTCTCCTTTTTTTGTAACTGCTACAGCTAAAGATGGTGTAATCGAAGCTTTTGAAAGTAAAGAGCATACCTTTGTGCTAGGAGTTCAATGGCATCCTGAAGGGATGGCTCGAAGAGAAGCGATAGCACAACATTTTTTTAATTCCTTTGTCTCTGCATGCAAATGAAAATGAGGCGAACTTTGGTATTATCGTATATTTTTTTATCGCTGGGCCCTCGTAGATTCCATCTTTAGCATTCTACATACTCTATCTATAAATCAGTGAAAGGATGAGAGTTGATTGAAGATGCGCGCCCAGCAAATCCTTCGACAGTTAAAGCATGAACTTGGTCAGAAGAAAACGCCGAACAGATCAGTGGCTCTTGCGGTTAACTGTTACGGAGAACAAAAGGAATATGGTAACCGGTATTCATATAGTGTAGTAGTAGGAAAAAAGCGTCGTAAATACTCATGCTGAATCAAGAAAGACAAAAAAGATCGGTAGTCACCGATCTTTTTTGGTTTATAAAGTTTAGGGAAGTGCGTCTTCTTCTTCATCTTCCTGTGAATTTGGGTCCTCCTGGGGGTCTGAAGGAGGAGATGTTGCTGGGTCTTGATCAGGTTCTTCGGGTTTAGGCTCTGTATCTGGTGGTTTGGTAGATGTAAGTGTCACCTTGACGACTCTGGAAGGGCCTGCTTCTTTTCTTGTTTGACTGTCAATGGCGATCACTCGATAGTAATAGGTTTGTTTATTGGTCCCGAAAAGGTTATCAAAGAATGTAGATTGGGGGAGGCGAATACTCGTATCTTTATAACTACCACTTCGTGTTGTGTAGATCGGAATCCACCTGCCATTGGGTGTAGAACGTTCTATACGATAGAGTACGCGATTGCTGTAGTCATTCCAGGTGAGGAGAACTGCACCAGATTTGGTATCATAAGTAGCTTTCAGATTGTCAACGGCCCTTAATATAAAGGGCGGTCTCGGCTCTGGAACACCTGGATTTGTAAACAGGCGAGGAGAAGTACCGCGTAAAGTATCACTCATAACCCTTTGGAAAATTTTTGCCGGATACTCATTTCCACTTAAAGACACCTTTCCTTCTTTTCGATTGGTTACCATCACAGCCATGACATAATCAGGCGTATAACCTACAAACCAGGCATCTTTTCCATTTTGTGTGGTTCCAGTTTTTCCTGCAATATCATAACCATAAACCCGAGCATTTCCTCCAGTTCCTGACTCTACGGCATTTTTTAGCATTCGGGTGATATAGTAGGCAGTTTTTTTACTAAAGAGCGTTTTCTTTTGAACAAGGGGCTTTTGCGGTTTCAGCACTTGTCCATCAGCGCTAACAATTTTACGTATTGTGTGCGCCTCAGTTAGTACTCCGTGATTGGCAAAGCTCCCATAAGCTTGTGCCATTTGTACTGTGTTAACCCCTTCCGTGAGGCCTCCCAGTGCTAAAGGTGCTAGGTCTCGATCCTCTTTTTTCAAGGGTAAACCTGCTTCGGTTGCATACTTGAAAGCAGAATTGGTTCCTATAACTTCATTTAATAACCAAACGGAAGATACATTGAGGGATTGGGAGACCATTGTTTGCATTGGGACATGACCGTAATAGGTTTGATCATAATTTTTGGGACTCCAATTGCCAACTTTGTAGGGGAGGTCTCGAACCGTGGTAAATTCATTGTAACGATGATCTTCTACCGCAGGTGCAAAAACAGTAATAGGTTTGATGGCAGAGCCTGGTTGTCTTTTTTCAAGAGAAAAGTTGGTATACCCATGAAGGTATTCTCGTCCACCGCCAACAGCAAGAATCAAGC
This sequence comes from uncultured Thermoactinomycetaceae bacterium, assembly GCA_937975135.1. Classification (GTDB taxonomy): domain Bacteria; phylum Bacillota; class Bacilli; order Thermoactinomycetales; family CALJVA01; genus CALJVA01. The sequence continues at coordinate 9,090 of CALJVA010000016.1, read as the reverse complement.
CAGTCTTGCTATTGAGTAGGGTGGCCCCGCCATCAATCTGTTTTTGATTTTTAAATAGGGCATCGTCGTGAAAGGCCTTTTCCATGGAGAGTTGGGCTTTACGGTCAAGCCCTGTATAAATGTTATAACCTCCATTGACCAGTTCTTCTGCTTCAATTCCATAGCGTGATTGTGCTTCTTCCAGAACAAGATCTTTATAGGCTTGAAAATGGTTATTTTTTAAGTGTTTATTTAAGTACTTTTTGTTAACACCCAATCCCATCTTCTGATACTTATTCTTTTCTTCTAAAGTGATTAAGCCTTGGTTGTGCATGATCCCTAAAACAATGTTACGTCGTTTTTGTGCTAATACAGGTTCTTTATAAAGTTTATACAGTTCGGGTGCTTGGGGTAAACCAGCTAAAAGAGCAACTTCATGAGGTTCAAGCGTGTCAGTTGTAATTTCTTTGTCAAAGTAAATTTTGGTGGCCATCTTAATACCACGGACATTGTTTCCTAAATAAATATAGTTGAGATAGGATTCAAGAATTTCATCCTTACTATATTTTCGCTCTAAGTTCCAAGCGATTGCTGTTTCCCTTAGTTTACGAATAATTGTTTTATCTCGGTTGTGAAGAATTGTATTACGAGCAACCTGCATCGTAATTGTGCCTGCACCCTCCGCAGATCGTAAGGCGGAGATATTAGCGATCACTGCTCGGACAATTGCTCGATAATCAACACCATTGTGTTCATAAAATCGTCGATCTTCTACTGCAAGATAAGTTTTTATTAGTAGTTCCGTTTCAATATCCTCCAAACTTACATGTTCACGGTTGGTATCTCCAAGACGGGCTACTCTTTCCCCATCCTGATCATAAAGGGAAGAGGCAAATTTCATCCGTTGCATTTCTTCTAGATCATAAAAACTGGCGGTTAACATGACGGTTAAACAGCCGCTGATGATCAGAAAAAAAACCGTGGATAGGACAAGTAGGATCCACTTTTTATTTATAAATGCGCGCCATTTGCGTCGTTTTTTTTTGTTATGGTGTGAAACGGGATGATTTTTCTTTTGTATATGATTCATCCTTTTTCCCCCCGCTTTAGTATATCATAGCTACCAATTGAAGGGGAAAAATGTATTCCTTTTCTTATGGATGGTTGATTTTCGGTAAACCAGAATCTGTTTCCTAATGATACATGTGATACTCAGCTCCTTTTTTACACAAGCTATTGGCAAGTAAGGAATTAAGGATTATAGAAGAAGGTGGACTTGTGCGCTTTCTAATTTTTCTTTTCGGTCTGGCTTTGATTGTATCCAGTTGCAATACCAATGCTCCTATGGAAAAGACTACTCCTTCAGCCTCTGAACCACCAAAGAAAGAAACTTCCACTACTCCTTCATGGATGATCTTGCGATCGAATGAGAAAGAATGGAGACTAAATTTGCGAGAGATCGGCTTTGATGGAGTTGATTCGACAACCATCGATCGAGTGAAGTTTAATCAATGGCTGGATGGCATCGAAAAAGAATTGTACCGTCCTCCACGGTCAGCATCCTTTAAGGGACGTCAACTTCAGCCTCATCAGGATGGACAAAAGGTAAATCGAGAGGAAATTGATTCCTGGTTGGATGAGATCCACTCCTATCTTGATCGTCCGATTGAAGTACCTTTGGTTTCCATAACGCCACCTCTTACAACAAGTGATCTGGAGAAAATCACGGAGAAAAGGCTAGGCACTTATACAACTCGTTTCAACCCAGCCCATACCAATCGAACCCAAAATATTAGGCGCTCGCTGGAGGCGATTGATTATCATGTTGTTGATGTGGGAGAGGTTTTTTCTTTTAATAAGGTAGTAGGGCCACGTACGATAGAACGGGGTTATCTACCTGCTCCCGTTATTGTCCAGGGAGAATATACTGAAGGTGTAGGTGGTGGAATTTGCCAAACTTCTTCTACATTATACAATGCTACTGATCAGGCGGGACTTCGGATTATTGAACGAGTAAGTCATAGTAGAGAGGTTACTTACGTTCCACCAGGACGTGACGCAACGGTATCTTGGGGAGGACCTGACTTCCGCTTTCAAAATCAATTAAATGGGCCGATTTTATTAGCGGGGAAAATGGAAAATGGAAAAATAACCATTGACGTTTATAGCTCTAATAATACGGATCATCAACCACGAAATGTGCCTCAACCACCAACTCAGCTTCCAGAAGAGAAGCGTGTCCCTGCTGATAAACCTCTACCTTTGGATGAACAGGATCGGGAAGAGAATCAGCCTATCCAGCAAGAACAAGAAGATATGCAGAGAGAAGATCAACAGTTCATTGAGGGATAAAATAAAAATTTCTCTTGGGATGGCCATCAATCGGCCATCCTTTTTTGTGTAAAATAACTTAAAATCCATTATCTGAAATATATTTGGTTTTTAATTTATAGTAGGAGAATGACAATTTATAATGGATTGATGATCATCTTTTTGTTATAATATAAACCATCGTTTAGCTCATCAAAAAAGGAGGCGTTGGATGCGGAAAATAATCCTAATCTGCCTTGGGGTTTTTTCTATCCTAATATTGTCTGGAACTATGATTGTCTACTCCATGCAAAAGGAAGTGGAAATCACATTTAGTGATCAGGAAAAACCCTTAGTTGTTAATGTGCTGAACGGTACTTTAACTGACGCCTTAGAAGGTGCAGGGTATGATGTTGCTAAGCTGAAGAAGCAATACATACCCAGTTCTCCTTGGGATCAGGAAATTGATACTGATATGAAAATCCAGTTGGTTTGCAATTGTAAAGTGACGCTCGAGGTAGGTGGGAAGAAAGAGGGTAGTTTCCAAACCACAGAAACAACCGTCGGTGACTTCCTTAAAGAGCAAAAGATCCAACTGGGGAAATGGGACCAAGTAAATGCTAAGCTGGATCAACGAATTCATAACAACATGCATATCGTTGTAGACCGCATTGAGAAAGTGATTAAGAAGCGAGTCGAAACCGTCCCATTTGAAACAGAAAAAGAAAATGATCCAAAGATCGCTAAAGGGGAAGAAAAGATTGAAAAGAAAGGGAGAAATGGTGAGCGGATTTACCAGATTGTTACGATTTATAAAAATGGTAAATTATTAAAGGGTAAAGATGGGAAGCCGCTGACCGAAGAAACCCTGATTCAAGAAATTCCCCCTGTTAAACAAATTGTAAAAGTGGGTACTGGAGAGAAAGTTGATCTTGCATCATCAGATCCTTCTGCTCCTGCTGACTTGAAAAATGCAAAGGTGATTAAAGGTCAGGCGACAGGATATACACATACTGGAAACCGTACCGCAACTGGAACCATTCCAAAGCGAGGAACCGTGGCAGTGGATCCTCGGGTGATTCCTTTGGGATCTAAGTTATATATTCCAGGCTATGGATATGGAGTTGCAGAGGATACTGGTGGAGCGGTGAAAGGTAATATTATCGATCTCTTTTTTGAGACTCGTGAAGAAGCGATCAAATGGGGTCGCCGCAATGTTACAATTTATGTATTAAACTAAAGGAATACAATGATTCTAAATCTGTGGTGTATTGCACCACAGATTTTTTTATTAATCTGTTCAATAAATCCAAATAAAAGATTTCATGGTTTTTTTCCAAAGTTTTTGTCATTAGGGTCCATTTTCATATATACTAAAACTAAGGATGAAAAAGGTCGAGATGTTTAAAGGTGGAAGGTCGGAATGATTTTTGTCCTTGTAGTAGCGTAGGTTGTCGACATCAGTTTGCCGAGTTGGGACGTAAGATGCATGATCCACAGATAAGTCGGCCTTGTGACCTGACACCTGCATCATCCCTTTCGATTTTGGATTGTTTTTTGATATTGAGAGGAAACGTCACGTTAAGCAGTTTTTTAAACCGAATTGGAGAGCACCCGTGAATCCGATGATAGGTTTTCACCTTGCATTATCAGGAAGTTTGGTATTTGATTGTTTGTTTCATTTAGGCAGCCGGTATAAACTTTATAGCCCCTTACATCTTTTGTAAGTAGGATGAGAGGAGAGATTATGATGCATCTGGAAAAGCATCAGGAGGAGAGTTCCAGACAAAAGTTTTGGCAACAACGGGGGCTCAATGTATTGGGTTGGCCAATGCAACGTGCTCAAGAAAACGAAAAAAATGAGCAGCAAATGTTAACCGCTCGGCAAGGGACGGAAGAAGAAATACAAAGTAAAAACTTTTTTCTTCAACCACCAAATCCTTTTCCTTTGGACAAAGCGGAGCAAGAATTACCCCCATTTGTTGTGGAGCAATTGGAGCAATTCTATATGCAATATGTCTCCTCCTTACAAGAGCGAACTCAAGCTCTATATCGGGATTCGTTACAGTTGTTTTTTGATTATATCTCTCAATATTTCGGTAGATCCTTTCTTTGGTCCAAACTTACGGAAGAAGCGTTGGCCTACTTTTGTAGCGTGTGGTACATTGATCAAGGGAGTGGAAATGCGATAAGATCCAAGATTTTTCTCAATACACTAAAATATTTGTTCCGATGGCTTCAGCAAGAAGGGATAACCGATGTCTATAAACAGTATCGGTTGGTATACCGCACGCTGATTCATACCTTACCAACAGCTTTTGAGGCGAAACGGTGGTTACGAAGGTCAGAAAATCGTGAGGGAAAGGGACATGGCTCTAAAATATCAGGAATCTTCTTATGGGCATTGTCCCATACAGGCTCTACCCTCGAGGTGAATGGAAAGTGGAAGCCTCTTAAGTTGGACAATCCTCCTCCAGGATGGCCTGAAGACTGTTTCTGGTTACAAGGTACATTTAAAGTAGAAGTAACAGGATGTTCCATTCTGTGGATTGATAAGGTCTATCCAAAATATCCTTTAGGATTAGGTGAGCCATTAGCAAAGAATCTTGGAGGTTAATTGAAAATGTGATAATAGGATGGGAGGAGCGAGAGATTAGGAGAGTATCCCAATGATTAGAAACGGGCACCCTTTTGATGGGTGCCATATGATTTATTTTACAGATGTAGAAGAAGGCATGGTTTGCAAGTAGGAAGTTATTTCTGCTAGTTTATGCTTAGCCGCGTACTGAATTGAGCGTGGAATATACTGGGATGGTCCGCTTCGACCGGGTCGTTCGATGACAGGCAATCCCAGTCGAAGATTTGCTTCCCGAGGTTTTTCTTCCTCTTCAATAATGTCTGTAGGAATACGCATTCGGTACATAGCCCCTGTAGCAGCATCTTCCATCCAAATCACATATGTGGGAGGGTGGGAGTGGCTAGTGATAAATCCTTGCGATTTTAGAATTTGATCAACGAAGTGTACCGGTCGCACGAGCCCAACTCTCCAATTACCCTTTAAATGCAAGATAAATCCCCCTTCTGTTGTCTTCCAAGATCAAGTAGTGTGAAAGAGCCTTAACGTAGAGTCTGGTAGGGGAAATACACTCCACTCCACCACCTCTCATCGTTAACGATCTCCTTCACGTGTAGCGGAGTAGTTTGATACAGGAAAAGGGGTGGGAAATTGATGCGCTATAGCAAACCCACCCGATAAAAAAAGAGGTTACCTTTTTTCCAATTCTATGTTGAAAATAAGGATGTATGAGTAAAATTTATGAGAAAAGAGGGGAGTTAATTGGCTTGGGTTGATTTACATATGCATACAACAGCTTCCGATGGACTATATTCACCGAATGAAGTGGTACAGATGGGTTATAAGCTTGGGTTGGCTGCCGTTGCCATCACAGATCATGATACAGTTGCAGGAATTGAAGAGGCGCAATTTGCATCCGAAAAATTACCTATGGAAGTAATACCTGGAGTTGAGATTAGTACGAGAGAGCAAGGGAAAGAGATTCATGTGCTTGGTTACTTTATTGATCCACAAGACCACTCTTTTACCACATTTCTCTCTCGACAGAGGAATGTTCGTCAACGAAGAAACGAGATGGTGATTGAGAAATTACGTTCACTTGGTATTTCGATTACGATGGATGAGGTATTACACAAACAGAAAAGCAAAACAGGGCCGATCAATGTGGGACGACCCCATATTGCCGAGGTTTTAGTGGATAAAGGGATTGTTCATTCCATGGATGAAGCCTTTGAAAAATACCTTGGGGAAGGAGGAATGGCTTATTGCACACCGCCTCGAGTTACACCAGCTGAAGCAATAAAGAGAATTCGAGAGGCGGGAGGAGTTCCTGTACTTGCTCATCCTGGTCTGTATGGGGATGATCAATTGGTAGAAAAAATTATCCAAGAGGGATTGGCAGGTCTGGAGGTGTATCATCCGGATCATACACAAAAAATGGAGCAAAATTATTTGCAACTAGCCAAGAAACATAACTTAATCATAACTGGTGGTTCTGACTTTCATGGCGAGCGAGAGGGTGTCATGTACCACGGGCCTATCGGATCGCGGAGAGTAGCATATCATCAGCTTCAGGAATTAAAAAACGCAATTCCTTTATAGAGACCGAAAATGCCCAGCACTGTAGTTCTTTTGCTACGGTGCTGGGCATTTATTTTGTAATAAAAATCTTGATAAGAGCACAAGCAACCTGTCTTAAGATCTTTATGCAAGAGTCAAATAGAAGTTTTAAGTTGGTTTATCCGGTATTAACTTTTTCCGCATCGCTATGTGTTCAATTCCAGCATCCAAGAAGGTATCCCCTTCCTTCTGATACCCCAGTCGCTGATAAAAAGCTGCAGCCTGTGTTTGAGCATATAGGAGAATCTCTGTTGTGCCTCGACTCCTTGCATATGCCTCCATCGTCGTCATTATTGCTTTCCCTACGCCGGTACCTCTGTATTTTGGCATTACAGCTACCCGTTCCACTTTCCCGACATGGGAATTGAGCCACCGTAAACGGCCTGTGCCAACAGGTTGATCTGAAATTGACGCTAAAAAATGAACAGCGATATCATCCCATTTATCGATCTCTTCTTCTGGGGGAACGTTTTGTTCATTGACAAAAACATGGTACCGAATGGCCAAGGCTTGCTCTTTTTCTTTTTCTGTTTCTACTTTTTTGATTTGAATCTCCATGATAACTCCTTTTTCATTTGTTTATTTTTTTCCGAATAAGAAGGTGTGGTAGTTCTTCCATGTTTTATTTTCAAGCTGGTAAAGAAGGTGAAAACGATCTACAATGGAGTTTAGATCAATTTTGTGCATTCGTAAACGGCTATATACATCATGCAATTCATCATTGGACAAATCTTGACCAATGGTAAGATGAGGAACAAAAGAATATTTTTGTTCCTGTTTTAAGAAGCCTTGATGAAGCTTTTTGTGCAAGGTGTTTAGTTCTTCCGTATTCTTTATTGCTAAATAGATCACATTGTTTGTAGGATAAAATGTACTTATTTTATGAAAGTGAATCGTAAATCTTGGCGTCGTATTTGCGATCTCTTCCAGTTGCTTTACTATAGGTTCAACCTGCTTCTCTTCCAGTTCAAAGCTTTCTTTTAGTGTAATATGAGGTGTAATCAAGGAATAATGGGGATCATAACGCTTTCGAAATGAGTTAGCAATATCCTGCACCTCTTTTTGAGGAAAAATCGCGATTCCAAATCTCATATAAGTTGGCGGCAGAGATCTTTAGACCGCCCTTCCTCCTTCCATCATTAGGATTAGCGTTGGGCGCAACGTGTTGGGAAGACCTGTGGTTATAAATGGGTTCAGGGTATCCACAGCCAGCTACTTTACAAAGTCCCAATGCCTTTAGGATGAGGAAAATTGAGGTACTATTCTCACTGGATCGGCGTGATTAAAGTACAAAACTTCGCGATTAAAGAACTATTTTCCTTCTTTTCCAAGAAGAGTCTCTACCGCAACTTTTTATTCTGTTGTGAACCCATTCGTTTAGTAATATTGCATAGTATGGCACACAATACCATAATTATAATAAATCTTGCTAAGATTGGTTTGGCAAGTTTGGATTGTGGCTTAAGTTATCAGTAGTTATAGCACCTTTGCTTCGGCAAGAGTGGCAACGGATAGAAGTAAGATATCACAGTCAATATAGCCAGAAATCCTAAAAAAAGAACATAGACAAGAGCGATGGGGAGGATATAGATGAAAAGAGTTCACAGTAAGGAAGTGCATCAAGCAGCTTTAAAACGACTGCAGGAGCGAGGTGTAACTTTAAATGGACTGGCGGAAATTGTATATCAAATGCAATCGCCCTACAATCAAGAGCTTTCTATGGAAAGTTGTATGGAGAGTGTGCTTGCTGTGCTGGAGAAGCGGGAAATACAGCACGCCATTTTAGTCGGAACGGAACTTGATATCTTAGCCGAAAAAGGAATGCTATCCGAACCTCTGCAGTCCCTGGTGCAATCTGACGAAGGATTGTTTGGTTGTGATGAAACCCTTGCCCTAGGTTCAGTACTTGGTTATGGCAGTATTGCTGTTACTACTTTTGGTCATCTCGATAAGCAGAAGATCGGGATCATCAAGAGTCTGGATACGAAGGAGGATGGCCCAGTCCATACATTCTTAGATGACTTGGCTGCAGGAATTGCAGCGTCTGCTTCCAGTCGCTTGGCGCATCGTTTGCGTGATGATGAGGAGCGTAAAATGGACGCTGTAGAATAACATAGACAGCATGAAAGAAGCAAGACTAGACATGTTGTGAAGAAACTTTTTCTGAATCTGCTCCAGTTATGAAATGGGATTTACTTTGGAACAATATGAGGTAAGAGTTAACCAAAGTCAAGCAGGTAAGCTGGTATGATTGAGGTGATATTAGCTATGACTTGGATTTATTGGGCAAAACTGTATGAGTCTCGCTTTCAAGCTCGCTGCTTAGCGGCACGAATCCAAGAAGACTGGTGGATTTATGGATATGATAGCCCCCAGGAAGTAGAGGTTTTTCGTTCTAAACGAGGTCGTTATGGTGTCCGCTATATTTGGAGATAAGGTTAAAAAAGAAACAAGTTTTTTTCAAAAACCCCTTGCATCTTTTTATAAGATGTTGTATAGTAATAGTTGTCGCCGCGGGGTGGAGCAGTTGGTAGCTCGTCGGGCTCATAATCCGGAGGTCGCAGGTTCAAGTCCTGCCCCCGCAATACGGTCCGGTAGTTCAGTTG
>CALJVA010000015.1 GCA_937975135.1 uncultured Thermoactinomycetaceae bacterium | reverse complement strand
ATCTGTTACAGTACAAATAGGAATTAAAAAAAGCCGCCTGGGAGAGCGGCTGTGTATTATTTGTCTTATTGAGCAGTCTTTTCGCTAACCTCTGCGAAGGATCTCTTTCTTATCTGGTTGAGATGAAATAATTCCTGAAGTGTTGATTTGAAAGGTTGAAGAAGAAAATACCCCAAAATACCACCTGAAGTGTTAAGAATAAGATCATCGATATCGACACTTCGGTAAGGCCCGACCACGAAAGATAGTAGAAGTTGTATAAGTTCAATTAAAAGTGAACTAATAAACACAAAAAGAAAAATTTGCTTAAAGCTATCCATTCGCTTACTGATTAGAGGCAGATAAAAACCGAAGGGAAGAAACATTAATAGATTGCCGATCACTTGGATCGCCATAGCAGGATAATAGCGATCCGTTAAAACAAAAGTTTCATAAAGCGTTTCCAATGGAACTATATTAATATTTTTCATAGGGTCATCTAAGTAAAGTTTTCCTAAAGGGAGCGGAAAAAAGACAATACTAATAACAGATAAAATATGAACAGTGATCATAAGGCGGAGAAACATGTATCTGAATGGATATTCATACCCTTGCACTTTGATTCTTCGATACCAACGCCAAATATACAATAAGTATAACGGGATAAACAAAATGAGAATCCCTGTAAACCGTAGCAACATTCGATTTTTCTCTCCTTTCACTAATGAACGATCAGGATATAATAAATCTTTTCCTGATCGTTCATTATCCACCATGTAAAGTTTAATCGAATATACGTCCTGTGCCTCTGTATGTTACACCATCGTTTTCCTTATTCATTATAAAATAATAGGTCGCTTTCCCTACTCCAGACCAAGTCTTTGTTGTCGATTTACCAATATCGGAAGGATACGACTGTGTTGATAGTTTATCATCAAAAACTATTCCTTTTCGATATAAGGTAACTTTGATCGGATAATTAGACCCTGCCTTCGACTTTGACGCTACTTCAAGCTGTATTTTTACATCAGGACCCATTGTACCATAGTTCTTTGAAGTTAATTGGTGCTTAAAATCAAATACAAATCCTGCTGAGTAAGCAAAGGCGAAAGACGGAACCATTACTGTGATTAGCGCCAAAAAGCCTACGACCTTTTTCATCGAGCTAGAAGAAATCACGCAACATCCCCTCCTAAGAATTTTATGATTTTATCATATAGTATAAAATGCCCCCGTCAACCCCGTTTCCGAAAATTTTATAAATGTGTGATAGTATTTTAATATGAAATGACTTGTATCTCTTTGACTTTTGCAAGAGGTGTATGAGAATGAACACAGGAGTAAAAAATTGTCAAAGTAAAAAAGGAACCTTATAGTGGCATTCTCCACTACAAGACTCCTTTTCCTTATGCCTCTATATACTCATACCGCTTACGTGCTACCGCTTCCGTTCCCTTTAGTACACCCCAATTTACTCCCAACAAAAGAAGCAACGTAATCAATTTGATCAGCAAAGAAGGCAACCCAAAGTAATAAGCAATTGCAATCATCCCAGCCAAAATTCCGGCCACAATCCCGACCAATCCAACAAGAAGTAAACCGGCATAGCTTTTATTGACCGCTTCTTGGGGGTTGGTCCACTTTAGATTGGGAATTAGCGCATCCAGCATAATCCCACACAGGTTACAGATGGAAGCCAAACAAACCCCGATCAGGACCATCCATAAGATACTACTCAGGGGCACACCGAAAAACCCAAATACGATCCCCAGTAGTACGATGAGAAATATGGAGATCGAAAGGGAGAAAAGCCACTTAGCACGTATCATCAAGGCTACTGGTACCGGAATCAGTTTGGAAATATAAAATTGTTTTCCTTCCCGTGAAATCGAGGAAGAAGAAACACTGGTGAAGGAACTCAGAAAAATAACCATACTAGCTCCAATCCATACAGCAGGATCCCAGGTGACTGAGGTATCCGTAAGGAAAGAAACGATTTCTTTATCATTATCGGTAAAGGTAAAAGCTCCGCTAGCACCGATTAGCATGATAATTGGTGCAATTCCATTTAGAAAAAACATGGGGGTTCGAAAGTACAACTTCCACTCTCGCTTGAAAAGAGCCGATAGTGGCGAACGGGCAGAACCAATTTGCACTTGCCGCCGAGATTTCCACACCCTTCGACGAGAAGATACTTCATTTCCTCCAACGACACCTGGATATAATAAAGATTTTCCCACAGTGATCATCAGCCAAAGAGAGAGAAGATTTAGCCCCAAAAAAAGACCCCAGCCCAATAAGCCTTCTTGAAAAGCAGGAGCGGTGAGCGCATCCACTACCCAAACACTCTGGGGAAACCAAGTAGTTAATTTGGATTGAAACGAGATTAACACTTCTTGGATCATCTCTAATGCCGAGGAATTTTCTTCTACCCAATCCCCACGAAAAAAGATCTGGACTACGATAAATATCGCGACACCAACAATCAGTCCTACTGCCTGTAATAAGTCACGATGTTTTTTTACATTGCTGATCCGCATGATCAACATCGATAATATGGTAACCAATACCAAAGGAAACAAAGGTAGCAAAGGAAAGAGAAGAATCACACCCAGGTAATAAGTCATTCCTGCACTACTCAACACACCATATACAATAAATCCAGGGAAAATCATGACAAGAAGCGGTAACAGCTCACTGATCCAAATACCAATAAAACGCGCAATAAGAACTTGCCGAGGTGTAACGGGTAAAGGTAAAAGAGATTCTATCTCCCCGGAAAGATACAAATTGCTTATAACAAAGAAAAAACCAAAAAAAAGTGCGGTTACCTGAGCAGCTACAACGAAAAACTGAAGTAATAATGTCTCTTGGTTGATATGAGACAGACCATAATAAAGTGCTCCATATCCCCCAATCATCATTACTAGTACTGGAAGTAATAAGAGAAGGATAAGAAAGAACAACAAAGGTTGCCACAGCTTCTCTTTTCGAACAAGATAACGGTGCCGATAAACCGACAAATGAAATTGAGTAAGGAGCGTTAGGCGAATCATGGCCCATAAACTTTTCATCGTGATCTACTCAACCGCATCATCGATTGCCCTCCTTTAACATAAGTAAATCTTATTCCTTAAGTTTCCTCTGTAAGCTCCAAAAACAATTTTTCTAATGTTTCCTCATCTGTAACCCCATCACCTTTCCCCTTGCGCAAATCTTCCAATGTCCCATAGGCGATCACCCGTCCTTTGTGAATAATCGCCAAACGGTCGCAAAGGCGTTCGGCTACTTCCAATACATGAGTAGAGAAAAATACGGTATTCCCAGCATCACTATGTTCCCGCATTTGTTCCTTTAGCAGGTGGGCCGATTGGGGGTCCAGTCCTACCATTGGCTCATCCAAAATCCAAACAGAAGGCTGATATAATAAAGTGGCGATTAGGGTTATTTTCTGTTTCATCCCCCGCGAATAACTTTGAATAAGGTCTCCTACAGCTTCTTCCATCTTAAACTGAGAGAGCAGCTTTGGTAGGCGATCTACCCGTTCTTCCGTTGGTACTTGGTAGATATCTGCCATAAACTGAATATATTCCATTCCAGTTAACTTTTCGAAGGGAGCGGCACCATCGGGAACATAGCCAATCCGCTTTTTGGCTTCAAGGGGGTCTTTTAAAACTGAAACACCGTCTACCTCAATCTCCCCTTCATCTGGCTTTACAATGCCTGTGATCATCTTAATCGTCGTCGTTTTTCCCGCACCATTCGGTCCTAAAAATCCAAATATTTCGCCTGATGCCACTTCTAAATTAAGTTGATCTACTGCTTTGTGAGGCGAATTTCCATACCTTTTACTTATGTTTTGTAATCGGATCATCGCTGGGCTCTCCTTTTTAAAATACAATGGTGAGATTGTCTTCTATCGTAAAGTAAAAATGTTATAAAAATGTTACAGAACTGTGACGAAAGTGTCTATATTCCTTGGTAATCTAAATCGAGTATCTATTCTGCCTCAACAAGCCCAGCTCCTACCTACACCTATTTCGCGCTGTTTTCTACTTCTTCAGGAACTGAGATCCTTTGTGTATAAGGACCCACGTAGGTTTGCACCATTTTTTGTTCTATTTTCATGGGTCTACTGTTAACCGGCATTTCTACCTGCAGTTTTTGTTCCACTTTTTTCTGAGTAAAGCTCTCCTTCTCGATCCAGATCACCTGTTTCCACTTGATTAACTTCATCGAATCCATATCGATCGGAAAACCAAGCTGGCTTAAATGTGGGCCAAGAGCCGCTTTCAGTTGTTCTTGAAAAATCTCGTTCATTGTGGGTTCCTCTTTCTCAGTCACCACGACTTCTAATTGATAAGCATCTTCCCTTTCCTTCATTGTAATTAAACTCTCCTTTTGGGCGTCCGATAGGCTTTCCAAAACATGCTTTAATTGTTCCAGTGGAGCATCAGGCTTATGGATTTGCCCTGCTAAAGAATCTGTACTGATTCCCTCTGATTTGATCCATGTACCATCATAGCTTTTCTGGAAAAGAGTCTCATTTACTAAATAGATATCAATCGGTCGAGGTTTCCCGTCTGATTTTATCTCTCCATTTATGTGCATTGCGAAGGGTTGTTGTACGAGATCCATCCGCATAGTAAAGGTATCATTTCTCTGTATTTTTTTATCAGAAGCTTCAACCTTAACCCCCTGTTCACCCTTAATTTCATAACTCGCTCCCTTTTCCTGAGCCATTTTTTGTATAGATTGATCGATTACCTCTTCTACTGTAAAATCTTTTCCTCCTAAACCCACAAGTTGCGAGCAACCTATCACCAATGAAGTAACCAGAATTACAAATAGTACTTTGATTTTGTTGTTTACCATCTCGAAAACATCCCTTCTTTTAAATTTGACCTTCTTTTTTACCTAGCATTTTTAATTTAGTGCGGATGCTCCACCACTTACCACAAGTCCGCAACCCTACTTTAATCTTGCCACGATGAATCGAATACAAAGAAATAGTAAAATACACATTTTTTACAGAAAAACACCTCCTAATTTTAGGAGGTGTTTTGTAGCAGTATTGGTTATCTTCCTTTTTTCTGCTTCGCAGCCAAAGCACTTAGACGCTCTTCACTGCTCTTCATCCATCTTTTCATCATATCTTCAAAATCACCGGAGCTTCCACGGCGTCCTCCGCCACTGCGCCGGTCTCTTCGGGGTCGGTCATCGCTAAGGGCTTTGATCGACAGGGAGATCTTACCCGATGGATCTATACTTAAGACTTTCGCTCTGACTGTATCCCCCATCGACAACTCATCTTCAACCTTTTCCACATACTTAGTGGATATTTGCGAAATATGGATTAGACCCGTCACACCTGTCCCATCCAACTTGACGAAGGCGCCAAAAGGTTTAATGGCGACCACTTCGCCGTTGACGACGGATCCTTCCGTTACCTGGCTCATTAAAACACTCCCGAAATATATTCATTCAGTATGAAGATACCATTTTTTTGCGTTCTCGTCAATGGTAAAAAAGCCTTATTTGAATTCAACTTTGGCTTTTCACCCATTCATCCATTTTCCATAAATCACATCCGCGAACCCACGTTTTATTACGTCTTACATGGTATTTTTAGGGCTTTCGCTTCCCTTTACTCTACACAATTCACTTCAACCTGTATATTATGATATACTAATCTCGATTTTAATTCATTTCGGCAAATCGCGATATAATAAAAAACATGTTGACCATAAGGAAGGATGGAAACGATGCAATCACGATCTGCGGAGAAAACAAATCCCGCTCTAATCTTGGAGGGTCCCATACACCGCAATTTATCGACGCCTTTACTAATTACCAAAGCATTGGAAAGAAAAGAAGGTACCCTTACCATTAATGGGGCCTTTGCAAGTACGACAGGAAAGTACACTGGACGTTCACCCAAAGATAAGTTTTTGGTAAAAGAAAGCAGTACCCAAGCTGAAATTGACTGGGGAACTGTGAACCAGCCAATTGAACCAGAAGTATTTGATCACTTATTTGAACGGGTGCAGGAGTACTTACGTGATAAGGAAGTGTTCATTTTTGATGGTTTTGCCGGAGCGGATCCTGAACACCGCTTACCAATCCGAGTAATTAACGAATATGCTTGGCATAACTTATTCGCTCGACAACTTTTCGTACGACCTACGCCGGAAGAGCTGGCAAACCATGAACCCCAATTTACAGTTATCTCAGCACCTGGCTTTCAAGCAGATCCAGAAAAAGATAAAACGCGCTCTGAAACCTTTATTGTTATCAGCTTTGAAAAACGAACGGTATTAATCGGGGGAACAGAGTACGCTGGAGAAATGAAAAAAGCAATTTTTAGTGTCATGAATTATCTCCTTCCCTCCCAAGGGATCCTACCTATGCATTGTTCTGCCAATATGGGGAAAGAGGGAGATGTAGCTCTTTTCTTTGGTTTATCTGGTACAGGAAAGACCACCTTATCTGCAGATCCTGAGCGCCAGTTAATAGGCGATGATGAGCATGGTTGGTCCACCAATGGTGTGTTTAATATAGAAGGTGGTTGCTATGCCAAGTGTATTGGTCTATCCCGGGAAAAAGAGCCGCAAATTTGGGATGCGATCCGTTTTGGTGCTGTACTAGAAAACGTTGTTGTCAATGAAGAAGGAGTTCCTGATTTTAACGATGCGACCCTCACGGAGAACACACGAGCTGCTTATCCCGTTGAGTCTATTCCTGGTGCCATTATTCCTGGTAAAGGTGGACATCCCAGCGTTATACTGTTCCTGACCGCAGATGCATTTGGCGTTTTACCCCCCATTTCCCGCTTGACACCTGAGGCTGCCATGTATCATTTCCTTTCAGGCTATACAAGCAAGTTGGCCGGAACGGAGCGAGGCATCACCGAACCAGAGGCTACTTTTTCTACCTGTTTTGGTGCTCCTTTCCTTCCCCGTCCCGCCCATGTATACGCTGACATGTTAGGTAAGAAGATTGCTGAACACAACGTCCGTGTTTACTTAGTCAATACCGGTTGGTCTGGCGGTCCCTATGGTGTTGGAAAGCGTATGAATCTCGCCTATACCCGTGCCATGGTAAGAGCTGCCATTAATGGTTCACTGGAAAAAAGCACATTTACCAAAGATCCGATCTTTGGTGTGGATATTCCCGACACATGCCCAGATGTACCTGCAGAAATCCTTAACCCACGCTCCACTTGGGAGGATCCCACAGCTTATGATCGTACTGCGAAAGAGCTTGCCCGTCTCTTCAACGAAAACTTTGCTAAGTTTAAAAATGTATCTGAAGCGATCCGGGCTGCTGGTCCCAAAGTTGACTAACACAAACACCAGGAAGACTTCTTCCTGGTGTTTTTTTTCAAAAAATTCGCTTGGCGCATTCCGGAACGGAAACAATCCGGCCTGCAGGAGTTCTCTCCAAAATAAAGGCCCGTGGTTCCCTTGCATAAATGGCAGGTTCCTGCTATGATCAGCATCGATTACATCTGAAAATCGAAATAGAAAGGATCAGCTATGAAAAAACCTTTTATCATCGGTGTTGCCGGAGGATCAGGTTCAGGCAAGACAACGGTAGCCCGAAAAATTGCTGAACAATTAGCTGAATCAGTAGTAGTAATTGAGCAAGATGCCTATTATCGTGATCAAAGCCATCTAAGTATGGAGGAACGCGCCAAAACAAACTATGATCATCCTCTCGCCTTTGATCACTCATTACTTATTGAGCACTTGCAGCAACTTATTAACTACCAACCGATAGAAAAGCCTATCTATAATTACGCACTTCATACCCGGGCAGCGGAAACGATTCATGTTGAACCAAAAGATGTCATTATTCTAGAAGGTATTTTGATCTTGGAGGATGAGCGACTTCGGCGCTTAATGGATTTAAAAGTGTTTGTTGATACCGATGCAGATGTCCGTATTATCCGTCGGCTGGAACGTGACCTAACCCAGCGAGGCAGAAGTTTGGAATCAGTGATTCATCAGTACTTACATGTGGTTCGGCCGATGCATTTGCAGTTTGTGGAACCGAGCAAACGATACGCTGACCTGATTATTCCGGAAGGTGGTCACAACGAAGTAGCCATCAATCTACTGGTAAACCATATTCGCACGTTGATCTCTTCCATGGATGGATAACCTCCCTCCTACAAACAACACTAGGTGTCTTTTACTAGATCTCTTAAATCTGCCCTTTAGGGTCTCATGGCGTGACCTTTTCGCTTTACTTAAAAATTAAGGACACTAGATATCCCTTATAATTGCCCATTATTCCTGTGAGGAATAAAAAAGACCTTCGCATTGAAGGTCTTATTATTTTAACTCCCTGTTCCTTGCTGATTAAGCCGTCGAATCTGACGGCTCAGCACCTGGAGGCGAATTTTTAACTCTTCTTCCCAGGCCCGATCCTCAAGCCAACGGGCCACACCTAACAAGTCAAGGGCCATATCCACCTGTTCTCGCAGAATCACTTCCGGATTATCCTGCTGAAAACTAGTCACATATTCCTTCCATTCATCTAAAACTTCAGAATCGATTGATTCCCGCATATATACTTCGTGGACTCCATCCCCACGGGCAAGTTCCACCACTAACTCAAATTCATCCTTCACCACTGGATATACTTCCATCTGGTGACATACCGGACAGTAAAATAGGGGGACGTTATGGACCAAGATCGACCCCTGCCGCAAAGATCCTACTGCACCGATCATCGTCGCACCACAGCAAAAGCTCAAATGTATCCCCCTCCTTTAACAGATTCCAGATGACTTTGAAAATAAGTAGGCTTGATATTCTTTTATCTACTATTTTACCACACTTTATGGCTTGAAAAACCTCTTCCAAAAAATAAAATAGGAGTTGGTTAGCTGAAAAAAGCTAATCCAACTCCCTGCCTCAAAACACAACCGTTGTTAGCACCAACCTAAATCGCAATTACGGGTATAAGAGTCTTCCTGTGGTTCTTCCATCTTGCTTACCAGGTAGATATCATGCCCATCTACTTCAAAGCCCTCTTCCACTTCCATTCCACATGACTTTCCTAAATGGATCCGACCAATAGGCTTTTGCTTATAGTAGAGTAGCATCTCTCCTGGTAATAGACGGCCTGAAACCTGACGGGTAATATTGACTCGATGTTTGGCTTTGGCTTCCACCATGATTCCTCCCTTCAATTGGGAAAATGGAGCCTCTCATATATAATACCCTTTAATGGTTCATTTAGTCTTCTGATACCATCGCTTTATACTTCTCAGCGGTCATCAGCTCATCCAAGTCAGCAGGATTAGACATCTCGACAACGATCATCCAGCCTTCACCATAGGCTGATTCATTAACTTTCTCTGGGGAATCTTCTAGTTCCTCATTTACTTCTACCACTTTTCCACTTACTGGGGAATAAAGTTCAGAAACAGTTTTTACTGATTCCACACTTCCAAAAGGCTCTCCGGCGGTTACTTCATCCCCTACCTCAGGCAATTCCACATACACAATATCTCCCAGCTCTGACTGTGCAAAATCGGTGATACCAATACGAACCTTATTTCCGCCTTCTTCTTTTACCCACTCATGTTCTTCACTGTAGCGCAATTCCTCTGGTAAGTTCATTGAATTATATCCCCCTTATTCAGCTTTAATCCCTAAGACACGCTCCAATGGACGAATTAACATACTTAGTGCTTTTTCTCCTGCTGACCGATGACGGAGCTTGCCCTCGGCATCAAAGAGATAAAAAGCGGGCACATACTCATTTTCGAAGGCATCTACAATATTATGCTCGTTATCAATCGCTTGGGGATGCTTCATCTCGTACTTTTCAATCGCTTCTTTCACTGGACCAATCTCAGTATCCTTCTCAGAACGCGGCATATGAACACCAACAAATTGGAGCCCATATTTCTTATACTTTTCGCGCATTTCATTCACTTCAGGCATACTTGCTTTACACATCCCGCAGCTGATCGACCAGAAGTTCACCAAAATCGGCTTGCCGAGAAGGTCTTCTTTTTTTACCTCTCCCCCCACCCACTCGGTAGCACCTGTCAACTCAGGTATTTCCGTACGTAATCGCATCGCCATAGGTAGTTCCTCCTATATGCTCATCTTTGAGATCTTATCACAGGAGCTCATCGACTTGATTTGAATAAAGGAGAAGGGAATCCCCTTCGCTTTTGAAGGGGATTAAAGTAATCTTTTTGAAGTCTGGGTGTAGTCAACGGGAAAGTGATCCCGGTGACCATCCACAACTTAAGTAAGTACTTACGACTTTTCAATCAGCTTTTTGCCCGGTTTCCAGTTGGCAGGACACAAACCACCTGTTTGCAAGGCTTGCAATACACGCAAGGTTTCATCCACACTGCGTCCTACGTTATCGTCCGTTACAACTTGGTAACGAATAATTCCTTCAGGATCAATAATAAATAGACCGCGCTGGGCAACTCCCTCTTCCTCAATCAATACATTGTAAGCACGGCTTACTTCGTGGTTTGGATCAGCTGCTAGAGGATATTTGATATCACCCAAGCCATTCTCTTCCCGAGGTGTTCTGATCCATGCACGGTGAGTATAGACAGAGTCGGTGCTTACACCAACAATTTCACAGTCAAGTTCCTTAAACTCTTCGTAACGGTCACTGAGTGCCGTAATTTCCGTTGGGCAAACAAAGGTGAAATCCATTGGATAGAAGAAAAGTACAAGCCACTTTCCACGGTAATCAGAAAGGGATACTTTCTCCTCCAATGTTTCTAAGTTTTTGGTGCTGAGCATGGAAAAATCAGGTGCTGGCTTTCCCACAAGACGTGCCATATATTCTTCCTCCTTTAATCATTAAAGTTTTGTTTTGGATGTAAGCCATCCATGATTGCGGATCGGATAGCCGGAAACCCATGTTTATTTTTCCCACCGGGAATGTAAATAAACATTTCTTCCGCAATCCCTGCCCATTTTTAAAGTACCACTCATCCAGATTAAAGTCAATACTAATTTAGACTAAATATTATCTGTTAATCCTTATCACTTAGATGAGCGTAAATCTATAAAAACCCTATAATAGATCTTATTTCAATAATTGGCATTCCATTGAATTTGCAAATTACGGCCAATTGTGTTGGAATAGATGATGCGGTAGTTAGATCACAAAAAATAGAAAGATTCATAATGGGAAAGCGATCTCAAGTACATAGGGAGAGGAGAAAGAAATATGAAGCGAAACTCTTGGCACTATCGAGTTCGACTCTTGTCACTGCTGGCTGTCCTTGTACTTGTTCCCCTATTAACAGGATTTCAACCAAACAAAGGACCCAAGCCTATTGAAGTACAAATATTAGGCGTTAATGACTTTCACGGTCAATTAAATGTAACTGGGCAAGTAGACGGAGAAACTGTTGGAAGGGCCGATTATCTAGCTGCTTATGTAAAGAAGTATCGTAAGCAAAATCCTCATACCTTACTTGTTCACGCCGGGGATATGGTTGGTGCTAGCCCCCCTGTTTCCTCACTTCTTATGGACGAGCCAACGATCGAAATCTTGAATAAAATGCGCTTCGATGTAGGTACCCTCGGAAATCACGAATTTGACCGTGGAGTAAAGGAAATGAAGCGCTTAATTGATGGTGGTTACCATCCTGAAACAGGTTACTTTTCAGGAGCAAAATTCCCTTATACTGTCGCTAACGTAATCGATGAAAAAACAAAAAAACCCATCTTGCCACCCTTCGTCATTAAGCGGATCCAAGGAATTCCCATTGCTTTTATTGGTGTCGTAACCAAGGAAACACCAACCATTGTGGCACCCTCTGGTGTTGAGGGAGTTGAATTTATTGATGAAGTGGAGGCAATTAATCGGGAGGTGGCCAAGCTTAAAAAGAAAGGAATCCGTGCCATCGTGATCCTGGCCCATGAAGGTGGTGTACAGGATAATGAAGGAAATGTAACAGGCCCTATTGCTGATATTGCTCGTAAAGTAGATGATGAAGTGGACGTCATTATCTCCGGTCACACCCACACCCGAATTAATGCAATGATTGATGGCAAGTTGGTCGTCCAATCCCATGATTACGGAAAAGCCTTCTCTAAGATTGATCTCACTTTGGATCGACGCTCCAAAGATATTGTGACGAAGAATGCCACAATTATTAAAACTGCCCATAACGGAATAAAACCGGATCGACAGATTGCAAAGATGGTTGAAGGGTACGAAAAAGAAGTAGCTCCGATCATTAATCGCAAGGTAGGAGAAGCTGCCCACCCCATTACTCGCGAACAAAATGCACACGGTGAATCGGCATTAGGAAATTTAATTGCTGATGCCCAACGTTGGAAAATGGAGGCTGACTTCTCCTTTATGAACCCAGGAGGCATTCGCCATGATATAGCAGCTGGAGAGGTAACCTGGGGTGATTTATACAATGTTCAACCCTTCAATAACCAAATGGTTACCTTACAGTTGACAGGAGATCAGATTCGACGCTTGCTTAACCAACAGTGGCAAGGAGAAACTACCCGAATGCTACAAATTTCCGGTCTCACCTACACCTGGGATGGAACAAAGCCGGTAGGGGAACGGATTGTCACTATACAGAAAGCTGATGGTACCCCCGTTGAACCTAACGCCGTCTATACTGTAGCTGTCAATGCTTTCTTGGCCGACGGTGGTGACAACTTTACGGTACTCACTGAAGGAACCAATCGAGTCGTCGGCCCTGTCGATTTGGATGCCCTTGTCGACTATATAAAACAGCTACCTCAGCCCTTCTCAGCTGAAATTGAAGGGCGAATCCTACAAGTAGAAAACGAAACCTAAGAAACTACTTATCCACCCGAAATAACTCTTCGGAGTGATGAATTTCAAAAACCCTTCGCTATTACAAATGGTGAAGGGTTTTTGATTTTCAATAACAATTTGCTCACAATAAATCAGCATCGAGTAGCTCCGGTCCTTCACTACGCCCGCATCATCCCGGAAGCTCAAAAGATTCGTTCTGTTTATTTAAGACTTCTCTGGTAAATGAATGACTCTATCACATGCCTCAGCAACAACGGGATCATGAGTAACGATAATGATTGTCTTCCCCTCTTTATTTAAACCTTTTAAAATGCCCATAATTTCTTTGCGATTCTCCGCATCCACAGAACCTGTCGGCTCGTCGGCTAGGATAAGCTCACAAGGTTTTAACAAAATTCTAGCGATTGCTACACGCTGTTGTTCCCCACCTGAAAGAGCATGCACTTTCTGGCTTAGGGGGATTTTTAACCCAACTTTTTGGAGAGCTTCTTTTTTTAGCTGCTCTTTCTCTTTCTTTGACTTTTTTGCATAAATGAGTGGCACTTCGAGATTCTTATCTACCGTAGCATTATCAATCAATGCGAAGTTTTGAAATAAATAGGAAATGCGGGATCGTAATATCTGATTTGCTTTTCTTGAATGACTACGAGGAGCATCCTCTCCGAAGAGTTTTACCCTCCCTTCATCGGGGTTTTCTAACATCCCGATAATATTGAGAATCGTAGATTTACCAGAACCACTCTTCCCAGTAATAGCTACCATCTCACCTTTATGAACAGTCAGGCTCATCTGATCCAATACAAGACGATCTCCGTAACGTTTGGTTACTCGATCTAGCTCACAGACGGGCGGCACTATGAATCGCCTCCTTTAATCACCTTAATCTTGTTACGACGCTCAATGATGATCATTGCGATGATTGTAGCAAGGATTTCTAAGCCGAACAGAATGAGTACGCTAGCTAAGAAGTGCGGATCTGTAATTCCGCTAATCCTCCACATATATTCAGGCATTCCCTTTATTTGATCCCAGAAAAGAGTAATCATCATCACTGCCACTGAAGTGATAAGAAACCAACCGAGAACGGAGCGGTATGTCTTAAAAAAACCAATTCCAAAGAGACGTTTGACTATAAATTCTTTCTGGTGTTTATGAAAAAAGATTAGGAGATTTTGTAGGATCACAAATAGTAATACAGCGAAAATCCCGATCAGTGTAAGTAACCTTACTTTAATCTCTTGGGATAACAAAGCAAGATCCTTGGTTAAGGATTCTTGCAAGGTAACAATCTTTATCCGGTCATCCAGCTGTAAAGGCTTCAATCCCGGCATTAATTCCTTCAATGTACGTTCCGGATCCTTGTTGATCAACCGTACCTTTAGTGGATCACTAAGTCCTTTCCCTTGGATTCCACCCCGGTAGGTAAAAAGATGATTTTGTTGTGTCTTTACAAAGATAATTGGATCCAAAATCTTATTTTTTTCCCTTGGAAACACATGTGGATTAAAACTAAAGATATACTGATCATTAGCCAACCAGATAATTTTCAATTCCTGCCCTCTATCATCAGTAAGGTAAAATCTTCGAATGTCCTCATCCTGTTCAAAATAAGCTCGGATTTCCCCTTCACGATCCGTATATTTCTTTGGAACAAGAAGTATCCAATCATCACTTTCATCAGGAATATCAACCGGTTTTCCTTGTTCATCATTGATAGGAAAAGATCTCAAATAGTTCGTATTAACAGTTATCGCTCGAATCCCACTAAAATTTTGGTTTAGTAACAAGTTCATCTCTTCGTATTCCTGGGCATTGATATAGAGAGCTCCTTTGGAGCTGAGATAGGAATATAGCTTATAAAGAAGTGTATCTCCTCTAGCCTGCTCCGCTTCATATTCCTCCCAAGTAAAAGCAGTGGTATGACCTACATAAGCCTCAACCAGTCCATACTCATCGACCTCTTTCCAATTGCTCAACTCTCCTTGTTGCTTATGAATCAGTTGCTCTTTGGCGCGCAACTCGGTGTATTGTTTGAATGTATCAATACCAACGAGAAGCAGAGCAACAGCACAAACCACTTTTAACAGGATATTTAATACAAAAATTCCTCGGGTATCCCTTCGGTTTTTAAGCGTTTGACTCACTTTAATGATAGAAATATAGACATAACAGAGTAAGGATAATCCCATGAATAAAAGATAGGCTTGTCCCAATTGAAGAAAACTCTTAGCTAGATAAGCGGAAGACTTATCCATTACTGTCGCAAAGAGGAAACTTCCCAAAGCGGTAATCGCGACTGCCATGGTAATTAAACGCCCTGCCACCATCCACCACAGACGACCGTTGGATACCCCATGCATCTTATGGATCCCAACTTCTTTCGCCTGATTAAAAATGTAGTAAACCAACAACAGGAGTGTTACGAATAAAAAGATATGCTGTAGAAACTCCAGATAATCCGAGTTTTCCAAAATGAAAAACCCCTCAGGTGGATCAACAAAAGCCTCAGGTGGCTGGAAATCCGCAGGAGTATAAGAATATTCCTCTTCACTATTTTTCTTATTTAGATAACGATTTAACTCCTTGCTCAGGATATTAAGAAAAAGCTGATACTTCTCCTCTTCTCCCTCGACATAGTATCGTCCATTGACAGGGAGATAATGATAGGAATCTTGTAGCGAACGAATCGTGATCCGCTGATCCGGATCAAAGTAGGATAGCTGTCCCACTTGATGTTGATCCTTTGTTTGCACCGAAGAGAGGAACCAACCACTTTTCTGAGTCTCTTCCATTTTCAGCATCCTACCATTTGCAAGATCGATATAATCGAAGAAACGAGTCTCACCAGTCATTAAAAGATACTTCTGTATCTCTACTTCCATATCAGGCCGATAATAACGAGCGGGCCGAAAAAGATTTACCCCCGCTTCTTGGGCAGCTTTTAGTAAAAGGGGATACACATCTTCTGCAACCGATAGCTCTTCTTGCTCTGGTATTATAAAGGGAATGGCAAACTCCCTTTCAAGCATAGCTAGTCGCTCTAACTCCTCATTTTTAGCTTGCTGACTGGCAATTGGAAGAGAGAAAGCAAAGCTAATGATTATGGCTATAAAAACAATTTTTTTCAAGGGTAACCTGCTCCTTTAATCTACTTTAAAGGGATCTGAATTAAATAAAAGACAGGTACAGGGTTAACGGATCGAGCAACTCACCCTGAACCTGTCCCTTAAAAAATTAACATGTATGTGATAATGTGAGAAGTTGTCTTGGAATAAATTAGGTTATCCCAACTTTTTTATATTTACCAATTATACTAATTATACCAATTATACATATATTGTCAATGGTTAGCGAATCTTCTTCGCTAATTTCCTCCTTTACATTCACCTAAGGGAAACCTTTATGATAGGGGCAAAGGAGGAAACACAATGAACAATCCGATACTTATTCGTGAACTGGCTGACAAGTTACAGATTTCCCCTCGAGCGATTCGTTTTTATGAAGAAAAAGGCCTAATCACACCAAAAAAAGACCCGGAAAATAACTATCGACTCTTTTCTGAAACAGATGCATGGCGGTTACAAACCATTATCGCTCTAAGAGAAATCGGAATGACCATCCGTGAGATTAAAAACATTCTTGAGGAGATGGATCAAGGAGACCACCATAAAATACAATATTACCTGGATTTACAGCGATCCGCCATTTTCTTTGAATGGATTCGTTTAAAACAAATTATTGAAACCATCAATGAAATGATTGATTCCTTTGAGCAGCAGTCACCGGCATGGGAAGATGTTTTCAAGCTCGCTTCACGCTCTAAACAATTATGGAACAATCGGTTAAATTGGAAGGACCGATGGAACTTTGATGCACAGGCTGTCTATTATGATCAAGTGCTTCCTAATGAAGTGGATGGGTTTAATCCTCATCTCGACTATGAACAGGCCTTGGCACAAACCGTTCATTTTGTAAATCCTCAACCAGGGGAAATGGGGCTTGATCTTGGAACAGGCACAGGAAATCTAGCCGGCCTATGCCTAAAAAGCGGTGCAAAGATGAGCGGCGTAGATCAATCTTGGGAGATGCTGCAATATTGCCAAACAAAATATCCCCAGATGGAAACACGTCTTGGTAACTTTTTGGCAATCCCCTTTTTTGATCACACCTTTGATTTTATCGTGACCAGCTATGCCTTACACCATCTGACAGAGGACCAGAAGTTGCTGTCATTGGAGGAGATGCATCGTGTGCTTAAACCCAGGGGACGTTTATGTATCACGGACCTGATGTTTGCTTCAGAGGAAGCACGTCAAGCTTACTACCAAATCTTAAAAAGTAGAGGCCAAGAACATATCATCTCAATGATTGAAGATGA
Source organism: uncultured Thermoactinomycetaceae bacterium (assembly GCA_937975135.1). Classification (GTDB taxonomy): domain Bacteria; phylum Bacillota; class Bacilli; order Thermoactinomycetales; family CALJVA01; genus CALJVA01. The sequence goes on along the minus strand of CALJVA010000015.1, from coordinate 59,824 downwards.
GTATTATGCTGATCGTTCACGACTCCTAGCTTGGTTGAAAGAAAATAAGTATGAAACCACCACCAAACAAATCAATGAAATTTTGCATCTGGTATATGCCAAGCAATCACAGGGGGCCTAGCAATAAAGCTCCCGCACATCATGTGCGGGAGCTTCCCCATAGCTCGTCAAACTCTTCCTCTTTAAAACCAACAGTTACACGTGTCCCATCTGTCACAATGGGGCGTTTAATTAACATCCCATCTGAAGCCAGTAACTGAACCATTTCTTCTTCACTCATCTGTGGCAATTTATCCTTTAAGCCTAGCTCCCGGTACTTCTTCCCACTGGTATTAAAAAATTTTCGCGGGGGTAATCCACTTTTATCAATCAACTCTTGCAATTCTTTCTCGCTCAGAGGCTCATCTACAATGTGTTGTTCTGTAAAAGGAATCCCCTTCTCTTCAAAATATTTTTTGGCTTTGCGGCAAGTACCACAGCGAGGGTATAGATACATTTTCAAGGGAGTATTCATTCGATGGATCACCTTTCAATAATTTTGATTAACTTGCCTTCCTGATCTCTTCTTACTTTGAGCAAAGTCACTCAAGTTACATCTTATACCTTTATAGCTCTATCTATCCATCATTTTTCTCTCAGCCAAATACTTTTCCGCTTCGTTTATACTCTACATCTGGCACTCCCATCCTTGCATTGGCTGCACGGGCTACGGCAAAGAAGAAATCTGACAGGCGATTCAAATAACGGCGCACTTCCTCATTGGTCTCTTCTTCACGACAAAGTGTTACTACACACCGTTCCGCTCGCCGAGTTAATACCCGGGCAACATGAAGTGCTGCTGAAGCAGAGGAGCCACCGGGCAAGATAAAGCGTTTGATTTCTGGTGCTTCTTCATTGTACTGATCAATCCACTTTTCCAGACGTTCAACCATCTCTCCAGTTACCTTATAATGCCGCTTCTTTCCCACTTGAGCCAAATCGCCTCCAGCATCAAAAAGTTCATGCTGGATTTCCTGTAGGTCCTCGATCATATCGGCAAACTTCTCTGGATCAAGACGCGTAATCGCCTCGCCAACAAAAGCGTTCACTTCATCAAGAGTGCCATATGCCTCTACTCGGATATCATCCTTGTTTACTCGTCCACCGATCACCCCCGTCATCCCTTCATCGCCAGTACGCGTATAAAGACGCATTTTTTTACCCTCCTTATATTAAAAAAGGGGTAGGTCCCCACTTCTATATGCTTGTGCTCTACAGCATCCAGCGAAGCAGAAATCCTACCGCAAACCGTTTTACCCTACTTTCCACTCTATACTTGATTGCAGCAACACTTGTGGAACCTTTGCCGTCGGATGTTGCGTAAGTAATGGCTCAATCCCATACACATCTTTTAAAATAACAGGTTGTAGTACCTCTGTTGGTGATCCATTTTTGATGATCTTGCCATTTTTCATTATGATTAATCGATCACAATACTGGGCGGCTAAGTTCAAGTCATGAAGAACGATCAAAACCGACAAGGTTTGTTTTTGTTGCCACAATTGAATGATATCTAAGATCGCAACTTGATAGCCAATATCCAAGTAGGTAGTAGGTTCATCTAAAATCAGTAACTTTGGCTTCTGGGCCATCACCTTTGCCATGGCTACCCGTTGTCGTTCACCACCACTTAGCTGGTCAAGAGGACGATCTTTATACTTTGTAAGCTGTAACTCCTCAAGCACCTCTGAAACAATGCGCCAGTCTTCCTTGGTAGGTGGTAGCCAACGTTTTTGATGAGGATAACGTCCCATCATTACTACATCCTGCACTGTAAAGGGGAGAGGAGGAAGTCCACCTTGGGGCAAGACAGCGATCTGTTGAGCTAATTCCCGTATTGTGAAAGTAGAAAGTGGCCGATCTCGAAAATAAATCGTCCCCTGATCAGGCTTCTCTTCACCAGATAGCAATCGGACCAAAGTTGTTTTTCCACTCCCGTTAGGCCCAATCACTCCCATCATTTTTCCCGTATCTAGGACAAAACTAACCTGATTCAGTATCTGTGGCCCACCATAGGACTTGGTTATTTCCTTCGCTCTAAGCACGCTTCTCTCCTCCTTGGCACTCCCCATTATCCTTTAAATATTTCCATCCATGATTCCATTATAGATCCACAACTCGGCATCCATACGAGCTCAGTACAAGGAGCACAGTTACCAACCACACCTTAAACTCAAGGATTAATTTACAGTACACCTAGTAAATCCGGCGCTGTTTTCGAAGCAGAAATGCGAAAAAAGGGGCTCCTACAAAAGCAGTAATCACACCGATTGGTAACTCCCTAGGCTCCATTACGACCCGAGCTATTGTATCAGCCCACACAAGAAAGACCGCTCCAGTTAAAGCGGATACCGGAAGCAGAAGGCGATGATCGGGCCCCGTTAACATCCGCATTATATGGGGTATCACTAGACCAACAAATCCAATTGTCCCTGAAACGGATACAGCTCCCGCTGTTATCAAAGAGGCAATCACCAAAAGAAAGAATCGTACCTTCTCCACTGGAACGCCAAGATGCCCTGCAGATCGATCCCCTAGAGCGAATAGGTTGAGCTCACGGCTACAGGCCCACATCAAAGGAAATCCAAGCACCAGAAAAGGTAACACGATTCCTGCATGACTCCAGTCCCGGAGGGCTAAACTCCCCATCAACCAATAATGAATTTCCAGCAACTGCTCTGGGGATAAGGAAATAACAAAGGTGAGTACCGCTCCTAAAAAGGCTTGGACCACTACACCAGACAAAATTAAAGTTCCTGTGGACATCTGATTCTCAATACGAGCCAGACGCAGCACGATAAATAAGGATAGAGAAGCAAACAGAAAAGCAAATCCGGGTAAGGACCAGCCCCCAAATAATAAGGTACCCCATCCAGTTACAATCGCTATCACAGCCCCAAGCGCTGCTCCTGATGAAACCCCCAAAATATAGGGATCTGCCAAGGGGTTACGAAGAATTCCTTGAAATACAACCCCTGCACTAGCCAAAGAAGCACCCACCATAGCTGCCAATAGGGTACGGGGCAAGCGGATCTGCCATACAATCGCCTCCACTACCTCATCTGGTGCTGCCCCCAGCCATTCATGACTTCCCAATAGGTGTCTAGCAATGATACGCCATACTTCAACAAAAGGAATATCTACACTGCCAATAGAAACAGCTCCACCAATGGTAAGAAGTAAAAGAACAAACAGCCCACCGAGCCATAATCCGAGGTATAATCCCTTTTTTATCTTGCTCATTCCCCTTTTTTCATTAAATCCGGATGGATCGCTTCCGCAACTTTTTGAAGTCCCTCTGTCAGCCGTGGCCCCGGTCTACTTAGCATATCTGTCTCTAGGGGAATGATCTGCCCTGTCTTTACAGCCTCAATATTTTGCCATCCCTTACGGGCAGATACCTGATCAACGCTCTTTTTTTGATTGTCATGTCCGTACATAAGGATAATCACATCTGGGTTCCAGTCTACCACTTTTTCTGCGGATACCTGCGGCCAACCCTCTTGCTCACCTGCTACATTGTACCCACCAGCCAATGTGACCAATTCATCCATAAACGTTCCTTTACCAGCAGTGTATAGTTCAGGTGAAACCTCAATCCACACTTTCGGCTTCTCTTTATCGGAAAGAGAATCGACCTTTTCTAATACCGCCTTCTTCTCATCTTCCATCTGAGAAATTACCTTTTCAGCTTCATCTTCTGTGCCTGTTGCCTTACCTACCCTCCGAATCAATTCATAAACCTCATCCAAATTTTGTCCGTCAAAACTTAACACAGTAAGGCCTAGTTTTCGCAGTTGTTCCACTGCCTCTCCGTTGAGTGGTGAAGCCAGGACTAAATCGGGCTTAAGAGCAAGAACTTTCTCCGTATTAATCGTCATATCCCCGACTTTTTCGATCTTTTCTACTTCTTCAGGATAATTATCGTTTTCAGTCACACCTACTACCCGATCACCAATACCTAGTGCGAAAGCTACCTCTGTCATTCCAGGAATAATGGATACAATTCGTTTTGGTTCCTTTTCGATTGTTACTATTTGCCCCGATGTATCTTTAATTTCTACAGGAAATGAGGCCGTCTTTTGTGATCCGCTCTCTGTTCCTTTTTTCGGATCTGCTGAATCAGCCCCACATCCGACCATTACAACTGCTAATACTAATGTCATAAACCATGCTACAAGCCGTGACAACTTCATTTTTGTTTCCCCTTTCCCCTTGTCATCCTTCGGGCGGGCAGATGTAAAAAACCCTGTACCATACAAGGCACAGGGTGAAAATCGCGCTTTTACGCAGCAAAAAAAACTACGTATCTGCGTTCATCCTTTGCCTCGAAGGTGAACAGCAATATTCAGCAAAAAGGCAGGTCTCCTGGCTTATGGATCCTCGCTTCATCGCGCCTTCCCATCGTTTAGATAGTGGCATACATGCGATGTTGCTCCCCAATTACAGTGGCGGGACCGCGCCGGATTTACACCGGACTTCCCTTTTAACCCACGCCCGAGGCGGGGACCTTTTTGCGACATATGATATTTTCACTTGTATTATATCTGAAAGCATATATACTCGCAATAACCACACATATACAATGATATGCAGGAAAATCACTTACAGAATACGAAACATGTAATAATTAAAGGAAGGAGGAACAGTATGAAGCGGCAATCATTTATCCTCCGCCTAGGTAAAGAGGACCGTGTGATTCGGGGTGACGTATTTACCAAGGCGGAACAAGCTGCACCCACCTTGATTATTTGTCATGGGTTTAAAGGCTTCAAGGATTGGGGATTTTTCCCTTATGCAGCTGAATCCCTTGCAAAGCAAGGATTTACGGTGATTACTTTCAATTTTTCTATGAACGGAGTGGGAGAAGAGCTCTTCCACTTTACAGAATTGGATAAATTCGCACGAAACACCTATAGTCGAGAACAGGAAGATCTAGCACTTCTTTTTCATTCTCTTCGTGAACGCGCTCTTCCCTTGACTGAAGCAATTGATACCCATCGCCTGGGTTTAATCGGCCACAGTAGAGGAGGAGGCAACAGCTTGCTATACGCTTTTGAGGATACAGCGATTCGTAGTGTAGTTACATGGAATGGCATCTCAGATGTAGACATTTTTCCACCAGATATAAAAAAGCAAATGCAGATTCATGGCGCCGCGTTGATTCCTAATGCACGCACAGGACAGCAAATGCCCATTCAAAAAGAAGTTTTGGATGATATTGAAGCCAATCACAGTCGATTTAATATCATCGAGCGTCTCGCCTCTTTTAACCGACCCCTCTTGATCATACAAGGAGAAGCAGATCAGCCCCGCCTGGTAGAAGGAGCACATAAAATGGCAGCAACTGCTCCGAAGGCAACTCTTGAAATCCTCAAAGGAGCCAATCACACATTTGGAGCAGTTCACCCTTTCAAGGGAACAACTCCTGACTTAGAAAAAGCACTTGAACGAACAGCTTCGTTCTTCCATGAAACCCTTTCTCATATTAAAAGCCAATAAGGCCAGCATTTGCTGGCCTTATTGGTCAAGGGGGTCAAACTATATGCAATATAAAGAGGTATGCAAATTCATATTCTCACGGTTAAAATCCATGAGAATTTCACAAAGCCTTAGATCAAAACGACGGACATCCTGACTTGGTAAAAGGAATTAAAATTGATGTGTTTTTTCTCCTTCTATAAAATAGAACGTACTTTATAGGCTAGGGGTTTCACCACTTTGAAATAAATTTATACAATCTATTACTAACCATTCAAATGATGAGCTTGTCCCTATGTTTTGAAGGCTCCTTAATAAGTTAACCCCCATTTGATTCCTACAATAAAAAATAATTTCTTTTAGTCTAATACACCCTTCCGTATAGCACCCTTCCAAGTTTAAAAATGGTTCGAGCTAGATTCATTCAATAATTTTATAAAACCGTTCCCCAGTAGTGGGATTAAAGTAGATCTGCCGCTTTTTTTGATCAACGGGATCAACAATAATCTCGTTGGTAGCCTGAAAACCCGGAGGAACCTGTTTCGAGTCTGTCTGGTTTACACGCTTATCTTTTTTCAAGGAAATCAAAAGTATAATGATTAACCCAACAACCTGCAGACCATAAAAGAGAGCAATCCAAAAGCCTACCGTCATTCCTCTTCGATCACCACTGCAGTACCATAAGCAATCACTTCACTCATATTACTGGCCACTGTACTGGAGTCAAAGCGGACCATGGTTACCGCATTGGCTCCCATAGCCGTCGCATTTTGAATCATCCGATCAATCGCCTGCCTACGAGCATCCTCTAACATCGCCGTATATTCCTTTACCTCTCCACCAATTAAACCGCGAAAAAATGCAACTATATCTCCCCCCAAACCTCGAGCACGTACTACTACTCCAAAGACGGGCCCTTTCACTTCTCGAATCTTATGACCTGCGACCTGTTCTGTTGTTACAACGATCATAAAACATTCTCCTCTCTTTTTTGTCTCAATTTCGCAACCATAAAAGCTTGTAGATGAGCATTCATTTCAAGGTATACCTGGTACTCTACTTGATTGAAATGATTTTTAATACACTCTTAGCGTATTGTTGTCTCATCAAAAGCTCTACTTTGCTCTTGAAAGTATATGAAAACCAAGTTCATTTTCCATCTCCAGATGGGATTCTGCTTCCTGTAAGTGCTCCTCTTTGATTGTGACATTGTGCTCCTGCAATGTGCGTAACACATCTTTCACCTTACATTCGGCTTCTGCTGCTATTTCGACCACTGACCACCCACTTTGATAATAACTTACAATACTATTAGAATTGATCTCTTCTTTATTTTTTTTGTGATTCATATTGTTCACCTCTACTTAATTAAACCACACTTTATTCATTTTTTCTCTCTTACTCATTATTTTTATAAAAAAACTCCTTTTTACGACAAAAATCAATTGATCCGTCTTTCCAGATTCGCCATCTTAATTCCTTGCACCGTTTTTCCTCTCATTATATGATCATCTTAAGAACACTTAATAAAAAGATATGATGAATGGTAGAAAGAAAGAGGAGATACGGTTTTGAAAGAAATAGGATTTCTCCGTCCGCTACAGCATCAGTACGCTCATCCCATCACTTACTATGCGCTTCTTGATCAAACTCAGATACCTTTAAATCCTTTATTAGGAAATAAAATACACATTACCTACATGGGTGAGAAAGCATGCTGCCACTGTGGCCGTAAAATCAAAAAAACCTATAATAATGGCTATTGCTATCGCTGTTTTAAAGTTTTACCTGAAAACGATTTATGTATCGTCAAGCCGAATCTGTGTCATTTTGATCAGGGGACTTGCCGGGATGATACTTTTGGCGAACAATACTGTATGCAAAAACATTATGTTTATCTTGCCTTAAGCAGTGACGTAAAAGTTGGAATTACACGTAAGGAAAATGCCTTCCGTCGCTGGATGGACCAAGGAGCGGTATCCGCTCTACCAATCGCCGAACTACCTAACCGAAAATCAGCCGGGGAACTGGAAATTTATTTATCTCAATATGTAGCCGACCGAACAAATTGGAGGAAAATGCTAAAAAATGAAATTGTGCCAAAAAATTTGGAGGAGGTCAGGGAATCTTTATATGAAGTAATCCCTGAAAAGTTTCAAACCTATTTACTCACGGATGAGCCGGTCCAACAATTTACTTATCCATCCCTTGCTACCCCTGAAAAAATAACAGCTCTTAATTTAGATAAAGAGCCTAAAGTAACTGGTTTACTCCTAGGAATTAAAGCTCAATATTTAATTCTCGATACAGGCGTCTTAAATATGCGACGGCACGCAGGGTACAAAGTTACTTTTGCTGTATCATCTCAACATACTCTTTTTTCGTAATCAGATCACACTTCCAATCTTACTTAAACCGAAACGGAAGTTCTGCACCTCTACGCCAGCGCTTTACACTATTTCGCTCTCGAAATAGAATCACCCCTGCTAAACAAAAGGTTATTGTCACAACGAGAAATTTAGCAGACAAAAATAAAGTTACCAAAACAACGACAGGGATGGTTAACAGCGTAGAAAATGTAACATAGCGGGTAAGTAGCAGGCTAACTAAAAAAACGATCAATCCTATCGTAATCACAAGAGGACTTAAAACAAAAAGTGCTCCAGCTGCCACGGCACTACTTCCTCTATTGACTCCTTTCAACATAATTAAGGGATATGTATGTCCTAAAACTACCCCCAGTGCCGACAGACTGGCCCCGATCCATCCTCCCAAATGCAGTCCAATATAGGTGGCCAACATGCCTTTGAGAATATCAATGACTGCTTCTAATACTCTTCTTCCAGCAACTCCAGGGTATCTTCCCATTCGACGATGATAGCCCATTCCTAAGATGAACTGAGAGAGGGGAATCATCCCTATCCCATAGGAGATCATTAGAGAAAATAATACAGACATAATCTCACTTCCCTCTTTTACCTAACTCCAAAACAGTCTAAAATATCAGCCCGAATTCGATTGGTTAAAGTGTTTCGCCAATCATCTCCTTCCGCCATAGAAGCGTTGCAATCACCAACGCTTCCATGGCGTATTCTTTCACCGCAACCTTTCCTACGAATACTTCGGAAAACGTCGTACAACCAACAGGAGGATTACGACTAATCCGCAATATCCAAAAAACGGATAAATATAGCCGATAAAAACGGGAAATCCAATCAGAGAACACAAATAACCTAGGATGAAAATCATCAGTATGATGCTGTTCATTCGAAAGGGTAACCATTCATTCAGATTTGCAGCCAATCCGTATACATTGCCAATCAATGTAGTAAAAATTTCTCCCCACATAACGGCTAGAAAAAAGTATTTCATCCCTTCTCCCAAAGTTGCTATGACAGAAGCAATGGGAATCTCCAGCTCCAGTATATTCGGCATTTTAGTTCCTAAAGCGATATTACTGGCCAGTAACATGACACCTAAAATAATGCCACCCAACCAACCCCCAAGCCGCAACACTTTCTCATCCCCAATTTCTCCTCCCATAGGAACAAGAACTGCTTGGGACATCGCAAGGTTAAAAGCAACATAAGTAATCGCTGATACGAGCCAACTTTTTTGCTCCAAAGTAGAATTGGAAGTGAATAACGCCTGTACCTCTCCACTTTGCCAACCAGTAATTCCAACTAAAATTGTAAACAATAGCATGAGCGGGACAATAAAAGAGTTTGCTGATAAGATCCCTTCCATTCCACGATGGATCACAAGATAAGCTATTAATGCCGTAAACAAAACTCCAAAATGAAAGGAAAGCTTAATCTGTTCTGAGAAAAGAGCTCCTGTTCCAGACATCATTGCCGTCGTAACACCAAACAGTATAATCCCGACAAAACCATTCATCCATTTACCCCACCGTGGCCCAAATAAGTATTGGTTAAATACTTCATAGGAACTTGCATTAAGTCGGGCCCCCATGATCATCATCCGCGTCCCTAGCCATCCAAACAAAAATAGAGCCACAAAAATCCCCCATATTCCTCCCATACCGTACACTGTGAAAAACTGCAATATCTCTTGGCCCGATGCAAACCCCGCTCCGACTACTGTTCCGATATAGGTAAACCCCACACGAGCCGCCGGAAACCATTTCTCCTTCACCCTTAACTCCCTTTCTTGTATCAACATGTCCTATGGAGTAGTTTATTGATGATCTAACATCAATAGAACAACCTTCCAGTTTTCATAAAAAAAGACCAGTCCTATGACTGGTCTTAAAGTGATCTTTATTCGTCTCCCGGATTACCGGGGATTGATGGTCTTAGTTGAATGGTTACTTCATTGGACGGTTCCGATTGCACTCCTTCATACACTGCAATGACTCGGTAGACATAGCGCCCTGAGGCAGGTGGGTTAGGAGGCAATGTATCAGTATAATTATTTTGTGGTATTCCACTGGTCACAGGTACCCAATCCCCATTTCCTGTGGAACGCTGCACAATATAGGTAACACCTCTTTGCTCATGCCGACTCCAAGAAAGGTTTACTCTACGTAAACCTAGCTGTCTAGCGGTTAGATCAGATACAGGATCAAGCTGTGTAGGATCCTCCTCATCATCTGGCAATTCTGTTCCAATCATTACATCAACGGAAGCTACATTGGAGTGATTTTCTTCTCCTGAATCTACTTCCTTAACCACCAGACGGTAAAAATAACGCTTCGGCTCCTCTGTAGGTGGTGGTAATCCTCGGTCTAAATACTCCCCACCAGATACTTTACCGATGGTTTGCCAATCTCTCTGATTCTCTGAACGCTCCAGAGTATATTCAACCTGCCCTGCCTCTCCGACTTCCGTCCAAGTAAGTCGGACGACATGGCCCTCTTCTTGATATTGAGCCCGTAAATCATTTACTGGCTTAATCTCGACAGGGGGTTTGGGATCTTCTACCCCAGGTGGTCGTTGAAACTGACAAGGCGGTTTTCCTTCATGAATCGCGGTCATTACCTTATTAAACATTCTTCCTGGATACCCGCCACCCGTCAGCTCAATCAAGTTCTTACTATCTGTGTTAAAAACTGTAGCTGCCATGACATAATCACAGGTATACCCAACAAACCACGCTTCTTTACTCTTCTGGGTAGTTCCCGTTTTTCCTGCTGAATCTCGCCCTTCTAAGCGTGCTTCAACCCCTGTTCCATTCACCATATTGTCTTTCATCATCCGAGTCATATACCATGCTGTTTTTGGCTCCAACACCTGCTTATCCTTTTCTAAAGGAACAGTGGGTTCTTTTGTTTTTCCATTATATTTGATTTCTTTAATCGCATGTGCCGGAGTCATTTTCCCATGGTTGGCAAAAGCGGAGTAAGCCTGAGCCATGTTCACAGTGGTCTCGCCGTATGTGAGTCCTCCCAAGGCTAAGGCGGAATAAGACTCCTTATCTTTGGGATCGAGCTCCAATCCCAATCGCTCTGCATATTCAGCCGCTGTTGGAAGTTTTACGGTATTGTAAAGCAAGGAAGCGGTAGCAACGTTTAAAGACTTATTCAGAACTTCCTGCAATGGTACCTTGCCATAGTGAGTTCGTTGAACGTTTTGTGGCTTCCATTCACCAATTTTAAAATCTGGGGAGTCATCCACAAGGGTATACTCATCATAACCATGCTTTTCTACTGCAGGTGCATATACAGTGATGGGTTTAATCGTCGAACCAGGCTGCACCTTTGCTGTAGCTCGTAAAGGAAAGCCTCGACCCTGGTATCTACGACCACCGGCTACAGCTACAATTCCCCCTGTCTTAACATCAAGTATGGTAGCTCCACCATCCAACTGCTCATGATTCTGGTAAATTTCATCATCTTTAATAACTGTATTAATTTCTTGTTGGGCTTCCGGAACTAAATGTGTATAAATATCATATCCACCTGTAGTCAAATCCGTTTCGTCAATATCGTACCTCTTTTTTGCTTCACTAATAACATATTGTTTGTAGGGTTGATAATCGTCATCTTTCAGGTACTTTGTTAAGTACTCTTTATTTACTCCCAGATCCATCTTTTGATACTTCTCTTTGTCAGCCTGGGAAATAACCCCCTGCTCAGCCATAACCATTAGCACGACATTGCGCCGCTCTTTTGCTCGTTCAGGATTCAGGTAGGGATTATAAGTTGTAGGAGCTTTCGGAAGACCCGCAAGTAAAGCAATTTCCTGCGGCTCTAACTCATCTTTGGTAATATCCTTGTCAAAATAAATTTTTGCAGCCATCTTTAAGCCCATCACTTGGTTCCCCAAATCAATAAAGTTAAGATAGGCTTCCAAGATCTCTTCTTTGCTATAATTTCTTTCCAATTCCCACGCTACGCCTACTTCCTTCAGCTTCCGGGTAAAGGTTTTTTGTCGTTCGTCCAGAACAATGTTACGGGCTACCTGCATGGTAATGGTACCTCCACCTTCAGCTTTTCCACCTTTGCGGAGGTTCGCTGCTACGGCCCGCATCATTCCTTTCCAATCTACCCCACCATGGTCAAGAAAACGTCGGTCTTCTACAGCAATAAACGTTTTCATAACCAGATCTTTAGATTTAATATCATCGAGGGAAACCAATTCACGGTTAGGGCCCAATTTGGCAATCTGCTTGCCGCTTCCATCATAAATATTGGATGAAAACTCAATCTTATCCATGTTATCGATCGGCTGACTTTCCGCAGAGAAAATAATTGATAAGGCCCAGCCAAAAACGCCTAAAATACCAGTTAGTAAGGCAATAGAGATCCACTTTAAATTAAAATAACGTCGCCAACCTTTCTTTTTTCCCTTTTTGATTCGCGAAGAGCGTGACAACCGCTCTCGACTAGAGCGAGAAGGAATGGAGTTATTTCCCCGGCCAAATTCCTCCATCTTGGAACCCCCTGTAAATTAACGTTATTCTCTTTTTGAATTGTTAATGTAAAATCAATGTAATAAAGTTTTCTAAATCGGGGTATGTTTACCAACCTATACATATCCCCAAAAGTGATTCATCGCAACATCCGAAAATGCCTAATAAAGGTAATTTTTTTATAATAACCCAAATCTACTAAAATAATTTAAAAGATCTTCGGTTATTCATTTATTTTACTAGAAACTTTCCTTGAAGCCAAGCACAATACTTCTTATTTTACTCGTAAAGCCATCCTATTTTATGAAGGAGAGAGGACCGACATTGCTGCCGGTCCCTAGGCTTGCTCATGATTCTTTTTCGTTTAATCATCGTCATCATCATCGTCATCGTCATCATAATCCTGATCACGCTGTTCCTCTGACTTTGTGATCGTGATTACGACGGAATTGGAGGCCCCTGCTTCATTTCCTGTTCTTTTATCCACTGCTACTACCCGGTAATAATACTGCTGAGGTCCGCCTCCACCAAAAAGGGTTTCAAACAATCCCCCGCTACCTGGAGCTACAATGTTACTATCGGTAAAACTTCCCTGTTCTGTCTCCGTCAACGCTTGCCAATCTGAACCATCCTCTGAACGTTCCACCCGGTATTTTACCCGTTCATGGTAATTGGTCCAAGTTAAATTTACTACATTAGATGAAGCGTTGTAACTACCCCGCAAATCATTGACGGCTCTTAATTGAAAAGGATCTTCCACTCCCTTTGGTCGTTCAAATTTAGATACAGGTGTTCCTGACAACGTTTCTGCCATTACTCGCTGAAAAATCCGAGCAGGATATTGTCCACCACTTAATGGGATCGTATTACTGGACTTTGTATTAAAAACGACCGCAGCCATTACATATTCATTGGTATAACCAACGAACCAAGCTTGCTTACTCCCTTGGGTTGTTCCAGTCTTACCCGCTACATCTCGTCCGTCGGGAAGTCGTGCATTACTTCCAGTTCCTTGTCCGGAGTGAACATTATATTTTAACATCAAGGTCATATAATATGCCGTTTTGGGACTGTAGAGCTGCTGGTTCTTTTTTAATTCTTTCAGTGGCTCCTTCAGTTCCCCTTTATAAGTAATTTTTTTGATTGCATGGGCGGGAGTCATTTTTCCATTGTTTGCAAAACCCATATAGCCCTGGGCCATATGTAGTGTATTTTCTCCAACCGTCATTCCTCCCAGAGCCAATGCCGCTGGTGAAGATTTATCTTGTTCACTGAGTCGGATTCCCGCTTTTTCCGCATACTCAACGGCTTTTTCCATACCAATCTCATTGTACAATAGCCATCCTGCCGCCACGTTTAGAGATTTCGCCACGGCATCCTGCATCGGTAATTCATTATAATATTGCCGTTGGTAATTTTGTGGTTTCCAATTGCCAACTGAAAATCCTGGAGGATCCTTTACCATGGTATAGCTATGATAGCCCTTCTCTTCAACAACAGGCGCATAAATGGTAATCGGTTTAAGAGAAGATCCGGGCTGCATCTTCTCCAAGGCTCGAATCGGATAGCCACGTCCCATGTATCGGCGTCCGCCACCAATCGCTGCGATGCCACCAGTCTTGGCATCAATCATCGTAGCACCACCATCGAGATCTTGATGGTTATGATACATGGCTGGATCCTTCAATGCGGTTTCCATCGCTTTTTGCGCCTTAGGATTGAGATGGGTATGAATATCATAGCCTCCAAGAATCAGGTCTTCCTCTGACAAGCCATATCGCTCTTTCGCTTCGGAAAGCACATATTGCCGATATGCTTGGAACTCGTCAAACTTCATATGTTTTGACAAGTACTTTTTGTTCACACCAAGGTCCATCTTTTGGTATTTTTTCTTTTCTTCTTCTGTTATAATCCCTTGTTCCGCCATCAGCATAAGGACTACATTACGTCGCTGTTTTGCTTTATCAGGATTGAGATAGGGATTATAAGTGGTTGTTGCTTTTGGTAACCCTGCCAGGAGCGCAACCTCTTGGGGCTCCAGCTCATCCTTGGTCAAATCTTTATCAAAATAAATTTTAGAGGCCATTTGGATACCCATCGCCTGATTTCCAAAATCGATATAATTGAGATAGGCATCCAAAATTTCATCTTTTGAATGATCAATCTCCAGTCCCCAAGCGATTCCAATCTCTCTCAACTTTCGACTAAGCGTTTTCTCCCGCTCTTCGAGGATAATGTTTCGCGCCACCTGCATAGTGATGGTACCCCCACCCTGGGAACCGCCACCTTTGGTAATGTTAGCCACTACGGCACGGGCCATCCCTTTCCAGTCCACACCGCTATGTTCATAAAAGCGCTTATCCTCCACAGCAACGAAGGTTCTGCGGATCAATTCCTTCGATTTCATCTCATTCATGGGGACATATTCCCGATTGGGCCCCAACTTGGCTACGGGTTTTCCCGTTTTATCATAAATCGTAGAAGCAAACTTAAAATCGTTCATCTTTTCAAGTGGCATTGCTTCTGCCGACATCATAACTGCTAAACAGCCGCCAATCGCCAATAAGAATGAGGTTAGGGCAACAAGCATAAACCATTTCAGAGTAAACAATCGTCGAAAACCCGGTTTGGGAACAGGTCGCCGTGGATGAGCCGATCCACGCCCTCGGTTAAATCGGGACGGAAAGGAGCGTTTGCTCCTCTTTTTATCGTCCATAAGTGTACCCCCTGCATCGAATCGTTTTTTCTTTTTTTCTGTTTAAAATCGCCTTTTACCCTGTTCATCCCACGATTTAAGAATCGTATAACCACCTAAAAAATAACAGAAAAGGGCATAAATCTATTATGGCTTATTCACTCACTTTTTTCTTCTTATGAAATGCTTATAAGCTCGTATATATCAGTTCAGATATCGTCTATAATTATATCGTAATGCTTACACTTTGGGTATCCATCGTAGTAAAAACTTCATCGAAGATTCAGTTCTGTGAACGAAAATCATACCCCCCTGTTACAGGTATAAGGGCACCAGTAATAAAATCTGAATTGGAATCAATTAAAAAGCGAACCACCCGAGCAATATCCTCGCCAGTCCCTGGCCTTCCGACTGGATTCTTCCGATCCACAGCCCCTCTAGCCTCTTTAATACTACTCTCTTTATAAGGATCGCGTATATCGCCTGGTATAATCATATTCACGGTAATTCCATAAGGAGCTTCCTCATAAGCCAAGGTCCGAGTATAGGTTGCTACCCCCGATTTGGCAGCAGCATAGGCAGAATAACCCAACCATGCTGGAGTATCTTCTACCCCGGAAAATCCAAAGGTAATAATCCTTCCAAACCCTTGTTGGCGCATAATCGGAATCACTTCCCGTGTACAATAAAAAACACTGGACAGATTTCCGTCTAGCATTTCCTTCCATTGTTGATCTGTTGTCTCTTTAGCCAAAATCCGTCGGAACAAAAAAGGACCTGCGGCACAAATCAAAACATCCAGACGTCCCCAACGATCAAGAATTTCCTTCGTAATTCTCTGTACATCCTCAACCCTACCCACATCCCCTTGAAGCGTAAGGATTTCATATCCCTGTTTTGCCAATCCTTCTTTTAAACGGTCTGCGGCTTCGGCGCTTCTCCGATAATTCACTACAACCCGGTATCCATCTTCAGCCAAGCTTTTAGCAATATAAGCACCTAACCCCTTCACTCCACCTGTAATCCATGCAACACGCTTTTGCATCTTCCCTTACTCTCCTACTGGCATAGTGAAATCAGAATTATCCTGATCCAAACAAAGAATTTCCCGGGTCCTTTTGTTTTATCATATTATTTTCTATAACAACCATTGATATTGTAACGTATTTTTGAAAAGAAAACATAGGAAAAGAAATTAATTACGAGCATAACACAAAATTTGGGTCCCGTCGGGACCCAAAACCATTATCCACCAATATCTTCTTTTTTATCCCCAGGGACAAAGAAGGAACGAATTACTGTACGCTGGTAAGGCTCGCCATCTTTGGTTTCTCCCTGGATCTCTAAAGTTACGTTATAAACACCAGGATTCATTTTTCCGGAAATTTTGCCTGTAAACTCCTTCGATTTTTTATCCTGAATCTGCTTTAATCTCATCTCTTTAATTTCTTTTTTCATTTTTCTGTCTTTTCCGGGTGTAGTTGGCACTACTTTCATTTTAACATCAAAGTTCTTAAGCTCCCACTTATCAGGGTTCTTCATTTTTACATGAACTGGAACTTCTCCTCGGGCTGGTTTCTCAAGATCAACTTCGATGGTTGGTGCACCAGGTAAAGTTGTCATCAGGAGGTAAGCATCCTTTGCTTTACTTGTCAGACGAACTTTCCAGGTTCCTGCCTCAGGACGGCTAATACGAAATGCTTTCACACTCGCTCCCTTAAAGACGTCATGTCCTTCAGCTGTCAAATATTCAGCACTACGGCTAGTATACATTTTTCCACTGGGGGAAATAAGTACTGTATCTACATTCTTATTCTTGGTGAGTACTTGGAAAATCGCTTCTTGTCTTCCCGATTCAATCACCATTGTTTCTTCTACCATCTTATTAGCTTGTAAGGGGCCTCCACGTACAATCTGTTCTCCCTCAGCATTAGGCTCCACTGCTTTCGTCACAAATGCTTCTTTTTGTTGTGCTTGACTCATAGTTGTTCCTATATTGCGAAGTTCAGATTCAATCCGTGGAAATGCAGTTCTTCCCATGCGGATATTGTCATGATCATAATTTGCGGTAAACAAATGACGTCCATAGGGCAACTGTGTGCTCCAAACATTTACCAAACCATCATTTTGCCCTTGAAAAGCAAGGTAAGCTCCTCCTGTCCACAGTGCAGAAGGGAAAGGACCCCAGCTCGTACCCGCAGCAGTGTAATACATATTTTTACTTCTATTGCTGTGATTATCCGTAATGGAACGGAAATATTCCATATACCCTGTCTGAAGTACATACGTACCATCGTCCTGCTGTCCAAGTAGATCTGCTAGCCATCCTGCCCAAGAACTATAAGCCAGGTTTGCCAAATGAGATCCATGGTGTGGCGTACCCAGTGTGATTACTTTCCCTACATAGGGCCATGCATTGTAGTGAATCAGGGCAGCCTGTGTGTCGATCCCACCTTTACTATGGGATACAACATTCACTTTTTCGCCAAAGTGCTCGCTAATCTCCCGCAGCAGTTGTGCGAGTAGCTGTCCATTATCCCACATATCATGAGAACCATTGCCGGCAGCATCATAGAGCTGAACAAAGGCTGTCCGGTACCCATTGTTATAAGCATAGTCATACATATCATTACGTCCATGATATACGGTATCTTCCCACCAACTTTGTGCTACCCCATTTTTCCCTTGAACAAAAACAATGGGTGGCTTGCTGTAATCCACATTAGGTGGTGTGCTCCCCAGATACCAAGTGCCTGGAGTATAACTTTTTCCCCCACCTTTACTTCCCATGATTTGAACCCCTGCAGGGACGGGATTTGGGATTTTTTCTGCCCCTTGCGCAACTCCAAGTGGAAGCAGCAACGAGATTGAAAGAACAAATACCCAAAATAGTCTTATAGTCCTTTTCACATTTCTCACTCTCCTTTTCTTTTTTATAATTAATAAACATCTACTCTTTATTTCGTTATGAAATAAAAAAACCCTTCCTCTTTTGATTAATTAATCTAAGTTGTCAGAAATATTTACCAGTAATTTAAGAGCCTCCCAATCATTTTATGATAAGGAGGTACAAAAGAAAGTGTGTGATATGGCCATATTTCCCCTGAAAAAGCTTTTTTACAAGCGATGTGTTAATTGCTTCATATCATCGGGCATGGAAGATGACCAGGATCGAGTCCCACCTCGTGGGTGAAGAAATTGAATGAAGGAAGCATGAAGAGCTTGCCGCTGAAGAAGTTTTGTTTCCTCAGCAGGTCCATAAAGGGAATCCCCTACAATGGGGTGTCCCATATAAGCGAGATGAACGCGAATCTGATGCGTTCGTCCTGTTTCTAAGCGAAGTGAAAGAAGTGTAGCCCTTCGATAACGCTCCAGCACCTTATAATGAGTTACAGCACGTGCTCCCTCTGCTGTAACTTGACGCCGGCTATCATTCTCGGAACAACGGGCAATTGGCGCATCGATACTTCCTTCCTCTTTACTCAGAATCCCGTGGCAAATCGCAAGATAATGGCGCTGATAACGTCCTCTCTCCATCTGTTCCGAAAGAAATGAATGCGCATAGGCATGCTTGGCAAAAACAAGTAATCCCGATGTATCCCGATCCAACCGAGTAACTGGTCGAATCCTATGTTGTTTCCCCTGTTGAGACCAATAATATGCCAATCCATTAGCCAGTGTTCCTTGTGAATAATTTTTGGTAGGATGAACCACGATCCCAGGCTGTTTATTCAAAACGATCAGATCGTCATCTTCATGGACAATGTTAAGAGGAATTGGCTCAGGTACGATATGCCCTGCTTCCTCTTCATCGAATAATACTGTTACTCGATCCCCCTGGTAGACTAAAGAGTTGAGATAGACGGGGTTCCCGTTTACCAATATTCCTCCAGTTAATTTTAAGCGTCGAAACATGCGGCGAGAAAAGCGAAATCGCCGTTTGAGGACTTTTTTCAATATCTTCCCATCTTCCTCTGCTGTTACAACATAATGAAATTGGGTCATGTCGCTATTTCGCCCTCCCCCTTTAAGGCAAGATATCCAACGATTCATCACCATACACTTGCACTAACACCAATAAAACAATCGATAAAAACGAAGGACCAAAAAGCCCTTCGTTGAGATAGACGATTACTATTGATACTTTTTCAGTTCAAACTGATCTTTACCTGATGCGAAAGTTTTCGGAAACTCATTTCATTGATTTCAGCGTAAGAGACTTTGCAATACCAAATACTTCCCTTGATCACTAAGCATCTTTTTTCATATCTAAAAGAGCAAGAAACTCTTCTTCATTGAGAATTGGAATCCCCAGCTCCTCAGCTCTCTTACGTTTGGAGCCCGCTTTCTCTCCTACAATTAAAAAATCGGTTTTCCGACTTACACTATTTGTTACTTTTCCACCAGCAGCTTCAATTTTCGCTGCTGCTTCAGAACGGCTCATCTGATGAAGTGTACCTGTTAAAACGACTGTCTTTCCATAAAAGGGACTACTTTCTTCTGAAATTGCAGTGTTCGAAGGGCCTTTATAAAGGAAATTCACCCCTTTTCGCCGCAAACGTTCAATGGTTTGACGTACTTCTGCATTAGAAAAATAAGTTACAATACTTTCGGCCATACGTGGACCAATTTCGTCAATCTGTTCCAGCTCTTCTTGCGTTGCTTCTAATATTTTGTCAAGATGACCAAAATGGCGGGCTAAGATAAGGGAGCCCTTTGCTCCAACATAGCGAATTCCAAAACCAAAAAGTAAACGCTCAAGAGAATTTTGTTTGCTACGTTCGATAGCTTTTAACAAATTATCTACTGATTTTTCGCCCATTCGCTCCAAAGTAAGCAGCTTTTCTCGCTCCAAATAGTAAAGATCTGCAATACCTTTAACAAGTCCGTGCTTGTATAACTGTGTAACCACTTTTTCCCCTAATCCTTCAATATTCATGGCCCCTCGCGAAACAAAATGAATAATTCCTTCCAGGGTTTGAGCTGGACACTGGGGATTGATACACCTGAGTGCTACTTCTCCTTCCAAACGCACCAAGTCACTATCACAGGCAGGACAATGCTCAGGCATCTGATAAGGAACCTCATCCCCCGTTCGTCGTTCTGTTAATACACCTACAATCTCAGGGATAATATCTCCCGCTTTGCGAACGATTACATGATCACCAAGGAGAAGACCTTTTTCACGAATAATATCTTCATTGTGTAAAGAGGCACGTCTCACAGTTGTCCCCGCTAAAGTAACAGCATCCAAGATAGCCGTTGGTGTAATCACGCCTGTCCGCCCAACAGTAATTTCAATTTCCCGCAATACTGTTACTGCTTCTTCGGCAGGAAATTTATAGGCAATCGCCCAGCGCGGGCTTCTTGCAGTGGTTCCCAGAAGTTCGTAGAGTGAAAAATCATCTACTTTAATGACAATCCCATCAATATCATAATCTAGCTGTGACCGCTGATCTCGCCAATGGTTCACATAATGAATCACTTCATCAATCGTAGCTGCTCGTTGCCAGTTTGGATTTACTTTAAGACCAAGCTGTTTCAACAACTTTAAAGATTCGGCATGGGTTTTCGGTTGCAAAACACCTTTAACATCGGAAGTTCCATACAGAAAAAGATCTAGAGGGCGACTTGCAGCCAATCGGGGATCCAATTGCCGCAGCGAACCAGCTGCTACATTGCGGGGATTCGCAAAAAGAGGCTCGCCCTGGGCTTCCCTTTCTTGATTCATTTTTTGAAACGCGCTTTTTGGTAGAAAAGCTTCTCCCCGCACCTCTAAAGTAACATCCTCCCGCAATCGTAAGGGAAGTGAGCGAATTGTTTTTAGATTTTGGGTGATATCTTCACCCACCTGACCATCACCACGTGTTGCCCCCCGCACAAATCGCCCCTCTTCATAATGAAGAGAGACAGCTAGACCATCAATTTTCAACTCACATACATAGGCGACCTGTTCTACACCAGTCAAACGCTTAACACGCTGGTCAAAATCCCGCAATTCTTGCTCATCAAAGGCGTTATCAAGGCTTAACATCGGTGTTATATGTTCCACTTTTTCAAAATAGGGCAAAGGCTGACCGCCTACCTTCATCGTCGGCGAATCGGGGGTTTTAAGATGGGGAAACTCTTCTTCTAGTTGAACCAACTCCCGCATCCATTGATCGTACACCTCATCTGCTACTTTGGGCTCGTCCAGCACATAATAATAATAGTTGTGCTCCTCTATTTTTCGACGTAAAGAAGCAATCCGCTTTTCTACTTCTGCCATGTCTTTGCTCATTGTCTCAACTCCTTCTTCCCAATTAACTCCTGTGAATCAAATCAAGGAAGACTTTTACTGCTCAGCTCGAGTGATCGGTGCATAACGAGCCAACAATCTTTTCATTCCCACCGGGGCAGGAAAAGCAATCGTTAGCTCTTGATCATCTCCTTCTCCCCGTACTTCAACGACAGTACCCATCCCCCATTTTCTGTGCTGAACTTTATCTCCGAGACTCCAGTTAAGTTCGCTCTGGGGTGTGAATCGCTTTGAGCGAAGGATTGTCTCCGGTTGTACTGAGCCCCTTTTTTCTCCAACAAACTCTAGAAGCTCTTGTGGAATCTCACTCAAAAAGCGTGAGGGTGGATTGGCACTTGTCTTTCCAAATAACATGCGCTGTCGAGAACGGGTAAGATATAAACATTCCTCAGCACGGGTAATCCCTACATAAGCCAAGCGTCGTTCTTCTTCCATCTCTTCCTCATCATCAAGGGAACGGATATGAGGAAACACTCCCTCCTCCATCCCCACCAAAAAAACCCTAGGGAACTCCAATCCTTTCGCTGAATGAAGCGTCATCAACGAAACAAATGACCCTTTCTCTTCCTCATCCAATTGATCCACATCGGAAACCAGAGCCAACTCCGTCAAAAAAGTAACCAAGGATTTATCTTCATTTTTCATTTCAAATTCCTGTGTTACAGTAAGAAATTCCTCAATATTTTCTAGTCGAGTTTCGGCTTCCACTGTGCCTTCTCTTCTTAATTCTTCACGATAACCGGTTCGTGATAACATCTCCTCGGTCAGCTCCCCAGCGGTCAGGTAATCTGCCATGCTATGCAATTCACGAAGGAGTTCGACAAAAGAAGTAAGCGTCCGAACAAACCGTGCTGACAAACCGATCTCATCCGCTTCCAGTAATGCCTCATAAAGAGAAAGACCTTTACTTGCCGCATACTGAGAAACCTTTTCTAGGGTGACTGCACCAATCCCCCGTCGAGGCACATTAATCACGCGTTCCAAGCTTAAGTCATCGTGAGGGTTAACAATCAGCCGCAAATAAGCCAAAATATCCTTAATCTCTTTTCGCTCATAAAACTTAATTCCCCCCACAACCTGGTAAGGAATATTTGCTTTCATCAATACTTCTTCCAATACACGTGATTGTGCGTTTGTCCGATATAAAACGGCGAAGTCTCCATAGTTCCGGCCTTCTGCTACTCCTTTAACAATTTGGTCTGCCACAAAATAAGCTTCATCATGCTCATGGTCCGCTTCAAAAAGTTGAACGGGAGCGCCTTTCTCATTTTTTGTCCATAAACTTTTGGGTTTACGTCCCTTATTATTGGCAATCACGCTATTGGCACAGTCAAGAATGGTTTGGGTTGAACGATAGTTTTGCTCTAATTTAATCACTTTGGCATCTGGATAATCCTGTTCGAAATTTAATATATTTGTAATGTCTGCACCTCGAAAGCGATAAATGGATTGATCAGAATCCCCCACAACACAAATATTGCGGTATCGCTCCGCCAACATCTTTACCAATACATACTGGACATGGTTGGTGTCCTGGTATTCATCCACATGAATGTATTGAAATTTGCGCTGATAGTAATCTAGAACCTCAGGCATTTGCTGAAACAGATGAACCGTCTCCATTAATAGATCATCAAAATCAAGGGATTGATTAGCACGAAGCTTCTCTTGATAATGCTTATATAACGTCGCGATCATTTGCTCCTTATAAGTCTCTGCTTGACTCTCTAATTGTTGCGGTGTACAAAGTTGATTCTTGGCGGAACTGATGTGATGAAGAATCCCCCGGGGATCAAACTGCTTGGGATCTATATTTTGCTCTTTCAATATTTGCCGTATTACGGTTAGTTGATCGGCAGTATCCAAGATTGTAAAATTACGGGAATAACCGATGCGATCAATATCCCGTCGTAGAATCCGAACACACATTGCATGAAAA
This sequence comes from uncultured Thermoactinomycetaceae bacterium, assembly GCA_937975135.1. GTDB lineage: Bacteria > Bacillota > Bacilli > Thermoactinomycetales > CALJVA01 > CALJVA01. The sequence continues at coordinate 36,499 of CALJVA010000015.1, read as the reverse complement.
GTAGAGATCCAAATTTCTTCAGCGTCATCTCCGCTAAGCTGAACGATTCGTTCCTTCATTTCACGAGCAGCCTTATTGGTAAAAGTTATGGCTAATATATTCCAAGGATGTATTTTATTCTCGCTGATTAAGTAGGCTACACGATGAGTCAAAACACGCGTCTTTCCACTCCCTGCACCAGCTACAACTAATAATGGTCCTTCCGTTGTCTGAACTGCTTCTTGCTGTGCAGGATTCAAGCCTGCCAATAATTCATTTTTCACAGGGAAAACCTCACTCATTTTATTCACACCTTTCAACAAAAGGAAAAAGGGGTTTGTCCCCCTTCTTACTTACTCGTCTTACACTTTTGAGTCTTGCTCTCTTGTGTATTACTCTTTTTCACCCATTTGACTGTATTTACGGCAGCTTCCACATTCCGATAAATTAAATTGCCTACGACAATTGTGTCAGCCAGCTTCCCCATCTGGCGTGCTTGTGCTTCAGTTTCGATCCCGCCCCCATAAAAAAGCCGGGATTTAGAAAGTCCATTGCGAGCTGCTTCTACCATCACAGGATCACCAAAAGTACCACTATATTCAACATAAACAACGGGCAAGTGAAACAAGTGTTCGGCCAAACGAGCATAAGCAGTCAAATCACTTGGCTCTAGCTTTGTTTGACTTTTCGTTAATTGAGCTACTTTTGATTTCGGATTAAGAACAATATACCCTTCAGAAACTACTTTATCCCAGGGAATCCAAGCTCCAAATACTTTAATCGCTTCATGATGGGCACCGAGAATCCACTTATTACCCTCGCTATTTAATACCGTTGGGATCAGATAGCCATCAAAACCGGGCATTACCGCTCCACGAACGGAAATCTCCTGTACACATGTAATCGGGTAACGACGCAGCCGTTTTAACAAGTCAAAAGTATTTTCAAAGGTAATCCCATCTGTTCCCCCGACGATAATCGCATCCGTTCCTGACTGGCAGATTACTTCAAGTGCTTTGTCTGAGAGCACCCGGTTTGGATCCAGTTTAAAAACATGGCGCCAATGGGCCACCATTTCTCGCAGCATCCAATCCCACCTCCACTCAAGGGTATAAAAAGCGATGCAATGTTTGTGTAATATTTTGTCAAGTCGGGAATCGAAACTTGTTTCACTTCATAGCTTTTTAGAAAAAGATAAAGAAGTCCCTAAAAACATATTAAGATAATACAATACTTCTACTTTTTTCCTAATCTTCTTATAAAGGATAACTCCTGCATTTAATCTCATTATACATGACTCAGTTACGAGGAAAAAGCACCCTACTCTAAAAAATAATAAACGATGGGATCTCTTTCCTCCAAAGAATCCCATCGTTTTCGATGCTTGTTCCATTGTCGTTTTAAACGCTCTTTTCGTGTTGGGGTTCGTCGCTCTATGGGGTTTATTCCCCTCCAGCTGCCCCGTAGTTCTTCTGGATTTCTTTTTCCTTCACGTATTCTTTTAAGGCGTATCTTTTTAGCTTTACTCCTAACCAAAATTTTCACATCCTTTTTTATCGGTTTTTTATTAACATTTCATACGTTTTAATTATTATCTAATATAAATAAATGAATCAAGCCTAAATGGAGGTTTTTATTCGAACTTCTCCAAGGCTTGATCCCAGGATTTTATGAGTAAAAACTATCGAGAATAAAGCAAATCAAAATACTAAACGCCTCCTCCTATAATAGGGCCAGGCGTTTAAATAGAGATTTCTTAAACTGTCAATCATGATTCTCCATGTTCAAACTTCTTTTTCTTTCTCCTCTTCCTCTAATCGTTTCAATACCAAGTGATAACCGTCCATCCCATAATGCAAGCATCGTTTAACCCGCGAAATAGTGGCAGTGCTTGCTCCAGTCTCTGCTTCAATCTGATTATAGGTATACCCTTGTTGCAGCATATGAGCTACGGATAAACGTTGGGCAAGGGATTTTACCTCACCAACGGTACAAAGATCATCAAAAAACTTATAGCACTCTTCAATGGTTTTCAAACTTAAAATCGCACGAAACAAACGTTGAATCTCTTTCTGATTCAATTTTTCCAATTGCAAGCGCAATCCTCCTCAAAGCAAAATTTCTTCTTTTTATAATAGATACATTTATACTGAAAAAGACTTGTAAAGTAAGGGGTGGGCTTTAATTCAACTTTAAAGATACCAGAAACGCATGATTCATGCGAGTATAGTGAACATAAACTCTTGCTCCGGAATGATATAACTTTACGATTACATGATAGCTGTTTCTTCTTTACCCAACCCCATACAATTTCGTTCTTCAAGGTAGAAATAACATTTCACTTCTATTTTAGTATACCAGATTGTAAGACTTGTGAGGATATTACCCGCTCATCCAATCTTTGCTTCCTCTCTACTTTTAAAGTAAAGAGAATTCCCATCCTATTTTCTAATAATATTCGATACATTCTCTTCTTATCCTGCCTCTTTTAATAGGTAACATCTGCCGAGTCCGGGATTACGTTCACCCAAGTCTTCCCTGGAACAAGGGGCAAAACCTTTCCGTCTGCGATCGGTAAAAGCACACCTTGTTCATTTTTCCAACGAATGGAGATTCCTTTTCCATGTTGAAACAAGTATCCTTCCCCTGTTCCATCCAATTCAATCCTTCGCCGACCAGCTTGATCCACAATTTGATGTGGAGCTTTGATTACCAGTACATTTTGCATTGTAAGGGGCTGCTTCGTTTCATTATCTATATGGGGTTCACCCTGAGTATAACGAGTATAGATCTGTGAGTTGGGATCGTATTGATAACTCAATTTATAAAGGGGATTGTACATAATTTGAATCTCTAGCGCCTCTTTTCCCTCGACAGTAGCTCCTTCTTTAGCAAATCGAAATGGCACTTCCACTTTCTTTTGTTCCCAACCAGCCTCCTCTACACCGTCTAATAGCAGATCCATCCGAGTATATAAATTGTGTGGAGCAGGTCGAAAATCAACACGCCAAAAATATTTTGCCCCCTCATGAATCCCATCCAATGAAGGTAACTTCTCCTGTTGAATCATATCCATAGCTTCCGTTGATCCGCCAGCATGAACACTAATGGCTTTTAACCCTTTTGCTAAATTGAGATAATAAGGCCGAAGGCTACGTACTGGGCCAACAATCCCCTCCTGTTGGCTATGATAAAAGGCTGCAAAACGGGTAATCTCTCCCTCCGCCAACATTTCCACAACAAGGTCTGCCCGATCCAATCCTGTTTGTGGACGGGCTTGTTGTTGATTATTTACCATTACCATCAGGATTGGTTGTTCCCCTTTTTCCCCTTCTATCCCGGTTAATGGATAACGATAACTCTCCTGTTTCTTTTCAGTCTCCGGCTGAGCTACTTCCCAGGTGCAACCGGGAAGAACAGTTGCAAGCACAAAGAGAGTGATCAGCGAAAACCATCTCAATTTTACTCCCATACCAATCCCTCCTCACAGTAGATTCTTATGTCCTTGAGTGATATTGATTTACTATGATAAAATCAAAAACAATACATCTTTAAATCACTAAAGTAAATTGTTCTTAATATAGATAACTGAATAATTTATTATTCTCTACTAGAAGTGTTGAGGTATCCTATATACTTGGAAATAAACGGGGGAATTAGCCCCGGAGAATCAGGGATATTATTTGTAATGCAGATTTGTAAGCGCTAACTTAGAAAGATTAGCAGTTATGAAACGAAAGTATTTTCTTAAAACTGGAGGTGTATGTGTGACGCTCTCCTATCAACCTCTTGGTGATACAGGCATCCGTATTCAATTTGGAAATACGATCGATCCAGAGATTAATCGTCAAATTCACAGCTACTGTCAAAGATTAGAGAAAGAGTCTATTCCTGGTGTGATCGAATGGGTCCCTTCCTATTGTGCAATTACAATTTATTACAAGCCATATATTATTCAATATCACGATTTGCTTCAGCGATTGAAAAAAATTGCCCAACAACTGCAGGATCATACCGCAGCTCCCGCTGAGGTGATTATACTGCCTGTCTTATATGGTGGAGAGTGGGGACCGGATCTACAATCGGTGGCACAAAAGAATGGATTATCCACGGAAGAAGTGATTCAATTACATTCTGAAACGAAATATTTGATCTACATGATGGGTTTTCTCCCGGGATTTCCATATCTTGGAGGAATGACAGACAAAATTGCGACTCCACGTCTGGAAGTTCCACGACAGCGTGTTCCATCAGGATCGGTAGGAATTGCCGGCTCTCAAACCGGAGTCTATCCCTTGGAATCCCCTGGTGGTTGGCGCATTATTGGTCGTACTCCTGTTCGCCTTTATGACCCTCATCGAGAAGATCCCATTCTTTTAAAAACAGGAAATTATATTCAGTTTCGTCCGATCGATGAGAAAGAATACAAGGAGATAGAAGAAAAAGAAGCGCAAGGAATTTATGTCGTTGATAAAAAACTTCTAAAGGGTGATAGATCGATTGCGTAACTCGATTGATTTGAATTGTGATCTAGGGGAAAGCTTTGGTCCGTACCGAATCGGACAAGACGAAGCAATTCTTGATTATGTTACCTCAGTTAACATCGCCTGTGGTTATCATGCTGGCGATCATAATGTAATGAATCAAACGATCAAAATGGCAGCAGAAAAAAAGTTGGGATTGGGAGCACATCCAGGCTTACCTGATTTATTAGGATTTGGACGCCGTTGGATCCAGACAGATCCTGAAGATGTTTTTAACATGGTTGTCTACCAACTTGGCGCCCTACAAGCCTTCGCTTCGATTCATAATAGCTCTCTTCAACATGTTAAGCCACACGGCGCCTTATACAACCGAGCGGCTGAAGATCCAGGAATTGCTCAGGCAATCGCTGAAGCCGTTGCAGCCGTTGATAAAAGTTTAATTTTATTTGCACTGGCAGGAAGTAAACTGGTTTCTGCAGGACGGGCCGCAGGCCTTACGGTAGCAGAAGAGATATTCGCTGATCGAACTTACCAAAGGAATGGGACTTTAACCCCACGAACCAACCCCAAGGCGATGATCCACAGCCCGGAAGCTGCAGTAGCTCAGGTAATCCAAATTATTAAAAGGGGCACAGTAAAGACAATCGATGGCACAGAAATTCCTCTTCAAGGAGACACAGTATGTGTTCATGGAGATGGATCTCAGGCTCTCCAGTTTGTTCAACAATTACGTACTCAATTGCAGAAAGAAGGAATTCAGATAAAAAGGATTGGGAGCAGTGAATAAGGGAATCGAAGTACTTCGACCTGGACTTCTAACAACTGTTCAAGATCTGGGTCGTTATGGTTATCAGCAATATGGCATGGTCGTAGCAGGAGCGATGGATGCCTTTTCCCTCGCCGTAGGAAATCTGCTGGTGGGTAATCCCCGTAATGCAGCTGGCTTAGAAATCACCCTAATCGGTCCGGAACTACAATTTCATCAGGAAAGTGTCATTGCAATTACAGGAGCAGACCTGAAGGCTACCTTAGATAATCATCCACTTCCGCGCTGGAAAAGTATTTATGTGGAGCCTGGACAAATCCTTCGTTTTCACCGCCCACAACAGGGAATCCGGGCCTATCTTTGTATCGCCGGTGGCATCGACGTGAAGCCAATAATGAAGAGTAGATCCACCTTTCTCAAGGGGAAGATGGGTGGCTATCAAGGGAGAGCCCTCCAATCCGGGGATATCCTCCCTGTTGGATCTACACATCTACCTTTTTCCCAAATCACAGGCCGTTTTCTTTCCCCGAGGGAACAACCGGTATATGACAAAAAAGTTACCCTTCGTGTCATTATGGGACCTCAAGCAGATGCTTTTACCGAAGAAGGAGTTCATACCTTTCTTACGAGTTCTTACAAGGTAACCCCTCAGTCGGATCGGATGGGAACTCGCCTTGAAGGTCCGCCCATCCAACATAAAGAAGGAGCAGATATTATCTCTGATGGAATCGCTCCTGGATCCATCCAAGTGCCTGCTGGAGGACAACCAATTATTCTCCTGGCAGATCGCAATACAACAGGTGGTTATACAAAAATTGCTACTGTGATCTCTGTTGACCTCCCCCTCATCGCCCAGTCAGCACCGGGACACACTTTATCTTTTCGGGCGGTGGAGATTGAAGAAGCACAAAAGTTAGCCATTGCTCAAGAAAAGCTACTTCGACAATTAGAAATTATTGGAAGAAAGGGGTAAAGGTGATGAAGCATGAAGAAATACGTGAACAAATTCGTCAAGGGATTTGGACAGGCCCAACAGCAGGACTTGCCCCTGACTATATGCAAGCAAATCTAGTAATTCTTCCCAAAAAATATGCCTTTGACTTTTTATTATTCTGTATGCGGAACAAAAAAGCCTGCCCTTTATTGGAAGTAACCGATCCTGGTTCTCCTGTTCCACAAAAAATGGCTCCCAGTGCAGATCTACGCACTGATGTTCCTCGTTATCGCATCTACAAACATGGGGAATTGGTTGATGAGGTAACAGATATCATGGACCATTGGACCGATGATGCCGTCTCATTCCTCATCGGATGCAGCTTTACCTTTGAAGCTCCACTTCTTGCTGCAGGGATCCCCGTCCGCCATATTGAGACGGGATGTAATGTACCGATGTATACCACTTCCATCTCATGTGAACCCGCAGGCTTTTTTTCTGGACCATTAGTAGTGAGTATGCGACCAATGAAACCGAAAGATATGATCCGGGCTGTAGAAATCACTGCCCAATACCCAGACTTTCACGGAGCTCCCGTCCATGCAGGAGATCCCTCAGCCATTGGAATTGATGATTTGGATCAACCAGACTTTGGGGATGCGGTCCCAGTACACCCAGGAGAAATTCCTGTTTTCTGGGCCTGTGGTGTTACCCCGCAAGCAGTCGCCCTCGCAAGTAAACCCGAATGGATGATTACCCATGCTCCTGGACACATGTTTATTACCGATCAAAAAACAAAATAAATAGGAAAAATAGCTTTTTCTCACAAGAGGATAATCTGTTCAATCGATGAACATATATCCTCTTTTTGGATGAAATAGATACCTCCTCCATCATTACTAAAACTATATAAGCGGCATCCCCAATTCCCTATCTTTTAACTACATAAACCGACCTCCTTTTACGAATACTAGGTTCACCACGTCCTAAGAAAGGGGTTGCAACCTTGCAGAAAAACATCGGTACTTGGGATGCTATTATGCGAATCACCGGCGGGTTAGCAGGGCTAGCCTGGAGCGCATCGCGGATGGCCCGAAAACCTCATAGCTATTCCCCTCTTTTTTTCGCGATCCTCTCCGGCATGAAAGTAGCCGAAGGAATCACTCGTTTCTGTCCGGTGCTGTATATGATGGGCCAAAACACATTGGGAAAAAATTCAAATACGCAAGGGAATCACTCACATAAAGATCATCACCAGGAATCCAAACATTTAAGTAGCAGTGCGGGTGAAACAAATGAACCCATTATCAACACTTATCGTTAAAGGGGTCCTGTTTCTCACCCATCAATTAGCGTCACCCTTGGACCCCAACCCGGTGATTAGCGAATTCATAACCGATTATGGCTTTGCCATTCTTTCCGCTGTAGGTGCCCTGGTGGTACTTACTTTAATCGCCTTTCGCTTTCGTAGACGAGGCAGGACTTGAATAAAAAAGTCTCCACTTGTTAAGTAGTAAGTGGAGACTTTTCCTTTCTATTAAATCCAATCTTTTCTACACCATAACCTGATACCTAGACTATATGTAACAAATATCACAGTAAACAGCATTAACAAAAATTCAGTTTTTCCTGAGCCGTTCATGATTTTAAAAGCTTCCTCTCCTGTGCGAAGAAAAAACCGAAGTTGGTCAGGAGCATAAATCATTGCCAAAAGTGTAGCGACGGTAAGGAAAAAGGAAAGGATTGCATTAGGAGCAACTGTACTAATCAAGCTAGCAATCCCGAGGTAAGCCAAATAGATTCCAAAAAAAAGAAGATAAAATAAGAAAGAGTATCCAAAAGACCCCCATAGTGAAAATGATTCCCCATCAGGATAGAACGATACATTTGTAGCAGTGGGAAAGAAGAGCCAACCTATGATCTGCCCCAATAAAAAAGTGATGGTCAATAGGACAAGGACAACAGATACCATCGCAACCCATTTTGCAAGCAGTAACTTCATGATGGGTTGAGGACGGATCAACACCATTCGGAAAGCTCCCGAACGATATTCACCATTAAAACTGTCTACAAATAACATAGGCAGAATGATAAACGATAATAGAAAGCCTACTTCCTTTAATAAAAATACGGGAAAGTTTAAAGAATTGAGTTGTGTATACATCTCTGGTGTATAAAATCCAATGCCTCCCCGATGCAACCCAAAAGCAAGCAATCCCAATAAAACAATATAAATAAGAAGACTTACGATGGTTTTTTTTCGAGCAAAGATTCGCTCCCACTCACTTAAAATAAGCTCATACATTGCCATCTCCTCCTTCAGAATCAACTTAGATATAACGATCCTTTCGGGTGAAACTCAGATATGCAGAAATTCCGAATAAAACCGTGTAACCAAGAAGCGTTTTCATAATAAAGAATGGAAACTTTGGTTTATCAGCCAATAACAATGCAATCCCCTCCTGTTGAATAACATTAATTGATAGCAAATACCAAGCAGGATCTAAAGGCGGCTCCAGTCCGATAGAAAAGGTTTTCAGTATTGCTGGATAAGCAAAAGAAGCGAGAAAAAAGCCAGCGACAACTCCAATCGCTGTTGTAGTCGTTTGACTGACGATAGCAAAAAAAGTGACAATGATTGAAACAACGACTAATGTAAGAAAAGCAATGGCATAGTAACGGATCACATAAGAAAAGGCGGGGCCTTTAGAAACAGGGTTTTCATGGTGAAGAAGAAACAATTGCGAGGAACTTTCAAACAACCAAGCACCCACTACATAGCTTAAGATCATATAGCAACCAAGGTATAAAAATATCACCCCAATTACTGTAAGCCATTTGGCCAGAAGCAGTTGTGCAAAGGAGTATGAGCGAATCATCACCATCCGTATTTGGCCGGATCGGTATTCCTCAGTTATCGAGAAAACAAGTAAAATAAGTAGAACCAGATTGAAAAGAATTACCAATTGATATCCAGAAGAAAGAGCTAGGACAGGGAAGTTATCCAAAAAAGAATAGGCTGGACTTTGGGGTGATAAGTTCTGATTGAAGTTTTGATATTTATATCCTGTAGCAATCAAGACAACAGGAATCAATGCAAACAAGACCCATGTAATCTTTCGGCACCAGATCCGCTCCCACTCACTGGCCATTAATCGCATCATGGTGACATCATCTCGACAAATACATCTTCCAAACGCTTTTGCCTTCGTTCCACACCCATCACTTGAATACCATTTTGTATTAAATGATGATTTAACTGGCTCACTTCCTCATCTGGGACTTTCACTTGCAACTGTTTTTCTGATAAGAATTGAACAGGGTACTTCTTCTGAATCAGCTTGATCGCTTTTTGCAAAGGAAACAGCGTAAAAACATACTCTGTCCCTCCAAAAAGATCCGCCATTTTCCCCTGCCAAACAAGCTTTCCTTCCTTGATCACAACAAGGTCATCACATAACTGCTGTAATTCATCCAAAAGATGGCTGGAAATAAGGAAACTGCAACCCATCTCTTCTCGAAGCTTTAAAATTAAATTACGCAGCTCACGCATCCCCATTGGATCTAGGCCATTTGCCGGCTCATCAAGAATAATCACCTTCGGATCTCCGAGAAGGGCTTGAGCAATTCCCAGCCGCTGCTTCATGCCTAAGGAGTAGGTACCTACTTTTTGTTCAGCTGCATGGGATAAATCCACCTTCTCCAGCACCTCCTCCACTTTTCTTTTTCTCTGCCCTCTCTTTAATTGTGGATGGAGTCGTGCCAAATTGAGAAGTGCTTTTCTCCCTGTTAAGTATGGGAAGAAAATAGGCTCCTCCACAATTGCACCGACGCTTTGCAGGGCCTGTGTACGACTCCGGGTAACACTGATACCATGAATCTTTACTTCTCCATTAGTGGGACGAATCAAGCCTGTAAAAAGACGAATCATCGTTGTTTTTCCAGCACCATTGGGACCAAGAAAACCGCATATATGACCTTTTTTCACAGAGAATGACAGATCATCAATTACGATTCGGGAACCGATTTTTTTTTGTCACACGGATCGCTTCCAAAACATCCATCCAACACACTTCTCCTTCCATCCATCTACTACTTCAGGAAACATTTCATCCATCCCGTTTCTCCTTAAGTTTATCTTGCCAATCACCTCCTTCCCATCGAAAAAGCTTACAATCAGCCACATGAATCTTACATTTTTGAAAGGCAGAAAAGAAAAAACGCCTCTTAGGCGTTGGTGAATAAATACAAAATTTTTTTCTATGTCCGTTTTATATTTCCTCTACTCGCTCTTCCAACCACCAGCGAAACTTCTCCCACATAAAGCGATACACGAGGCACCACATCCCAGCTTGAACCACATAAACAGTCGCTACAGTAGTAGCAGTCCCACCAGGAACCAGTACATCCAAAAAGCGATTTACCAAAACCGCTGCACCCAAGGTGAGTAACCAAGGAAGGGCAAAAATCACTCTTACTTCCCAGTGAATCATTTCCATTCGTTTTTTCGCCGTCATCCCCCACTCCCCTAATCGTTGCCATCTCTCCGGTTCGCGGATCACTTGCTGGCGAAGACGAAAGGTAATCAGGGTCACAGAGGCTAAGAAAAAGAGGATCCCCAGGAATAAACTGAAAAACATTAGTGGAGCAAATCCTTGACGTAACCATCTGCTCTCTCTAAGCGGTGTTTTTGCCAGATTATTTTTATCCTGAAGCGTATCTTCCAAACGTTCAAGAACATCGGAGCTCTCACGCCATCGAGAAGACCTCCAACCATAAATCCAGAATTGCTCTTCAGAAGATTGTTCCCATAACTTTTGGAAATCTGATACCGCTAACACCAAGACATGTTCTGTCAAAGGGTGCTGGTTTAACAATCGGAGATTAGACCGTTGCACCACATCCACCTTCCAAGACCCAGCTCCCACTTGCAACGTCCACCTCTCTACCTTCAAGGTTGTAGATGCTCGATGCTTTTCCTCTTTTGCTCCCTTTTGAAAAGGAAAAACATCGATAGCCTCCCCTGAATCAATTTGAAAAGGTGGATATCCCCTACTTTTAAGCAGCTCGTTAAAGTCACTGGATGAAACCAGAATATAAGAAGTTTCCCTTTTATTCGCCTTTAACATGGGTAGGGACATTTTTTGCTCGATCGGCAACCCCTCCTCAGCTAAAACTCGTTCCACTTCCTTCGCAATTTCATTTCCTTTTACCCCAACAATTTGAATGGTCCATGGGTTTTGCTCTACTGCTAAGTGGTCTGCCTGATTCCAGAAGACAAAGCAGAAGCTTCCCATTCCTACTGCAATTGCATCATCCCACTGATCAAAATTAATAATCGAGCATCTTGAGACCAACGTGGACGCAACCAAGTAATTAGTAGCCAAAGGGAGGGGATTTTCAGAATTAATGGCTGATTTCGGGCCCAGCTCATCAACCATGCTCCACCGTAACGTAGTAAACCAAATCCCCCGAAAAGTCCTAGAAAAACAATAAAAGGAAATCGGGGAATCCATGCTGTCCAGGTTGCGGTATCCGTTCCCCACCACACCCCTCCCAATGAGAGCAATGAAAAGACTATACCCCACTTCTCAGAAAGCTGTAGTCGAGGCAACTTTGTTGATCGAAGCTGTTCATTCCCCAATTGATTCCAGATACGCCAAGTTACGATGAAATATAAAAGTGCAAAAAAAGCTACAGTCCATAGAATTCCTCTCCAAGAAAAGTGCATGCCCAGAGGATCGGGCAGAAAAAGGACAGTGGATACTGCGAGATAAAAAAGAGGAGCCAGTAGAAAGCCCCCACCCAGGCCGCCTAGTATCGATATTCCGGCAAGTAACCCACTTTCCCATAACAACAGACGCTTCCAATGAGCAGACTCCATCCCTAACCAGGATAAAAGCTCCCACTCTTCCTCCCGTTTCCGATAAAAATACTGATGAGACAACCAAATAAAGCCCGCCATAAAGAAAACCAGTAGAAATAGGGCCACGAAAAAAAAACCTCGGTGAACATCCGAGGCAAGCTCAGGGTGATCAATCACCTGCATAAAAAGATGAACCAGAGTAACTGCCCATGTGCAACTTAAGAAATAGGCCATCAAATCTTGCCAATGGTAGCGGAGGTTACGAATTGCCCATTCTCTCCAGGTCAAGGGAGTCACCTCCCATCGCGGAGATAACTGTTAAAATTTGCCGCAAAAAAAGCTTCCGGTCATCCCCACGACGAACCTCTGTCATGAGCGACCCATCACGTATAAACAAAACACGATCACACCAGCTCGCTGCAACAGGATCATGGGTTACCATCAAAATGGCTGTTTCACTCTCCTGACGTATCATTTCAAGTCCGGAAAGTAGACACCGGGATGTTTTGGAATCCAAGTTTCCCGTCGGTTCGTCGGCTAAAACGAGATCAGGACGGTGAATCAGAGCACGAATCGCCGCTGCCCGCTGCTTTTCTCCCCCAGAAGCTTGCCGTGGAAAACGGTGCCACCCCTTATCCAAACCAAAGAGTGCTGCTAGAGTATCGCTTCGTTTCTGCATCTTTGTGGGATCTTCCCCAGCTAAAATTAGAGGGAGCCACGTGTTTTCTCTTAGGGTTAAGGCATCTAATAATCGATCATCCTGAAAAATAAAACCCAGATGTCGGCGGCGGAAGTCTGCTCGTTCTTTAGAGGAAAGTTGGGTTAACTCTCGTCCTTTAAACCAAATCTCCCCAGCTGTCGGAAGATCCAAGGTACCCAACATACGGAGGAGAGTGGTTTTCCCACTTCCAGATGGCCCCATCACTCCCACCCATTCCTTGGGCTGAATTGTAAGATGAAACCCATTTACTGCTCGATGGCGGGGAGCTCCGATCTCACCACCATATACTTTGGTCAAATATTTTGCTTCTAACATATTCCTCTCCCTTTTTTCTTGTGTTGTACTAGGGGAGAAGAGAGTAGTACTCCTTCCAGTCCCTTACGTAGTTCGAATCTCAATCTGATGATTCATTGACGCTGACCCCTGCTTTAGCAGATAAGGCCCAATCCCTTCACCAACAGGACCCGTTCCGTCGATAAACTTCGTCACTGAAGGCATCTTTAATTCCGGCATCATAAGCAGAATTCCCAGTGCAAGTTAAAAATGACTCCGATTTTGAAAAAAGTGCTCAACACGGCAATCCGTAAATAATCCAATATTAAGTATTTTTATTATATATGTCCAATCCGCAGAAATTCAATATACCTGGTTATTTCTATTACTTCCTTCCGTTCATGAAAATGGAATTATGCTAATATTTTATTATCACTTCATGGCTGCTATCTACAACGAGTATAGAGATGATGATTTTTCACCGCTTTTTTCTGTGTGAGAAAGACTGGTAACTTAAGAATTGGAGTGATTTTATGGCGAATATTTTTAGAACGAAGTCCATTGAGCAAGCCAAACGGATCACTGAAGTTGAACGTTTTAAACTTAGACGGGAACTCGGATCATGGCAATTGATGTTGTATGTATTGGGCGCCACGATCGGAGCAGGGATTTTTGTCTTGCCGGGAACCACTGCTGCGCTACATGCAGGGCCGGGAGTGATTGTATCATTCCTGATTGGTGGAATCGTGACGATTGCAGTTGGACTCGCTTATGTTGAATTTGCCTCTATGGCCCCCGTTGCCGGAAGTGCTTACACCTATTCTTATATTGCACTGGGAGAGTTTATTGCTTGGATCATTGGATGGGATTTACTATTGGAATTCACGGTTATTTCAAGTACAGTAGCCGTTGGATGGAGTGGCTATGTGAATTCCTTTCTCCAATCTATTGGCATTTACTTGCCTGAGGGTTTAACAAAAGATATCGCTCATGGTGGAATTGTCAATTTACCGGCAGTTGTGGGTTGGCTTATCGTTGCGTGGATTGCTTTAAGTGGAATTAAAAATGTAGGTCGGTCCAATACATTATTTACGGTCGCAAAAGTTGGAGCCATCATTCTGTTCCTCATCATTGGCGCTTTCCATGTTGATCCTATAAACTGGACACCCTTTACACCTTTTGGATGGACAGGAGTCATGGCAGGGGCTGCATTGGTGTTTTTTGCATTTACTGGATTTGATGGTGTGACAACGGTCTTGGAAGAAGTGAAAAATCCACAAAAAGCAATCCCAGTCGCATTAATTGGTGGGTTGAGTGTGCTCACACTTCTTTATGCATTGGTCGCATTAGTATTGACGGGAATTGTACCATTCCCTGAATTGGATGTTCCAAATCCCACTGTATTTGCTCTTCAATCTGTCGGGATTCAATGGGGAGGGGCCATCATTGCAGTAGCTGTTATTTTTGGATTGCTTGCTACGATGATTGCAAACACAACCAGTGCAACACGTGTTTTATTTGCTATGAGTCGCGATGGACTTCTCCCAGAGCGGATCGCACAAACAAATAAAAAAACAGGCGTTCCCGTAGCATCGGTTGTTATTGTTGTTGCGACCGGTATTCTTCTATCGGGGTTCTTATCGATCGGGGAGTTGGCGGAATTCGCTAATATTGGTGGCTTAACAGCTTTTGCTCTAACAACTGTCAGTGTTATGGTTCTTCGCTACACAAAACCTGATCAACCCCGAGCATTTAAAGTACCTGCGTTATGGTTTTTTGGAATCATCGGTGTTGGAGGCAGCCTTGCATTAATCTTTAGCCTTCCACTATTTACGATTCTTCGATTTTCGATTTGGTTAGTGATTGGTGTAATTATTTATTGGGTGTATGGATATAAACATGCGAAAGTAAACTCTGAAAATGAAAATACATGATAGATTCTATATACCTCCTCACATTTTTCCAAGATAAGCCACCCCGGACTTGGGGTGGTTTTACTTAACGAGTATCACACACATAATCAATACCACCATTCAGTTGATTCGCCACTGAACAGGACCCTGCATGGCGTTTGGTATCTAGTACTAGAGGCTAAAACCGCAGAGGAAAAATTATAAAATGAAACCTATGTACTTTCTGCGGAGAGGGCTCTGATCTTATCGCCATATACTTTCTAGCATATCCTCTCCCTTTCTTTTTCCCCTCGCGTAATACCAGGATAGAATAGGGTAACACTTGTTCCCATTCCTTCCGTAGACCGAATCTCAATCTGATGATCCATTGATGTTAACACCTGCTTGACCAAATAAAGGCCGATCCCTGTTGATTCCTTAAAACGACGGCCATTCTCTCCCGTAAAAAAAGGATCAAACACTCGAGGAACATCCTGCGCGGGAATTCCTGGCCCCTCATCCCGTATCGTCAAGCAGACCCACTTCCCTTTTCTCCGCAGCGAAAGGTGAAGATATTGTTGTGTATCACAAACCTGGGAAGCATACTTGATCGCATTATTAAATAATTGATCCAGCACAAAGCGATTCCACTTGGAATCGGTATATACCTCCCAAGAGCCCTCCTGATCCTCTTCCCAGCGGGGATAGATCCGCTGGCGAATCCATTGCCGCTTCCGTTCTCCTAAGATTCGATTGACTTCCTCTTTTAAATTCATTTTTTGCAGATGGAAATCGAGAGCAAACTCTTCCAATCGGGCCATATGTAAAATCATTTCTAACCCCTGATTTAGCTTGTCCAATTCTTCCTCCATCTCTCGTGCAAATACCTCGTCTGATTGTTGCGCTAGTAATGAAAGAACAGACACAGGTGTTTTCATTTGGTGTACCCACTGATTCATAAAATCCAAATGTCTCCGCTTTTCTGCCTGTGCCTGATGACGTTCGGCCAGTCGTGCACGCTCCAAGGACTGAATCGCATCGTGGATAAGACGTTGGATGCGTAGTGGTCCCTTGGGAAGAGAAGCCTCCTCCCCGTCAGCGATCTTATGCAATGACCTTTTTACGGGGAGCCAGCGCAGCCAGTCAATAAGCAGGAAGAATATCAAGAAAGAGAGAGTTATCCCTCCACCGTAAATCCATACTGGTCCCAACCTCAGAAAATCGAAACCTTCCCCAACTACCCACAGGCTAAACCAAGTCATCACTAGTAGTGAGTTTCCCAAGACAAGTAAAATTAGGCCCAACCGATCCCAGAGAAAAGCTTTAATTCTCTTCACCTAACGCTTCCCTTTCTAAGAAAGAAGAATTTAACCGATACCCTACACCTCGACAGGTTTCTATAGCACCATCTATATCCCAATGCGCTAACTTCTTTCGTAGACGAGTCACATTAACGGTCAATGTATTATCATCAACAAACCGTTGATCATCCCACAAAGCTTCCAAACAGTCTTCTCGGGTTACTACTTGATCTTTTCTTTCTAACAACAAAGCAAACAGCTTCCACTCATTCTTTGTTAGTGATTGCCTCTCTCCTTTAAAGCTGATTTCTCCTTTATCAGAGAAAAAAGCTAACTCTCCCATCTGAACCACAGCAGGCTGCTGCTTCCCTTTAGAGAGGGAACCATAAGTGCGCCGTAATAACGCTTTGATCTTGCTCCGCAACACATCCAAACGAAAGGGCTTCGTCACATAATCGTCGCCCCCACTCTCTAGGCCATAAATTTGTTCCATCTCTCCCGAGCGTGCAGACAGAAATAAAATGGGGACTGACGAATGACGACGCATCTCCTGGCAGAGATGAAAGCCATCTTTTCCGGGCAAATTAACATCCAATATGACAACATGGGGATGAAAGGCAAGCCATTCCTTTTCTACTTGATTCCAATCCTTAACCCCTTGGGTGATATACCCATACTGATTCAAATGATTCTGAATCAAAGTGTCAATTTTAACATCATCTTCTACCACAAACACACGCCACTTTTCCATATTTTACACCTCCTTAATGGAGGATTTACACTTAATAGTGATAATTTTTATTTTCCTTTTTTTGAATTTCATATGTTCTAAGTTCATAACCATGTCCATGGTGAGTAATTAAAAAACGAGGATTTTTTGGATCATCTTCTATTTTTTCGCGTATTCTGCGAATATACACGTATAAATTATCCAATCCTACATGGGAATCTCCCCAAACAGTATCAATTAGATCCATAGTTGGATAAACACTTCCTAGTTGTGAGTATAAGGCCTTTAAAATCCTCAACTCTGTACTAGATAAAGAGAAAACCAAATCTCTACGTCTAATTTCATGAAGACGAAAGTCCAAACAGGTAGAAGGAGATAGGTAAACAACACCATCCTTTGGCTACCTAAACTTCTCTTTCTCTAATATATTTAATAAATTGTTCAAATTATCCTTCGTCTGAATAAAGATGGGATTCAGTCCCGCTTCTTGCAGAATATCTTCACATTCCAATAGTTGTTGAATGTTTTCTCCAAGTACAATTACTTTTTTTAACTTTGGCACTTTGATCACTCCCTATATTACATCAATTTACAAAATTCTTTAGTTGAGAAAACTTGTATTCAAGATTAGAAATGTAAATGGGTAATAATCATAAGCAAGTCGTTGAATGGTCTTCAGCATTGACCAAATGCCCTTCATAAAGGTATATTTATTATAACTCTGTTCAAAATTAAATCCTGAAAAAGAGAACATAGACTCTAACAAGATCTAAAAATAATGTTAGGACTTTCATTAAGCTATTAACCCTTTCACCTTCTCTATCTCCTTCTCTTATACTTTTTGGGAATAATATACGTATTTAGTATATCATATAATCCTAAGGGCAGAAATATAATCATTTTGAAATTGGTTATTTTTTATTCTACTAATATTCTCATAAACAATCCTGAGAAGGAGAAAAAAGTGACAGATTTATATTTGGAGGAGATTCACCCTTGTCTATGCAATATCTATGGTAAAATACTGTCGCTAACTTCTGACAACTCACTTTCATTATGATCCTAATACCTTCAATCTAGCGTTTCTAGAGAAAAAGGAGGCCGAGATAGAGGATTTTAATGAGGTGATGTCAAACAGCTTAATCAACCCTGTAGTTTATTTGTTGCCGATCGTTCAAACATTTAGCTTCAAGCTGTTTATGGGAATTCCTTTATAAGTAGCACATAGCAGGTTGGAATTGCATAAAAGGGTAGATAAGCTTGCGCAATCTGAGTACAATAGGATGCATGGAACATATGATCGAATTGGGAAAGAGAAATGGCGAGGTGGGAATGTGACAAAAATTACACTTAGTGAAGAAGAAAAGGAAACAGTGATCCAGTTTGACGAATCGGGAAGTACAGCAACCGTTTACACGGCGAGCTGGAATGTGGCACGCTCTTTAAAACGAGCGGGTTATAAGCCTACAAGACAAGCACAAGGAGCTTGGTGGTTCGAAATTCCCGTCCATGCTGTCAGCATCCAAGGAGAAAAAGAGACAGCAACGATTGGATAAGGTAGTTCCAACCCGCTCTCCGGATCGTAACATCGCAAGCCAGGATCCAATAAAAGGAATATTTGGGATTTCTCTAAAAACTGAGGTTTTCTATCGGATAAAGAGGAGAAGGTGGCTGCCCTAACTTGTTCACGAGATGAAGGATCATTATTGAGGGACCTGATCAATAGATGAAATACAGAACCAATAAAGACTTAAAAACGGACCATATGAATACGGTCCGTTTTTTTCATCACTTTTTCTTCTTTTTCTTTTTTCCCTGGTACTTTTCAATCATACTGTGGATATCTCCAATATCTACTACTTTTCCTTTTTCCAGGATCAATGCTCGATCACAAATCTTCTTCAATGGGTTTAAACTATGGGAGACAATCACTAGGGTTTTGCCTCTTTGTTTCAACTCCTGCATTTTTGCTTCGCATTTTTCTCTGAAATCCTTGTCACCAACGGCGAGTACCTCATCAATCAAAATAATATCTGTGTCAATATGAACAGCAATTGAAAAACCAAGACGGGCTTTCATCCCAGAAGAGTAAAATTTAACGGGTGTATCAATAAACTCCTCCAGTTCGGAAAAGGCGACAATGTCAGGATAAACTTCTTCAATTTGTTTCCTTGTCAAACCAAAAATTGCACAGTTCAGACGGATATTCTCCTCACCTGTCAAGTCACCACTTAGTCCAGCACTTAACTCAATTAAAGGTGCAACCGTACCATTGATTTTCACTTCGCCCTCATCTTGCGTAATAATACCGCTTAACACCTTAAAAAGAGTGCTTTTTCCAGCTCCATTCTTACCGATAATGGCGAATCCCTCGGACTTCTTTACCGAAAAAGAGACGCCATTGAGGGCAACAAACTCCTTATAGAGCTTTTCTCTTTTTACCAAAGAGATAAAAAAGCCTTTTAGTGTCTTATCGTATGGTTTGCGAAATCGCTTGGTAACGCCATTGACTACGATCGCATCCATGACTAAATCACTTCCCCTACGCGGCGATTCAAGCGCTTAAAGATTAACATTGCCACAAAGAGTTGGATGATGGAAAAAACAATCACATAGAAAATAGACCAAGTGGGTACCGTCTGTAAGTTGCTATAAAAAAGATCGTGATACAAGGAAACAATTACAGCCATCGGATTTAGAACATAAAAGTTAAAGTACTCTTCCGGCACAAAGGACAATGGATAGATGATCGGCGATAGATACATCCAACCTCGTAGGACTAAGTTGCTAATAAATTCTACATCCCGGTAAAACACATTAAGCACAGAGAGTACCAAGGAAAGACCAAATGTAAAGACGGCCTGCAAAAGGACAATACCAGGAGCAAAAAGCATCTTAAACCACGAAATTTCCCCTGGTTGTAAAATGAGCGCCAGTGCAATTACGAGTAGCATGGCAGGCAAAAAGTTAGCAACTACATTGGCAATCAAAGTAGTGAAGGGGAAGATTTCCCTCGGAAAGTAAATTTTTTTGATAAGAGATGCATTACGCGAAAGGGACTGCATACTTTTCTTCAATGTATCATTAAAAAACACCCATGGAATCAAGCCAGATAAAATATAAAGGGGATAATTATCAATCCCTCTTGATAACTTAAGAATCAGCGCAAATACAATCGTATAAATAATCATTAACCCCAATGGCTCTAAAAGAGACCAAAAGAAGCCAAATAAAGAATTGCGATAACGAATACGAACTTCTTTATGAACCAGAAAATAAATGAGTTCTTTATACTTTTTTAGTTCTGCTAGCATACTCTTACTCCTTTTATCCGCTCGATGACTGAAAGTAACCATATCAAATACACGATTTTATCGAGATGGCTCCTTTTCTACGAGCAAGAGAACAGAGTACCCTAGAGGTGGCCATCTCAATCATATTAAGTGATTTATGACAAATATTCAAGAGGTTTCCCTTTCACCAAGTCATCTCAAAGCGGAAACCGTAATAATACAACGAAAAAAAGATTTAAGGATAAAGACGACCAAAAAAGTAGCTAAAAAGATTGCCATAAATGGTAGATCACTCCAGGCCTCCCCACCTGCTACCAGTGGAAGAAGCGAAAAGAAGCCTGGCAATCCCGATAAGAAAGCGACCCACTCATGAAGGGATGAATTTGTCCGCATCTCTCCCACTGGATCTCGTTCTTCAGCCCCTGCCTGAATGTAATTATAGGAAAGTGGGATCAATAAGGCCATCGTAGACATGACCGAGACAAAATAGATTACTGAAGCTCCGAGCAAAGAAAGGGGCTCTCCCTGAATCCAAGGATATAAGGGAATCGTAAATGAAATAATGATCGGAATACTGGAAGCACGAATTAAAGTATCAATAAAAACCCCTTTTTTACTCGTAATCCCTTTTAAGCGAGCCACTTCTCCATCAACACAGTCCAATAGATAACCCAAGTTGTAACAAAGGGTTGCCAACAAAAAGGCCCAAGGTTTCATCCATAAGATCCACCATCCAGATAACAAAAAGAATAGTAAACTAAGCCAACTGATCCCATTCGGTGTAATTCGGGTCCGTAGAAATAGAAGTGTCACATAGATCGAGATCCGACGCAAAAGAAACCAAGACAAAATCTCCTCTTTATCCCGAGGCTTTTGACAGGCTGCCCGCAATTCCAAAATCCGCTTAGAGTCAAAGGGCAATGTCGGCAGTAACATAAGCTGCTGCTCTTTGGATTGCTCGGTCACCTTTTTTTCCTCCAATATTCGCGGTTGAAAAATCCTGCCATAGAACCAATTCCCCGACTAATGTGTAGACAAATAAAAGATAATACACAGGGGAAAAAATAGCGCCAACCTTTTTGGCGTATGATCCCAGCTGCAGAAATAAAAATCAGGGCCATATACAGCCCGCTTAGAACTAGCAATATGATTCCCAAAAGCGGATAGAAAAGTGAACCTAAGGCTAAAAGACCGCCTGTTAAAACAGTATAAAAGGGAATCAAGTGACGGAAGCGCAGGACTGCTTTCCCCCGTCTTGCTGCGATGGTTGTCCACTTTCCATCGGCAAAGGATTTTTTAATCAGGGCAAAAAGAGTACTACGAACGAAGTAGGTAGATGAGATGGAGGTAGAAAGAAAAAATTTTCCCCCATTTTGACGAATCCGCGCATGCATTTCCAAATCTTCATTCCGCTTAAGCGTCTCATCAAACAACCCTACCTGCTCAAACACTTCTCTCTTATAGGCTCCATAAGGAACCGTATCCACATACCCTTCCCATTCTTCTTTCTGGGTACGAAATTTAGAGTTACCAACTCCAAAAGGGTGGGAATAAACATAGGCATTTACTTCACCCCAAAAGCCAAACCCTACAGAGTGGATCACTCCTCCAACACAAGCAGCTTCAGGCACACGCTGAGCAACAGCATAATTTCGGGACAAAAAATCCTTTGGAATCTTGCTGTGTCCGTCTACACGAATCACATATCGACCCCGAGCCTGCCGAATTCCAATATTCCATCCCGGCGGCAAAGTTTTTTGGGGATTGTGTAGAAGCTTAATTCGTTCTGGATTTTTGCGACGATACTCTTTAACAATATCTAGGGTGCGATCGGTTGATTCACCATCAACAACAATAATTTCATATAAATCATGTGGGAAATCTTGGTTTAAAACAGCTTCCAACAGATCGGCAATATACTTTTCTTCATTGCGAACAACCAGCAAAAAAGAAAAGACCAACCCCTCACTCATGAAAGATCACTCTCTCAATCACAACCCAACATCATTTTTAAACTATTATATCATAACAGCTCTATCTTCATGGAGCAATAAAAATTAATATTTAAGGCTAGGATCAATAAAAATAGATAAGTAAATACTTGTTTATTTATATAAGACAATTTATAAACTACTTTCCACTTTTACAACAAAGCTTCTTGATACATAAGTATCCACTACATATACCCACCGTCCTACCTTATTAACACGGAAAGATATTTGCTTCCCAAAAAAAGATAATCCCACCTTTATATAAGTGGGATAAGAAAACTAGATCAAGTTTTATTTAATCATGAAACTTCTCTTATACTTTTACATGATCCAATGCCTTGGAGGCAATATCCTTGCGGTAATGAGCACCAGAAAACATAATTTTATCGATTGCTTCATAGGTTATTGCCCGTGCTTCTATCAAATCTTTTCCCAATCCAGTAATCCCCAACACGCGTCCACCATTGGTAACGACTGTTTCCCCTTCGTGACGAGTTCCTGCATGAAAGGGAATGACAGATTCTGTAGCTTCTGGTAAACCCGTAATGGGAAAGCCTGTCTGATAAGCCCTAGGATAACCCTCAGAAGCCATCACAACACAAACTGCTGCTTCATGCTTCCAATGAATCTCCACCTTAGATAGCTCTCCCTCTAGTGTTGCCAGTAGAATATCAAGCAAATCACTCTTTAATCGTGGGAGAACAACCTGTGTTTCGGGATCACCAAATCGGGCATTAAATTCGATCACCTTCGGCCCCTCGGAAGTAATCATTAATCCGGCATATAGTACTCCTTGATAATGAATCCCTTCCTCAACTAAAGCATTTGCCATTGGTATTAAGATTTCTTCAATGCCCCGCTGAATCATCTCCTCTTCGATTTGTGGTACGGGAGAATAGGCACCCATTCCTCCCGTATTGGGTCCTTCATCCCCATCAAAAACAGGCTTATGATCTTGGGCAATCACCATTGGACGAACAACTTTGCCATCGACAAAAGCCATCAAGGAAATCTCCTGACCGTACAAGTATTCCTCAATCACTACTTCTCTTCCGGCATCCCCAAAAGCGCGCTCCTTCATACACCGATTAATCGCTGCTTCTGCCTGTTCCAAGGTTTCAGCGAGGATAACGCCCTTTCCCGCCGCCAACCCATCCGCTTTAACAACAATCGGAGCGCCTTTCTTTCTTACATAGGCGATCGCCTCATCAGCTTGGTCAAAGGCTTGGTAGCGAGCAGTCGGGATTTGATATTTCTCCATTAATGCTTTTGCAAATCGTTTACTCCCTTCAATCCGGGCTGCAGCTTGTGTCGGCCCATAAACAGGAAGATCATGTTCTTGAAATTGGTCTACGAGTCCCATTAAAAGGGGTTCTTCAGGCCCTACTACAGTCAAATCAATCTGCTTCTTTTTTGCAAATTGAACCAAGCTTGCGATATCTTTTTCTTCAATATCAACACAGGTTGCCAACTTTGAAATCCCGGCATTTCCTGGTGCTGCATAAATCTGGCTTACTCGCGGACTCTGCTTTAACTTCCAAATCAAAGCATGTTCTCGACCACCTCTACCAACTACCAAAATTCGCAAATAGGCTCCCTCCTATTGATACACTTAATCAATCGAATGGTAGGATTTAATGTTTAAAGTTGCGAAGATGGGTAAAAACCATGGCGATCCCATGACGGTCCGCTTCCGCAATTGATTCCTCATCGCGAATTGAACCCCCCGGCTGGATAATTGCCGTAATGCCCGCTTCTGCTGCTACTTCTACGGTATCCTTCATGGGAAAGAAGGCATCAGAACCTAGAACAGCTCCCTTTGCTCTAGAGCCAGCCTCTCGGATCGCGATCCGGGCAGCCCCCACTCGATTGGTTTGTCCCGCCCCAATTCCCACGGTTTGTCCATGCTTTGCCAAAACAATCGCATTGGATTTTACATGCTTCACCACTTTACGGGCAAACAAGAGCATCTCCCATTCCTCCTCGGAGGGAGAGCGCTTGGTAACAACCTGACACTGGCTTCGCTCCAGAGACCGGCGGTCTACTTGCTGGATCAGGAGCGCATCTCCAACCGACTTCATTTCCAACTCGATTCCTTTCCCCCAAACCTGTGGATCACCCAATTCTAACAGGCGAAGGTTTTTCTTCTTTTTTAGTAAGGTGAGGGCTTCCGGCTCAAAGCTGGGAGCGAGGACGATTTCTAAAAAGAGTTTCCCCATATGCTCTGCCGTTTGTCGATCAATGGGCCGGTTGGCAGCCACAATCCCTCCAAAAATAGAAGTGGGATCTGCCTCATACGCCTTTTGGTAAGCAGCAAAAATATTCTCTCCACTCCCCACACCACAGGGATTCATATGTTTCACTGCTACTACTGTTGGTTCGGAAAATTCCGAGACAATCTCTAAAGCAGCATTGGCATCGGCGATATTATTATAGGAAAGCTCCTTACCATGCAATTGGGGCGCAGTCGCAATTTGTCCAGTTTTAACTAAAGGAGCACGATAAAAGGCGGCCTCTTGATGTGGGTTTTCTCCGTAGCGAAGCTCTTGTGCTTTTTCATAGGTAAGGGTAAGTCGCTCAGGAAACTTCTCTTCACACTCTTTACTTAGATAATTGGCAATTAAGGCGTCATAAGCAGCGGTATGGCGAAAGGCTTTGGCAGCCATCCGCTGGCGAAAAGAAAAATCGTTCTCCTCTTGGCAGCTGATCCGCTCCAGGACCACGTCATAATCGGCGGGATCTACAATCACTGTTACATGAGCATGATTTTTTGCTGCTGCTCGCAACATTGCGGAACCACCAATGTCGATATTCTCAATTGCTTCATCATAGGTTACATCCGGTTTTGCGATGGTTTGTTCAAAGGGATACAGATTAACAACCAAAATATCAATTGGAAGAATTCCGTGCTCCAACAGTTGCTTTTGATGGCTCTCTTGATCACGTTTGGCCAGTAATCCGCCATGAATGATGGGATGTAATGTTTTTACCCGACCGTCCAATATTTCTGGAAAGCCAGTCACTTGGGATACGCTTATCACAGGTATTCCAGCTTCTTCTAATACTGTGAATGTTCCTCCGGTGGAAATTATCTCCACCCCATGTTTTACAAGGCCTCGGGCAAAGTCAACTATTCCGGTTTTATCAAAAACACTGATTAACGCACGTCGTTTATTCACATCTCTTTCCCCCTCTTTTGCAGAAATGTGGTAGAAGGAAGCGGAATCTTGCCCATGATCAATTGTCGTAAGGTCGCCGGGTAAAGATGATGTTCCAGAAACTGAATCCGTTTGGTTAGCGTTGTATGATCATCACCTTCATGAACCAAGACCGGCTTTTGGGCTATAATCGGACCGGTATCAATCCCCTCGTCCACAAAATGAATCGTTGCCCCTGTCCATTTGACACCATATTTAAGGGCTTGACCCACGGCATCCTTTCCTGGAAAGGCAGGAAGCAAGGAAGGATGAACATTTACAATTCGCCAAGGATAAGCCTGCAAAAGTGTAGGACCAATAATCCGCATATAACCTGCAAGGGCAATCCATTGAATTTCTTGCTCCTGAAGCAAAGTAAGAATCTCTCGCTCATACTCTTCTTTAGATGCATATTGCTTGGGATCGAAGGAGAAGGCGGGTACGTCTAATCGCTTGGCCCGCTCCAAAGCTCCACAGTTTTCTTTATCGGTTACGAGCAAACGAATCGGAAGAGGCCAGTTTCTCCGCCGCGAATCACGAACCAATGCTTCAAAATTGCTTCCATTCCCAGAAGCAAATACTGCGATTCCCATCGGTTATTCCTCCCCGCCAATCCAACTACAGCCCTGTTCCCCTGAGACAATTTCCCCAATTCGCCATGCCTTTTCACCAACCGATTCTGCGAAAGTAAGAGCTGTATCTGCCTGTTCCAATGGAAGAATCAGGACCATACCAATACCCATATTAAAGGTTCGGTAAAGGTCACCCGTTGAAAGGTTGCCTTCCTCTTCAATCTGTCTAAAGATAGGAGGGATCTCCCAAGCATTTCGCTCCAGCTTGGCATGACAACCCTTTGGGAGGATACGAGGAATGTTTTCCAATAAACCACCTCCCGTAATATGTGCCCCACCTTTAATATCAAACTTTTTCATCATGGAACGGAAGATTGAAACATAGATTCTAGTCGGGGTAAGCAGCACTTCCCCCAATGTCCGATCATCTCCCGCAGCACGTTCATTGATGCGCTCCCATCGGCCTTCCAACAAAACACGACGTGCCAAAGAGTACCCATTGCTATGCAAGCCACTGGAAGCCAATCCGATAATCACATCACCGGGCTGGATCCGCTCTCCTGTAATCAATTCTTCTCTTTCAACGACCCCCACAGAGAAGCCCGCAATATCATACTCATCTGGGGCGAACATTCCAGGCATCTCCGCAGTCTCCCCACCGATTAAAGCACATCCCGCTTCCAAACAGCCTTCCGCTACTCCTTTAACAACGGCTTCTACCTGCTCAGGCTCTAATTTTCCTGTCGCAAGGTAATCGAGAAAGAAGAGCGGTTCTGCTCCTTGAACCACAAGGTCGTTCACACACATGGCCACACAATCAATCCCAATGGTATCGTGGCGGTTCATCGCAAATGCTACTTTCAATTTGGTTCCTACCCCATCTGTTGCTGCCACTAAAACTGGATCCCTGTAGGAACCTAGAGCAAATAGACCGCCGAACCCACCTAAACCACCAATAACTTCAGGACGATTTGTTCGTGCCACGTGTTGTTTCATCCGCTCGACAGCTTCATTCCCCTTATCGATATCTACTCCGGCTGCCCGGTATGCTTCACTCATGCTTCTTCCTCCATCATTGTTAGCAATCGTCATTTCGGTGCAATCTGCTGTTCACTAGACCCGGGAGTGTTTAGGCGACTCCATTGTCATTTCAATACAAGGTCCAATCCCTAACACTCCCTTGGTCCCTACTTTCAATCTTTTCTATTGATCCCTAAAATCGAAGGGTCTTCTCTAAGCACATAAATCCTCTAGGAAATGTTTCAAGACCAATCTATTTTCTCCACCTTTGGAGCTCCCATCGCAGTTTCAATCGGTGTCGGATAATCCCCGTTAAAACAAGCCAAACATTGACCACTATGGTTCATCTCTACTGGACGGCCAATTGCCGTCAACAGTCCTTGCTCGCTTAAAAAGTACAAACTGTCCGCTCCAATCTCTTTACGAATCTCTTCTACCGATTTATTTGCAGCAATCAAATGCTTACGATCCGCAGTGTCAATCCCATAGAAACAGGGATTTTTTACTGGAGGTGAGCTAATCCGAACATGTACTTCTTTAGCCCCCGCTGCGCGCAAAAGACTTACCAATCGCCGGGAAGTAGTCCCCCGAACTAACGAATCGTCTACCATGACGACTCGCTTCCCTTCGACCACTTTGCGTACAGCACTAAGCTTCATCTTTACTCCTTGTTCACGTAACTCTGGACTGGGCTTGATAAAGGTTCTGCCAATATATCGATTTTTAATTAACGCCAGTTCATAAGGGGTACCCGTCGCTTCAGCATAACCAATGGCCGCTGAGATACTGGAATCAGGCACACCAGTTACTACATCAGCTGCAACCGGTGCCTCTTTCGCCAGCAGACGCCCCAACTTTTTACGGACGGTATGAACATTTGCCCCAGCAATATTACTGTCCGGGCGGGCAAAGTAAATGTACTCAAAAGAACATACTGCACGGCGAACGGATTGGGTAAAGGGTTCGCTTCGAAAATCTCCGTTGTGATTGATAACTACTAACTCTCCTGGCTCAATTTCACGCCAATATTCTGCACCAATCGCATCCAGAGCACAGGTCTCTGATGAAAATACATAGGACTGCTCCAAGCGTCCAACGGATAACGGACGTAATCCATGAGGGTCTTGGGCGACAAAGAGCTGATCTTTGGTTAATATCAGAAGAGCATAAGCTCCTACCAATTGACGTAATGCCTCTTTTATCGCTTCTTCGATGGTACTTTTCCTGGATCGGACAATCAGATGTGCGATCACTTCCGTGTTGGAAGTTGTTTGGAAAATGGAGCCCGTTTCTTCTAACTCTTTTCTAATTTCAGACCCATTAACTAAATTGCCATTGGTAGCAATCGCCAAGGGACCAGCACCCCGGTTAAATACCAAGGGTTGTACATTAAGAAGGCCACTCTCCCCACTTTTCGTATAACGGACATGGCCGATTGCCATCTCTCCCTTTAACTGCATTAAACGATCACTATTGAAGACTTCGGTTACCAGTCCGAGATCGCGATGAACATGAAACTTCTCCCCCGTAGTGGTAACGATCCCGGCACTCTCCTGACCTCGATGCTGCAGTGCATGAAGTCCATAATAAGCAAGCTGTGCTGCTTCTTTGTGTCCGACTACACCAAAAACACCGCACTCTTCTTTTAACTCGAAGTGGAACTCATCGCCCATGGTATCGCCCCTTCCCACGTTTGCTGCAGCTTACAAAGGGGAGCATCGATTAAAAGCTCTCCATTCACAGTCACAGACACTTGCGATTTCCCTACACGACCCAGTTGAGTTAAAGGTACTTGGTACGCTGCAGCCAGTTGGGCGACTTTTTCAAGATGATCTACTTTAACACTGAGCAAAACACGGGACTGGCTTTCACTAAACAAGAAGGTAAGGGGACTAAGATCCGTTTTTATAGCAAGTTCCGCTCCTCGATTCCCACTGATACAGCACTCCGCTAAGGCAACGGCCAATCCTCCTTCAGATAAATCATGGGCCGATTGAACCCAACCGGAGTAAATCGCCTCCAAAACAACTTTTTGCACATTTTTTTCACGCTCTAGATCAATCTGGGGTGGCCGTCCAGAAATCTGGCCGGTAATACATTGTTGCAATTCACTGCCGCCCAGTTCAGCCAGCGTATTTCCAAGTAGGAGAATTATATCGCCCTCATTTTTAAAAGAATGAGTGGTGATTTTCTCAGGCCCATCAATCAAACCAACCATTCCAACGATCGGTGTTGGATAAACCGCTTGGCCAGCGGTTTCATTGTACAGACTTACATTCCCCCCTGTAACCGGGGTCTCCAATGTGAGGCAAGCTGCCTGCATCCCTTGAATGGCACCCGTCATTTGCCAATAAATCTCCGGTTTTTCCGGACTACCAAAGTTGAGCCCATCGGTAATCGCGAGGGGTTTAGCTCCTGTGCAAACCAAGTTGCGGGCCGCTTCTGCTACAGCAATGGCTCCTCCCACCTTTGGATCTAGATAGACATATCGACCATTGCCATCAGTGGTTACAGCGAGGAATTTTTTTGTCCCCTCAATCGCGATCACACCTGCATCAGATCCCGGAGATACAACAGTAGCTCCCTGAGCCATATAATCGTACTGTTGATACACCCAGCGTTTACTTGCTACGTTAGGGGATGAAAGTACCTGGTAAAATGCCTTTTCCACTTCGATTCCTGCTAATTCTTGAACAGGATCAACCGTTGCAAAGGATTGATAGTAGGCAGGCTCATTCGCTTCACGGTACACCATAGGAGCATTAACAAGAGTCTTTATAGGAAGAGAAGTTACTTTCTTGTTCTTGTGTATTAGGGTAAGTGTGCCATCATCAGTCACTTCCCCAATATCAACGGATTGAACCTCCCACTTCTGGCAAATACGATGAACCTCTGCTACATTCTTTTCCTCCACAATCACTAACATCCGCTCTTGAGATTCTGACAACATCATTTCATAAGGTGTCATTTCAGGATCTCGCTGGGGAACCGCATCTAGATTCAGTAAGATACCACTTTCTCCTTTGGCTGCCATCTCCACACTGGAACTGGTCAAACCTGCAGCACCCATATCCTGAATTCCCACTAAAATCTGTGCTTGGACTAATTCCAGACAAGCTTCCATTAACCGTTTGCCCATAAATGGATCTCCGGCTTGTACCGCAGGTACCATCTCTTCAGAGTCTTCACTCAGCTCTTCTGAAGCAAAGGTTGCACCATGAATTCCATCACGACCTGTACTTGCGCCGATGTAAATTACCCGATTTCCTTTGCCTTTGGCAATCCCTTTTTGTAGATCCCCATGTGAGAGAAGTCCGACACACATCGCGTTTACCAATGGAGTTTCGTTATAAACCGGATCGAACACAACTTCCCCACCCACTGTAGGAACCCCAATCACATTCCCGTAATAACCAATCCCCGCCACAGCTTGTTTTAATAGATGGCGGACATCTTCCTTATCCAAGGAACCAAAGCGGAGAGAATTGAGCAGTGCAATGGGACGGGCACCCATGGAAAACACATCCCGCATGATTCCACCCACTCCTGTGGCTGCTCCTTGAAAAGGTTCCACAGCAGAAGGGTGGTTATGGCTTTCAATCTTGAACACCACCGCCTGTCCATCTCCAATATCGATCGCACCAGCTCCCTCACCAGGTCCCTGCAATACCTGAGGACCTTCGGTCGGAAAAAGACGCAGCAGTGCTTTGGAGTTTTTATAGCTACAATGTTCTGACCACATCACACTATAAATCCCTGTCTCCGTCCAATTAGGGAGTCGTCCGAGGTGTTGGACTACTTTTTCATACTCTTCAGTAGTCATCCCCATCTTTTGGTACAGCCTCTTCTCGCAAATCTCCTCAGGCGTTGGCTCTAAAAACGGTTGCTTTTGTTCAGATAACACCCTTCTCCCTCCCGAAACGAAGCATCGAAGTAAATATTCGTTCACCGCCAAAACCAGCTCCTAGAGCGACCGCCCGTTCTGGTCGTAGCATGGTCCCCAGTACATTACCTGTTTTATTTACCAAGCCTGCAATCCCATCAAGAGAACCATTGGGATTCTCACCGTAATAACGAAAAATAATCTGCTTAGATTTCTGCAATGACTGAAGGGTCTCTGGATCACAATAATAGTTTCCATGTCCATGGGCAAAGGGAAGGGAAATCACCTCGCCCACTTGGTACTCTCTCGTAAAAGGCGTCTCCCTCTGTTCCACACGTACCCTTTGAATCCCACAACGGAATTGTTGATGATTATTGGGTAACACCGTCCCTGGCAACAAACCTGCTTCCAAGAGAATCTGAAATCCATTACCAATCCCTAGGATCAACTTTCCGTGCTCTGCAGCCACACGAACCCCATCAATCACTGGAGATAAAGCGGCCAATGCTCCTGGTCGAAGATAATCACCATAGGAGAAGCCTCCTGGTAAAATAATGACATCATAATTGGATAAATCCCGTTCCCGATGCCATACCTTGCTAACCGGTTGCTTCAGGAATTTTTCGATTATACGGACACATTCCATCCCACTGGAACCAGGAAACATCAGGACGGCAAAACGCATTAAGCTTCCTCCTCTACATAAAAGGTGTACTCCTCGATCACAGGATTGACCAATAACTGTTCACACATTTTTTGGAGTTGCTTCTCTGCTTCCTCACGATTTGCAGCATTAAGGTGAACTTCAACTCGCTTACCCATCCGGACAGACTCTACTTCATTAAATCCTAAAGAATGTAAAGATTCTTTGATTGCTACACCTGGCGGATCGACAACACCAGGCTTTAGAGCGATCTCCACAATTCCTTTAAACATCTGCTTTCCCCTCCAAACGATGCCAAATTTCACGATAAGCCTCAGATACATTTCCTAAATCTTGTCGAAAACGATCTTTATCCAGCTTTTCACCGGTTCTTTGATCCCAGAGTCGGCAGGTATCGGGAGAAATCTCGTCTGCCAAAAGTAAACTCCCTTGTCGATCCATCCCAAACTCTAGTTTAAAGTCGGCCAAAATAATATGGTGTTGCTGAAACAGCTCCTGAAGGTGTTTTCCTACAATTAGGCTGGTATCCCGCATATTCTTCACCTGTTCCGGTGTAGCAAGATTTAAAGCGTTGATATGATCTTGATTGATAAGCGGATCTCCTAACGCATCATTTTTGTAATAAAACTCAACGATCGGAGTGGATAACACTTCTCCTTCCTTCATTCCCAATCGTTTTACTAAGCTGCCGGCAGCTCGATAACGAACCACCACTTCTAACAAAATGATCTGTACGCGTCGAACCAGCTGTTCCGTTGGGGAAAGCATCTTAACCCAGTGATTGGAAACCCCTCGCTTTGCTAAGTAATGAAAGAGAAAGCTGCTTATTCGATTGTTTAGCTCCCCTTTTTGCGTAATTTGACCTTTTTTCTCCCCATTAAAGGCTGTCGCATCATCTTTATAGACTACCCAGACAAAGTTTGGATCCTTTGTATGATAGATCTTCTTCGCCTTTCCTTCATATAGCAACTCTCCCCGCTCCATGTTTCTCCTCCTTAGATTGTTTTACAAAGCACCACGGAGAATAGTCCTTGGATAACCTGGAGGTGATCTCAGCTACCCTCTTTGCTCCTTAAAAATTAAAGGAATTCGTAGCCCTCACCTCCGTAAACATAAGTACAATTACTACGCTTCTTACAAATCCCAGCTTACTTCTGGAAAATCGCGTCGCCATTTCACAGCGGCATATCTTAAAGAAGTCCCAGTCGTTTAAAGATCGTGTCAACATGTTTCAAGTGATAACGGGGATCAAAGCAGTCATCGATTTCCTCGGCGGAAAGTACTTCAGTAATCATTTCATCTTTTTCTACCAAAGTACGGAAGGAACGTTGCTCTTCCCAGGCTTGCATGGCTAACTGCTGCACACGATCATAAGCTGTTTCCCGTGGGAACCCTTTATTGATCAGGGTGAGGAGAACACGCTGGGAATAGATCAGACCATAGGTACGCTCCATATTGCGAAGCATATTTTCGGGAAAAACAGTAAGATTTTCAATAATGGAAGCAAAGCGGTTCAGCATATAATTGAGTAGGATTGTCGCATCAGGAATAATCACACGCTCTACCGATGAATGGGAAATATCCCGTTCATGCCAAAGGGGGACATTTTCATAAGCGGATACCATATAACCGCGTACAACCCGAGCAAGACCACTGATATTTTCTGATCCGATAGGGTTCCGTTTATGGGGCATAGCAGAAGATCCTTTTTGCCCTTTGCGGAAAGATTCTTCCACTTCACGTGTCTCACTCTTTTGTAAAGCACGTACCTCGGTTGCAAACTTCTCCAAGGAAGTAGCAATAAGGGCAAGTGTCGCAATATACTCAGCATGCCGATCCCGTTGAAGGGTCTGTGTAGAAATGGGTGCAGGCTTTAACCCTAATTGCTTACAAACATATTCTTCAACAAAGGGATCGATATTTGCATAGGTACCTACTGCACCGGATATTTTACCGACTCGAACCCCTTCTGCTGCTTGTTTCAATCGTTCGCGGTGACGTTTCATTTCTTCATACCAAAGGGCCATTTTCAAGCCAAACGTCGTCGGCTCAGCGTGAACGCCATGGGTACGCCCTATCATGACAGTCTCTTTGTATGCCAAGGCCTTCTCTCGCAATACCTCGATAAAACGATCCACATCACGTAAAAGGATTTCATTGGCTTGCTTCAGGAGATAAGAGAGGGCAGTATCCACAACATCAGTAGAGGTAAGGCCGTAGTGAACCCATTTTGATTCAGACCCAAGGGTTTCTGCAATCTGCCGTGTAAATGCGACAACATCATGGCGTGTCTCTTCTTCAATTTCAAGAATCCGTTTGATATCAATCCGTGCGTTTTTCTTAATTTTCTCCACATCTTCTTGGGGTATAACTCCTAACTCTGCCCAAGCTTCACAGGCGGCAATCTCTACTTTTAACCAAGCTTGATAACGATTCTCATCTGTCCAAATTGCTCCCATTTCAGGCCGGGTGTAACGTTCGATCATCAAAAACATCTCCTTTTATGGCTCTTAAGGGCTATCCTCATATCCCTTTCAGACCATTATCCATTCATTGATCCTTCTCAAAAAATGCTTTAAGACACCAATTCAGATGAACTTTTTCATTTAAGACTCCAAATATTCATTTGTTCAATCTGGATCAACGCCTCATCGACACATTCCGTTAACAGGGTGATATGACCCATCTTCCGTCCTTCTTTTGCTTTCTCTTTTCCATAGAGATGAAGTTTGATATCAGAAGTTAGATCAGGTAATTTTTCGATCAACATGGGCAAATGCTCTCCCAGCACATTCACCATGAGCGCCTCCGCAAGTAGCTCGGTAGATCCCAGTGGAAGTCCGCATACAGCCCGAATCATCTGTTCAAACTGAGAAGTTTTACAGGCATCATAAGTATAGTGACCTGAATTATGAGGCCGTGGAGCAATCTCATTCACCATTAATTCCCCGCTCGGTAATAAAAACATTTCTACTGCCACTAGCCCAACAATTTCCCACTCCTCTGCAATTTTTCGGGCGATTTTTTCTGCTTCCTTTGCCACGGTTGGCTCAATGCGGGCCGGTATAATCGAATGATGTAAGATATGGCGTTGATGAATATTTTCCGCTACTGGAAAGCTACGGATCTCTCCCATACCATTTCGGGCCACAATCACCGACAATTCTTTGGTAAAGGGAATATAAGATTCCAGGATATACTCTTCATCATGGAGCAAAAACTCTTTCCCCACTGCTTCAATTTCTCGTTTGTTACGAATGATTCGTTGACCTCGACCATCGTAACCGCCCATTGCTGTTTTCAATATACAGGGATAACCAAGAGTTTCGACTGCCTGATGCAATTGGGCTATACTCCTTACTTCTCGGTATGGAGCAACTGGAACTCCAATTTCAACGAGCGCATTTTTTTCCCGAATACGATTTTGTGAGACCTTAAGCAACCAACTACCTTGGGGAAGAGAAGTCTGGCTTTCTAAGTATCTCACTACTTCAGCGTCCACATTTTCAAACTCATAGAGAATCACATCAGAAAGGGCAGCCAACTTCTCTCCTGCATTTAGATCACTATAGGAAGCTATGAGCTGCTGGTCCGCAACCTGACCTGCTGGAGAGTTAGGGGTGGGGTCTAAAACAACGAACCGATATCCCATTTTTCGCCCTTCTAGAATAATCATCCGACCTAGCTGACCTCCACCCAAAATTCCAATCGTACTACCGGGCAGGATGATATCCTTGGAGGCCGCTTTTTTCGCTTGTGACAAACATAATCACCCTTTGACTAAATCACTATGTTCTAAGCTTTGATCACTCCAGATGGGCTGATTCCAGCACCTTACGCCGCATTGCTTCTTCCCGCTGTACTAGTTTTTCACGAAGGTTAGGGCGATGAACAGCCAACATCTTCGCAGCCAGGATTCCTGCATTAGTCGCACCTGCGTCCCCGATGGAAACGGTAGCAACTGGAACTCCTCCCGGCATCTGAACAATCGAAAGTAAAGAGTCCAAACCATTTAAAGCGGAGCTTTTGATGGGTACACCAATTACAGGTAGAAAGGTTTTAGAAGCAACCATTCCAGGTAAATGAGCAGCACCACCTGCTCCTGCGATAATCACCTTTAACCCACGGGCTTCCGCTTTTTCGGCGTACTCAAACATCTCATCCGGAGTGCGGTGAGCGGAAACTACTCGTTTTTCATAAGAAATATCCAGCTCCCTCAAGACTTCACAGGCCTTTTTCATCGTTGGCCAATCCGATGTACTCCCCATGATTACTCCAACTTCTGGTTTATCCATTATCTACGCAAACTATCTGCAATCAGAGGATATGTTTGGACAACAATGCGATTGCAGATAATTGCTCCCTCCTAATCGCGATCTCATGAGAGACTTTTTTGGACTTCATTCACTGTATGAGTTCAGGTTAGCCCCAATTTATTTTATTTAGATTGCCTTTAATCAATAAAAGCTATCCGATTGTACATAAAAACAATAAAAAAACCGAACAACGAACATTCTCCATCAGGAAAAATCCGACGTTCGGGACACCCCAAAAGAAGGATTTTTCCCATAGTCCAGGAATTTACGGTTCCCGGGTAGAAACACTCAAGCCATATTCTTGAGCATATATGAGAAAATCCATTCGACTATATTGTTGAAAAAACATATTAAAATCATTGCCAAGTCCAGTCTAACAAAAAATTCTTCTATGGTCAACATCAAATACGAACGATTATCTTATGTTTCAATAATATCGTTCGTGTGTTTGGTTTCTTCCCTTAAGATTCCTACCATTAATTCTTAACCTTTGGTTTCTTATAAAACCAGAGGTTTTTCCACTCCTAAGATAAAGTTAAAAACAAAAAAGCAGCTCAAGAAACTTGAGCTGCTTTCTTATGCCTGGCAACGTCCTACTCTCCCAGGGGCTCCCGCCC
>CALJVA010000014.1 GCA_937975135.1 uncultured Thermoactinomycetaceae bacterium | reverse complement strand
CCACCAACATAGCAGTTAAGGCATCGTAGGCACCCGGCACCATAACAATCGAAGATTTATTCACTCTCTCTCGAAACGCGCGGCGTCTCTTCTCAAACATTTTTCCGCCCCTCAACACCTAATTTCCGTTCAAGCAATTTTACCAATCCGCCATTCTCCAGAATTTCCATCACAATTTTCGGGTATGATGTGATTTTATAAGTCTCATGAAGACTAATATTGTGAATTACCCCTTTCACCAAATCGATTTCGATCACGTCACCTTGCTGAATTTTCTTTGCATCAGGGCATTCAACGACGGGTAAACCTACATTGATAGCGTTCCGAAAAAAGATCCTGGCAAAAAAGACGGCAACCACAGACCCAATGCCAGCCTGTTTGATGGATGTCGGCGCTGACTCCCGGCTGGAACCACAACCGAAATTTCTTCCCGCAACGATGATATCTCCCGGCCGAATCTTCGAGGGGAAATAGGGATCGGCACCTTCTAGCACGTGCCTGGCCGTCTCTTCAGGTGTTAGTTTTAAATACTGTCCCGGTGTGATCATATCGGTGTCGATGTTATCACCGAATACCCAAACTCGACCTCTGATTACTTTCATGCCCTCACCCCCTATAGAAATTCCCGTGGATCAGTAATTCTCCCTGTTATAGCGGATGCTGCCACCGTCGCAGGCGAAGCTAAAATCACTTCTGCTCCTTGTCCCATTCGTCCAGGAAAATTCCGGTTGGTTGACGAAATGCAGCGTTCTCCAGGAGCCATCATCCCGTGACGCACGGCGAATGATTTCGCTCGATGCCGGGGCGACTAACAATCGGGTTCTGCTGGACACTTTGCGTCCCTTCAAAACCTCCGCAGCCATTTTCAAATCGTAATATTTCGCCCCTGTACAAGCACCGATATATGCTTGATCAATGGACAGCGGTTCTGTCTCTTTTATCGGTTGCACATTGTCGGGAGAATGGGGCAAGGCCACCATGGGTGAAAGTGAGCTGGCATCAAACTCCAGTACTTCGCAGTATTCGGCGTCGGGATCGGAGAAAACCGCTTCGTACTCCGTTATGTTCCTCTCTTCAAGATAAGCGTAAACCACATCGTTGGGTTCGATCATCCCCGCTTTGGCACCCATTTCTATAGCCATGTTCGACAGGACCAACCGCTCATCCATCGGCAATTTATCGACTGCTTCCCCAGTAAATTCTACGGATTTATACGTTGCCCCGTCGATCCGAGTTTTCTGAATGGTCTTCAACATCATATCCTTGGCCATTACACCGCGGGTCAATTTTCCATTCCATATGATTTTAATAGATTCAGGAACTTTCAACCATGTCTTTCCAGTCACCATAATGCCCAGCATGTCAGTAGAACCCATGGAGATAGCAAAACAACCGAGTGCTCCTGCTGTGGTGGAATGGGAATCTCCTCCGACATACAACATGCCTGGCCGGATATAACCCTTCTCCACAGGAACAATGTGGCAGATACCTTCCCGTTCATGATATTTGGTTACCCTGTACTTTTTTGCCCACTCCCTTGTGTATTTCAATATAGAGGCTTCCGTCGTATCACTTGCCGCGACAAAGTGATCCGATATGATAGTCACTTTGTCGGGATCCCAAATCTGTACCCCCAGCTTTTCCATTGTAGCTCCGATCCGACGGGGGCCTCCCGAATCTTGCATCATCGCAAAATCAACATCCACCTCAACAATCTCACCGACTTCCACACGTTTCCTGTGGCTAGCTCTTGCGATAATTTTTTGGGCCAATGTCAAACCCATTTCTGATCAACATCCTTTCCGACGCCCTTGTTAAATGGAACAACATAAGAACTTTTCTTTTCCGCGGCCGGTCTACCTTGATCAACAATGATTTTTTCGCTGTTACTGAAGGATTTCACCACCTAATATGAGGTAATTTCAACAATCCGTTAAAAGGAGAATTCCAACGAAATTCCCCTTTATGATGATGTGCGGAAGCAAAAAACAATACATTCTTCTCCTTTTTTAGACAGCTGCTAGAACGGTCGCCAGACTCGCACTCTCCTATACCAATTACGACAGCGTCTATTTCCATTTCCTATTCATTTCCTATTTCACGGAACTCCCTTTGCTTCATCATTATCAACCTACTCCCCATTAATTATTGTTCCGTATTGTGAAACTTGTTCTATTTCTGTTAAAATTGTATCCCTATTTGACCATTCCGTCAAGTTTCAATCCCATTATCGCAATTCTATTGGAACGGGACTACAGTAGCACAATAACCAATACCGCGGATTGACATGTCGTTGCTTAATCCTATGCAGGTCGCCGCGTCCCATTCACCGATTATACCGTACAGTAGTGTTGCGGGCTTTCTCCAAAGCAAATCCCTTCATATGTTGGTTGAGTTTCCCTCAATTCACTCCACCATTGGCGACGAAAGATCCGATCGTTGGACTCAGTGTTTTGAGCACAACCCGTCCGTTATCTCGCTTTGCATAATCATCCACATATCCCTGTAACAGCCCCGAATTAGTTTGACATATCCGAAATATATGTTTATCATGAAATTAGATTAAATGGCGAAATGCGTTTCATATTATGGAACGAGGTGAAATCTCGGTGGACACCTTGATTTCCTTTCAGAACGTTTGTAAGTGTTTTCAGCGGAACGGTAACGACGTTTTGGCGCTGCAGAACATCAACTTGGAAGTAAAAAAAGGAGAGTTCCTAGTAGTGATCGGACCCAGCGGCTGTGGGAAGTCTACCCTATTGAATATGATTGCCGGGTTGATGAAACCGACTCAGGGAGTCATCTACTATGGAGATCAACAGGTGGTATCCATCAATACCAAGGTAGGCTACATGACCCAGAAAGATAACCTGCTTCCCTGGAGAGACGTTGAGGGAAATATCGGAATTTCGTTGGAGATTAAGGGACTTTCGGCCTCGGAAAGAAAAGCAGTTGTACAAAAATATATTGAGCTGGTAGGGCTAACGGGTTTCGAGAATCACTACCCCAATGAATTGTCTGGAGGGATGAGAAAAAGGGTCTGTTTGGCAAGGGTCTTGGCTTATAATCCGGAAACTCTCCTCATGGACGAACCCTTTGGGGCATTGGATGCCCAACTGCGTTTGGTTTTACAGGGGGAATTGTTACGAATTCAACGAGAGATGAAAAAAACTATTATTTTTATCACCCATGATTTGGACGAAGCAGTGACACTGGGCGATCGGGTGGTGGTGTTAAGCAGCCGTCCTGGCACCATCCGGACTGTCAAAAAAATAAGTTTCCCCGAACCAAGGAATGTTTTCCAACTGCGTTACACAGAAAAATTTGGACAATACCACGGGGAGTTGTGGGAACTTTTAAGCGAGGATATCCGAAAGGGGGAGAAAGTAGTATGAACCAGAATACGCTGACATCTCAACCCAAAAGCCAGATGCGGTGGAAATTTAAAACCCGGTTGCAGTTATGGATACAACGGCTTGCAATCCTGATTCTGTTATTGCTGTTATGGGAGCTTCTTTCAGGCATTGTAATCGACCCGTATTGGGTGAGCGAACCTTCTAGCATCTTTGCTGTACTGAGAGAGTGGTTGGTCTCAGGAGATCTTTTGTTTCATGTTTGGATTACACTTCAAGAAACCATTTACGGATTTGTGCTTGGCGCTTTTGTAGGTGGAGCGGCAGGAATTTGGCTGGGGATAATGAAACGTCTAGCAGAGATATTGGATCCGTTTATCATGGCGGTATACAGTTTGCCCAAAGTGGCCTTGGCCCCTTTGTTCATCTTGTGGCTGGGTATCGGAATCCAGATGAAGATTATCCTTGCAGCTGTAATCGTATTCTTTCTCGTTTTCTTCAACACCTTGGCCGGTGTGAGGAACGTGGACAAGGATTTGATAGACGGAATCAAACTGATGGGAGCATCGCAGTGGCAATTGTTCGAGAAGGTAATCCTACCTTCTGCCCTGACTTGGATCTTTGTCGGGCTTAAAATGTCCGTGCCCTATGCATTAATCGGTGCTATAGTAGGAGAAATCATAGCATCCAACCGAGGTGTCGGATATCTGATCCAGTATTCAGCCGGTCAATTTGATACGGCTGGTGTATTCGCTGGTCTGTTTGTATTGATTGTGATCTCTACTCTATTAAATGGATTGATTAAACTATTGGAGAAGCGGTACATGCGATGGAAAACCATCCATCAGGAGGAAGGTAGCCAAAATGCATAAGAAAGCTAAGCCGATTCTCGTCGTAATGCTGGCAATGGTTCTTGTCACAGTGACTGCCTGTTCAAAACCTTCTGCCGATAAGGAGGATAAAATCGTCTTTGCCCAGTCAACCGATGGATTGATCTACGCCCCTGTCTATGTGGCCCGGTCACTGGGATACTTTGAGGAAGAAGGCTTGAAAACGGAGTTTATCATCACTGGCGGAGGATCCAAAGTGACAGCGGCCGTGCTGGGAGGCAGTGCACAGATCGGGGTAACCAGTTTAGTCAATGCTATGGATTCTACCAAAAAAGGGAAGCCGCTGCAGGGATTCGCTGCTCTAATGAACCAGTATGCCAGCAATCTGGTTATCAAAAAAGAGATCGCAGAAAAAAAGGGATTACGGAATCTTCCCCATTAAAAGAAAAATTAGAAGCGTTGAAGGGATTGAAGATCGGCATTACCTCACCTGGAAGTAGTACAGATAAATTGATTCGGTTGCTGTTGAAAGAAGTCGGACTCCAACCAGATCGGGATGTATTGCTGGTTCCCATCGGGAAAGATTCGGCTATGGTAGCGGCGTT
>CALJVA010000013.1 GCA_937975135.1 uncultured Thermoactinomycetaceae bacterium | reverse complement strand
GTGAAGAATGCTATAATAGCGCGGTTTTTTGGGGTTTGGATCTTACCTATGAGGATAGGGACATATAGTCCCATCTAAACTTGAACCCAGTCGAAAACAAAAACATCAAAGCACAGATTCCCGCAGTAGTGAACTGCCCCCTGACAAGTAGACGGTGAAAAAATATATTGCAGGACTCCGTGAATGCGGAGTCCATTTTTATCCTATGTTTGACAAGCCCAACACGGATCCAATTTGAAGAAAGTGCTATGATATAATGTTTTCTACCAATGTCAGATGTAAAAGGGTCGGTGGTGGCATGTTCATGAAACGATGGAGGGATTTTTTCCTTCAAACGAAGATTTTTATTGCGATGTTTGCAGTGATATTGACGGTCATCAGCCTGACTGGTCTTTTGTTTTACTATCAAAATGTAAGCGATCTCAAAAATCAAACCTACTCCTTTTTGAATACGATTTCGAAGCAGTCCTCCAAAACGCTTGATCTGTATCTGCAAGATATTGAAAAGATGTCTTTGGCCATATTTACAGACACGATGATTCAAAAAAGCTTAGATGCTCACCTGAAATCTCCCGGATTTCTGACCGAAGTCCAGATTCGTAATGATATGTTTGCTAGTCTGTTTAATTATGCTTATCCGAGACCGGATTTGTTCAGCATCGAAGTCTATACGATGGACAAAAGAGTGTATAGTCTCACCCGGGGAGGACATATGAACGTCAAGACGATCACCGATTCTGAAGAATGGCAAGACGAACTTGATGGGATGTCCAAAACGTCTTACATGTTTTTACCGACCCGGGAAGATTGGCATGAGGAGCAACCGGTAAAAGTGTTATCTCTGGTTCGCAACATTTACAAAATTCCAATTCGCGACAAATTGGGCGCGATGCGGATCAACATTGAGGTCCATTCTCTTGAAGATCTGCTCGTCCATCAAAACGAAAATAATTGGTCTCAGCATATGCGTATCTTGCTGGTGGCTAACGAAGGGCATATCGTGTACGACAGCCATGATCTTTACACCGGAAACCGGGATCTTGCTCTCCACCCTGGGCTGTTTTTAGAGGCCGTTTCTGGAGATATGGTGTGGGAGGACGAATCCTATTTATACAGTTTTGCTAAATCGGAAAAGACCGACTGGTATATTTTAAGTTTGCTGCCGCAGCAATATATTTTGTCGGAGCAAAGAAAACTTCAATATTGGGTCGCATTGGCGGTAGTGGTGTCCACATTGATGGTGGCTTTAATATCGTACTGGTTGGCCCGGCAAATCACGTCTCCGCTTCGGGTTTTGATGAACAAGATGAAATCCGTTGAAATCGGTGTGCTGGACGAACGAATGACGCACAAGGGCAATGACGAGATCGGTGTGTTAAGCCGAATGTTCAACAATATGCTGGACAGCATTTCCCGCTTGATCAGGGAGGTATATGAAGCAGATCTGGCGAGGAAAAGCGCGCGTTTGTCTGCCTTGCAGGCGCAAATTAACCCACATTTCTTGTACAACACGCTCAATATCATGAAATCGATCAGCCGTGTCAAAGGTGTGGAGGAAGTAGCCGAAATCTCGGAAACGCTATCCGAGTTGTTCAAGTACGTGATGCGTGACTTGGAGACGCCGGTCTCTCTCCGCCAAGAAATGGAGCATGTACACAATTACATGCAAATACAGCAATATCGTTTTGGAGACCGCTTTCAAATCGTTGTCGACATACCGCCTGATTTGCTGAAAATGTCCGTACCGAAACTGATCGTGCAACCCTTGGTTGAAAATGCGTTGAGACACGGGTTAAGTCAGATGAAAGATGAAGGGAGAATCGAAGTTCGAGCCTATCGCTCCGGGCCGGGAATGATGAATCTGCATGTTGTAGACAATGGCCAAGGAATAGACGATCAGACGTTGAAATTGTTACGTCAACGGCTTAAGCTGCCGCGCACTTGGCAAAAAAACGAGCAAACGGGCGTCGGTCTCATTAACATTCAACAGAGGATTCAGCTCATGTATGGGGACAATTACGGACTGCGCATCGAAAGCCATCCGGGTAAAGGAACATCCGTTATTTTGCATATGCCGTTTATTGCAGACTCGCGGAGGATGGAGGAGAGTGTATAAATGAACATCTTTGTCGTTGAGGATGAATCATGGGCGCTGGCGGAACTGGCGGAGCTGTTTAAAAAATACGAAACCGAACACAACGTCTATACCTTTTCCAATGGGGATGATGCTTTGGCTGCGGCGAAGCATACAAGACCTCATCTGCTTGTTACCGATATTACCATGCCGGGAATCAGC
The DNA here is from genome assembly GCA_937975135.1 of uncultured Thermoactinomycetaceae bacterium. GTDB lineage: Bacteria > Bacillota > Bacilli > Thermoactinomycetales > CALJVA01 > CALJVA01. The sequence continues at coordinate 7,412 of CALJVA010000013.1, read as the reverse complement.
GGTCTGGAACTGATCCGCTGTTTCATCCAAATCGATCCTTTTATCAAATGCCTGATCCTGAGCGTACACGATCAGTTCGAATATGCCCGACAAGGCCTGAAAATGGGTGTTGTTGACTATTTGTTAAAACCGGTAAAGAAAGATGTGTTGTACCAAGCTGTCGATAAAATGATCGCGATGATCGAAGCTGAGGAGCGGGAACGTGAAGAACGGATGACCTGGTCGATTGCCCGTGCGCTATTGTCTTCCTCAGATGTGGACGAAGACATGCTTTGCCGTCTGCAAACCCGCCCTTACTTTCTGATCTATTTTCTTTATCGAAATTGGAACAGTGAGGAAGGATGGTCCAAAAGTAAATGGAATTGGTCACGGCTGAAATCATTTATGCAAGATACTTCATTTTTACACCATTCTTTTGACGGAGTTGAAGTAATCGGGATCGATCTCGATCTGCAGCGCAGGTTATTACTCATTCCCGCAATAGAAGAACATAAACAATCCGTGCTGATGAAGTTAAGAAATTTGTACGAAGAGATGTCAAAGGAAGACACCATCCACATTGGCTATGCCCTAAAAAGAGAAAATGACGAACTGTATGACACATTTGAATTGCTGCATGACCGGATGGAACATCATGTTAAGTTTGGGCAATCGACTTGGATTGAACCGGATGTTCATCCACCGGATATAGATCTTGCTGATTTGTGGGACAAGGTGAAACGCATTCCTCAATTCATTCAGCAAGGTCAATTTCATTTGGCGCGCGACATGAACAACTGTATTGTTGATGAACTGAAGAAAAGAGGCATCACCACAAAGCAGCTTGTGCAATTTGCCAGCAATTTTTACTATGCTTTAAATTACAAACTGCAGGAAAACCTCGGTATGGGCGTAGACATCAAAGAGGCAGATGAAGATTTTCGTATGATTCGTTCATTTTATCAGTTCGATCAATTCCAAGGCTGGACCGAACGGCTTCTGTATCGACTGTATGAAACTTACGGACCTGCTGATGTCGCTCCAAAAAATTTAATTCCACGCGTCATTCAGTGGATTCATCAAAATTATGCAGAACCGATTACTTTGCAGAAATTTGCCAACGATCATCATATCAGTCTAAGTTACTTGTCCCGGGAATTTAAAGCGCAGACTGGCGAAACGTTTACGGAATATCTGATGCGTTACCGAGTGGAAAAAGCTAAAGATTTGTTGGCCGAAGGAATCGGGCGCATCGGGGAAGTGGCTAGTATGGTAGGGTATGAAGACCCCAAACATTTTCGCCTGCTGTTTCGGAAATTGGTGGGCATGTCACCGCAAAAGTATCAGAAGCAAGTGTCAAAACATCCCCCTCGTATTGTAAAATGATCAAGTTTTCGATCGAGCCGGGAACCATTACGATAGGGATAAAGCGTTTACAGAGGGTGGAAAGAGTCAATGAGAATCCATTTGAAACGAAACCGATTGTGGACACGATGTCTCGTATTGTTGATGGCGATCGTAATCACTGCCTGTGGATCTGGAGGAGGTGCCGGTGGTGATTCGGCTAACGGTTCGGGGGCCGGACTGGAGACAGGATCATCCGACTCTGCCGATGAGCCGGTGACACTCACGCTGTTGATTGATAACCAGACTGCAATGAGCGGGATCGAAGCGGTCGTCAAGGAAATTGAAAAACGATTCAACATTGTGACCCAGTTTGAATTGCGACCTGGTGGCTCAGAAGGGGATAACATTGTGAAGACACGTCTCGCGACAGGTGAGATGACAGATATTCTTTTCTACAATTCGGGTGCCCTGTTCAAAGCTTTGAATCCGAAAGAGTATTTCGTTGATCTTACCGATGAACCATTTGCAGAAAACATCGATGATTCGTTCAAGGAAGTCGTTTCGGTTGATGGGCGTCTTTACGGTATTCCTGCCAGTACCGCATCGGCAGGCGGTTGGCTGTATAACAAAAAAATCTATGAAGAACTGGGGCTCTCTGTCCCGGAAACGTGGGATCAACTCATCGACAATTTAAAACAGGTCGAAGCGGCGGGAAAAATAGCGGTTGCCGGATCGTTCGGGGATACCTGGACTTCACAAATTGTGCTTTTGGCGGATTATTATAACGTACATTCGGAGCTACCTGAGTTTGCAGAACAATTTACAAACAACAAGGCCAAATTTGCAGACACTTCGCTTGCGTTGCGTGGATTTGAAAAAATAGCAGAAGTGTATCAACCGTCCTTTGTTAATGAAGATATCGCTGTTGCCACATATGAAGATGCCCTGCGCATGCTGGCGGAAGGCCAGGTGGCTCACTATCCGATGTTGACTTCGGCTCTTCCGACATTGGAAGAAACTTTCCCTGACCGGATCGATGATATTGGATATTTCGGCCAACCTGGAGATGACCCGAACAACCATGGACTCACATTATGGATGCCGGCTGGTTTTTACCTTAACAAGGAATCTGAACACATCAAAGCGGGACTGAAATGGATGGAGTTCTTCGCTTCCGAGGAAGGCATGTCGATTTTTATGGAGAACATGACCCCAGATGGTCCGGTCATGATCAAGGGGATGGAACTTCCGGATCAAGTGTATGGAGCGGTTAAAGAAATGATGCCTTACATTCAGGGAGGGAAAGCATCGCCGGCTCTAGAGTTTCTCTCCCCGCTTAAAGGACCGAATTTGGAACAGATTACAGTGGAGATTGGTCTTGGTATGCTGACGCCTGAAGAAGGTGCAGCCCGCTATGACTTGGATGTGGAAAACCACGCCCGACAGCTTGGGTTGGAAGGATGGTAATGCACACAGATAATAACCGGGGGATGCGCTGCTGATGTAAAAGCACTCCCTCGGTCTTTTTGAAGGAGAGGGTGTCAGTGTCTAAAAATGTAAAAAGCGTATATAGCTACACATTGCTCATCCCGGCAGCGATCGTTTATGTTACTTTCTTCATTGTTCCTACGGTCTTCTCCTTTTTTTTCAGTTTAACGAGATGGACACTGATCGAGTGGGAGTTTATTGGGTTGGAGAACTTTATTCGCTTTCTCAAAGAGCCGCAATTGTTTATCGGTTTTAAAAATACGCTGATATTTACCGTGGTAACCTGCGTACTCAAAGTGATATTTGGTGTAATGCTTGCCGTTCTTTTGACAATGAATATTAAAACCAAGCATTTTTTGCGTTCGGTCATTTTTTTCCCGACTTTGATCAGCTTTGTAGCTGTAGGAATCACCTTCAAAGTGCTGATGCACCCGACGTCGGGGTGGATCAATCAGATGTTGGGGTTGCTGGGGATAAGCGGTCCAAACTGGCTAGGCAGCCCGCGCATCGCCATTTACTCGGTCGCATTGGTCGATGTGTGGAAAGGGGTCGGTTTTGCTACGGTCATTCTCATCGCCGGTATCATGTCGATCCCGAAGCATTATTACGAAGCCTTGGAGATTGATGGCGGCAATCGCTGGAATGCCTTTTGGCATATCACTTTGCCGTTAACACGTCCCGCTATTAACATCATTCTCACATTGTCGATGATTTACGGCATGCGCACCTTTGATCTCGTATGGACGATGACGGGTGGCGGACCGGGATTCAGTTCGGACGTTATCGCATCCATTATTTATAAACAATACCAAGCCGGTTTTTACGGACTCTCAACAGCGGGGAATGTGCTGCTCTTTTTGGCGGTGATGTTGATCGTGTTTCCGTTTTACAAATTTTTGACACGAAAAGAGGTAAGTGTATGAGATACGGACTCCAATCCGGCACCCGTACACGGTTTTTCCTCTGGTCCGTCGAGCTCGTTGCCATGGTTATATGCACCGTTTTCTTTCTTGTTCCTTTTTATTTCATCATCGTCAATTCGTTTAAAACGAGCAGTGAAGCGGCACAGTTCAGTATGAGTTGGCCGAAAGAGTTCCGCATGATTGAAAATTTTGTTGAAGTGTTTACGGTTCGGGACCATATGCTGTTGCTGGCCTATTACAACAGCACGATCATTACCCTGTTTTCCATTTTGATTCTCATCTTTGTTTGTTCGTTGACAGGATTTGTCATGCAGAGACGGAGAGGCAAAGGGCCGCTTGTGATTCAGTTTCTTATTTTAGCGGGACTGATGGTTCCACCGGCGATCGTGCCGACGATTTGGGTACTGGATTCATTGGGGTTGTTCAAAACGATGCCGGGGATCATTTTGGTCATGGCAGCACTCAATATTCCGTTTACCACGATCTTATATTCCGGTTTTATCTCAACCATTCCCAGGGAAATTGATGAAGCAGCGGTGATTGATGGTTGCGGAAGTTGGAGGTTATATTTCCATATCATTTTCCCGTTGCTTAAACCGATTCATTCGACTGTGATCATCCTTTCATCTGTTCTTGTCTTCAATGATTTTGTCCATCCTCTATATTTCTTCCCTGGGGCAGAAAACGTGACAGTGCAATTGACCCTGTATAACTTTATGAGCATGTACCGCACGGAATGGAATTTGCTTTTTGCCAATGTGCTGCTGGTCACGATTCCGCCGATGATCCTGTTTCTATTTTTCAATCGTAAGATCGTGGACGGGATGATGGCGGGTTCGATCAAGGGGTAATCAGACGGGAAGGTCAAAATTGAAATTCATGTGGAGGTGTCTTCCATGTTTCAAATCACGGATGTCCGCTGTGAATATATGGTAAACCCGCTTGGCATCGACAAGGAATGTCCGCGCATCAGTTGGAAATTTACGTCCAACCGGAGAAATGTGGTGCAAACGGCATATCAAATTCAAGTGTCCCCAAATCCGACCTTCTCCCCGCTTGAATTTGACTCAGGCAAGGTGGAATCCGATCGCAGTGTGCATGTTTCGCTGGATGCGTTACAACTGAAACCGCGTACCCGCTATTTTTACCGCGTTCGTGTCTGGAATAATGATGGTGAGGTTACTCCCTGGTCGGATATAGCTTTCTGGGAAACCGGGATGATAGGGGAAGAGGAATGGCGGGCGAAATGGATCAGTGCACCGGCGGAAATGGACCGGCAAGATCAGTGCCCGATGTTGCGCCGTACTTTTCGGCTGGATGGCCGCATCCGTTTAGGTCGCATTTATGCCACGGCACTTGGATTGTACGAACTGAGGCTAAACGGTAAACGGGTGGGTGACGCTTATTTTACACCGGGATGGACGAGTTACCATCATCGATTGCAGTATCAAACTTATGATGTTACCCATCTGCTGCAGGAAGGGGACAATGCAATCGGTGCAATCCTTGGCAATGGATGGTACCGAGGTGAACTCGGCTGGAAAGGAAATAAGCAGCTGTATGGAGATCGCCGCGCCTTTTTCATGCAAATGCATGTCCATCTAGAAAACGGTGAAGAAGTGGTCATCGTTTCCGATGAAAGCTGGAAATCCGCGCCCAGCCCGATCTTGATGTCTGAAATTTACCATGGAGAAATCTATGATGCTCGCTTGGAATTGCCAGGTTGGGATACCACTTCCTATGATGATACGAATTGGCAGCGTGTAGATCAACTTACCCCGCCTTCGGCCAAACTTGTCGCCCAGGAAAATGAGCCGGTACGTAAAGTAGAAGAGATTCGGCCCGTACAGAAAATCATAACGCCGGAAGGCGATACGGTACTGGACCTTGGACAGAACATGGTCGGGTGGATTCGGTTTTCCATTGAAGGTCAACCCGGACAGACCGTCAAAATCGAACATGCGGAAGTGTTGGATCGGGATGGAAATTTCTACACTGAAAATTTGCGTTCGGCCAGGCAGACGGTCAGCTATACTTTAAAAGGAAACGGGTTGGAAACATTTGAACCGCATTTTACGTTTCAGGGATTCCGATATGTTCGTTTGAGCGGTTTTAAAGAATCGCAAATTCAACTAGAAAACTTCACCGGGGTCGTCCTGCATTCCGATATGGAACCGATCGGGGAGTTTCAATGCTCTGATCCTTTAATCAACCAATTGCAGCACAATATCATCTGGGGCATGAAAGGGAATTTTCTCGATGTCCCCACCGATTGTCCGCAACGGGATGAACGGTTGGGGTGGACCGGAGATGCCCAGATGTTTATACGCACCGCGGCCTATTTAATGAACGTCGGCCCGTTTTTCAGCAAATGGTTGCAAGATCTGGCTTGTGATCAGGCTCCTGACGGCGGGGTTCCGTTTGTGGTGCCCAACGTGTTGGGGGAATACACGGACTCACCCGATGCCCCGTTCAGCTCTGCGGCCTGGGGGGATGCTGCTGTCATCTGCCCATGGACTCTATATGTCATGTACGGGGATGCAAATATCCTTGAACAGCAATATGAAAGCATGAAGGCATGGGTGGAATATATTCGTCGTCAGGGTGATAACGAATATTTGTGGAATACAGGCTTTCATTTTGGTGACTGGCTCGGACTGGATGCAAAACCGGGCAGTTACGTCGGTGCGACGGATCGTGATTTCATCGCTACCGCTTTCTATGCCTACTCGGTCTCTTTGTTGCAAAAAACGGCATCGGTACTGGGCAAAATAGACGATGCTCGGGAATATGAAGAATTGCACAAACGCATTGTGCAGGCATTCCGAAAAGAATTTGTAACGCCGTCCGGCCGGTTAGCCGTACCGACACAGACTGCCCATGTACTGGCTTTGATGTTCGGACTGCTTGACGATCCTGCACGTCAAAGGGCGGAACAGAAACTGATAGAGCTGATCAAGGAAGAAGATGATCATTTGACGACCGGATTTGTCGGCACACCGTATTTGAATCACGTATTGACCCGCTCCGGGCATCTTGATGTTGCTTACAAGCTGCTCTTTCAAAAAGACTTTCCGTCTTGGCTTTACCAAATTACAAAAGGGGCCACGACGATATGGGAGCATTGGGACGGCATCAAAGAAGATGGAACGTTTTGGAGTGCAAACATGAATTCCTTTAACCATTATGCTTACGGTGCCATCGGTGACTGGTTGTATCAAACAGTTGCAGGAATTCAAGCGGATGAACAAGAGCCCGGATTTAAGAAATTCCGGATTGCCCCTCTGCCTGGCGAGCAGCTGGATTGGGCGGAAGGCCGCTTAAATTCCATGTACGGCATGATTCGCAGTTACTGGCACAAGAAGGAAAATGGTGGTATGGAAATAGAGGTCACCATACCTGCCAACACGAAAGCAGAGATCATCTTGCCTGCGCCGGACCCGAACCAGGTACGAGAAAGCGGTACACAGCTTACAGATGCGGTTGGAATATTGGAAGTTGCCGTCGTACCCAACGGCGTAAAAGTGATCGCGGGTTCTGGAAATTATCGTTTTGAGTTTTGACCTATGAATGATAACAAAGGCAATGCACGGACGCTTGTATGGTCCGTTTGCATTGCCTTTGGTTATAGTCTCAAGTAGTGGTGTAAAATTAGCCCGGGCTTCTTGACAAAGG
>CALJVA010000012.1 GCA_937975135.1 uncultured Thermoactinomycetaceae bacterium | reverse complement strand
GTAAGTGGGTTTTAAACCCCGCCTGCTTATTGCGCCGTTCCCGCTCCCATCCGATCATTCCGCCGAGTACTGCCGCGAGGACAAGCCTTTCTGCGACAACCGTGTAACTTATTTCTAATGCCACTATATTCTCCCCTTAAACTATTGGTACAGTATAACCGGAACCGTAAAAACAGAATCTGGTTCTTTTACGATAAAATGAGTAATTGTTATTTACTGGATACCAGTCTGTTATTGCTCATTTATTAGTTCAGTCTTCAAGTGACACGTACAATTATAAAGAAGATATCTCCAAGCGCCTTTACTTTTCGTTATTATTGTTACAGAAGTATTATTTAAATTATTGTCCCGAGTGTCACTCTGGAATAATTCTTTTAATGTTTGTCCGATAATTATTCCATGACTCACCGCAATAATTCTTTTGCCTGGATATTTTCGAGCCATAGCTTCGACAAATGCTATCCCTCGTTCTCCCAATGATTGATCTGTTTCTACACCGAGGTCAAGTTGTCGCCAAATCTTTCCCCACTTTTGTATTCGCTCCTCTTCAGTAGTGCCTTGAATTTCTCCCAGACCAATCTCTCTCAGCCTTTTATCAAATGTGATCGGCTTCCCTATATAAGATGAAATAATTTCAGCTGTTTCTCGAGCTCGCAAGAGATCACTTGAAACGATCACATCCCACTTTTCATCCGACAAGCGTTTAGCAACAGACCGAGCTTGTCGACGCCCGATCTCATTTAAAGGATTATTAGAATGTCCTTGTGCTCTTTTTTTGATGTTCCAATCAGTGATACCATGTCTTACAAAAGCAATGGTTGTCATGTTTAACCCCTTTTTCCGATTCGAGTTACTGTACAGCGTACAGATCTTGATTTCAGATTGAACGAAACTCGATGCTCAACTATGGTGTCAGAGAGAGGAACTTTTCCTCTCTCCTGACATTAAATTACAAAGATTAATTTGAACCTTGTGTCTTTTGATACCTCTCAAGCTCTTTTGTTACTAATTCGTTTCCTTCGTAAAGTGCATCCTTGATGTCAAGAGAACCGTCTATCACCTTTTCAAACTGAGTTTCGAGTATGTCGTAAATGTCTGGGTAAACTCCAATATAAGCGCCCTTGTTTGCGGGCCCAACTTCCCCGAGATGGAGTTGGTCTAACGTTGTTTGAATTTGAGGATATTTTTTCAGGAATTCTTGATAAACTTCTGTTTCATATACTTCAGTGTTCACTGGGAAATATCCTGTGTTAGTTGTCCAATATGCTTGAGTGTCCGGTTGCACGAGAAACTTAACAAAATCCCATGCAGCCTCCTGTTTCTCTTCAGGGATATCATCAAAAATCCACAATGAAGCTCCGCCAATAACCGATCCATGTGGTTCAACTCCGTCCGGAACAGGGTATAATGCTATTCCTACTTCAAAAGGGGCTTCGTCGATAGTGGGCACTGCGGCCGAAGATGTATGAGCCACCATAGCTAATTTTCCAGCATTAAATGCATCAAGAGCGTCCGCAGGATCTCGGCCATAATGCCCATAAATCCCTTTGTCATACATATCTTTTATCCAAGTAAAAGCTCGAATAAACTCTTCACTGTTAATCGTTCCTTCTGTCGCTTCCCCAGATTGTCCGTTCTCATTATTAACGAGATAACCACCTTGATTCACAACAAGTTGTTCTAAACGCCACGCAGTTGTAAATATATTAAGACCGTATCGTTCAATGTTGTCCCCGTTACGAACTGTTAATTTTTCCGCGGCTTCTTCATATTCACTGTAGGTATGAGGTGGGGTTTCTGGGTCGAGGCCCACTTCCCTAAAGGCTTCTTTATTGTAATAAATGACAGCAATAGATGGGTTAAAGGGCATCGCATAGAGCTTGCCGTCAACTTCGTACCGACCCAAAACTGCTGGTTCGAAAGAACGTATATCTATGTTGTCGCGATCAATAAAGTCTTGCATCGGTGTAATGTATCCTGCATCAACCATTGGCTTATTTGAGTGTTCATTCAACTGCATGAGGTCCGGCACATCGTCTGTTCCCAAGACCGAATTTATTTTACTAAACCCTTCAATGTAATTTCCTTGAAAGATAGGGTTAATTACGACTTTGTCCTGACTATTATGATATTGCTCTATTAATTCTTCCAAGATAGTAAGATTGTGCCCCCCCATGGAATGCCAAAAGTTTACGACGGTTTTTCCATCTTCTGTCCGAGTATTTACTTCTTCTTCAGGCGAAGTTTGACATGCTACTGAAAAAACCATTAATACAGTGATTAAGAAACTTACAATAATTTTTCTCCTCATATTAACACCTCATTAAACATACTTTTAAAGAACGTTGCCCATTACGGCAATCCCTACATATTTCTCGACATCCCTCCTGTTCCTCATGATATCGGGCTTAGCTTTCGTCACCTTGGATTTGTCTCTCGCTCGGTTTACTTTTGTGAATAAGACGCCAAACCTTTTTGCAAATACTTATGACCAATGACTAAAATAAGCAATGTTGGCAACAAAATCATGATGATACCAGCCATGATTATGGGAAAGTCATTTTGTTCTTCCTGAGAAATAAGCATTTTCAACCCAATTTGAACAGTACGAATCTCATTACTGTTGGTAACTAACAGGGGCCACAAATATTGATTCCAATTCGTGATAAAAGAATACGTTCCTAGAGCAGCTAAAATCGGGCGTGATAACGGTAAAACCATTTGTAAGAAAAAACGGAAACGTGAACAGCCATCAATTCGAGCTGCTTCATACAATTCCTTAGGTAGCGTTAAAAAATGTTGTCTTAGCAGAAAAATACCCAAGGTTAGAGCAAGATGAGGAACAATCAACCCAGGAAACGCATCCAACCACCCGAGTTTAATAATCGTGTCGTAATTTGGAATAATTGTCGCTTCCCAGGGGATCATCATTGTTGACAACACAATTGAAAACATAACCCCCTTACCCCTAAAGGGAATAAACACAAAAGCAAAAGCGGCTAAACTACTCGTAATGAGATGTCCAACTGTTATGAGCCCCGCAAAAATAAGACTGTTTAGTAAAAACTTAAAAATAGGTGCTGTCTGTAAAGCAAGATAATAATTTTCAAATGTCAACGATGACAAAACATTAGATGGATAAATGTACTGTCCAGTTTCCATTAAACTAATGAAAAATGCGTATAATAGGGGGAACAAGATAATGAACGCGGCGATAGACAGCAATATATATCTAAAAACCTTTTCAACTGTTTTCATTGATAGTGCACCCTTTTTTCGCCAAATTTAAATTGCAACAAAGTAATCAAAATGATAAGTACAAATAAAAAGATCGCTTGTGCAGATGCAGAACCAACATTGTACCGAACAAACGCATCTTGGTAAATTGAGTAAACGATAAGGTTCGTAGCACCTGAAGGTCCGCCACCTGTCAAGAGATCAATCTGGGCGAAAGATTGAAACGATCCAATAACCAAAATGATTGTGACGAAAAATAGGATAGGCGATAACTGGGGGATGGTAATGTTCAACAGTTGTCGCCACCACCCTGCCCCGTCAATCTGGGCGCTCTCATATAATTCTTTTGGAATGTTTTGTAACCCGCCCGTCAAGACGATGAAATTAAACCCGATGTGTATCCAAACAGTTGGGATTGCTATTGCAAATAGAGCCCAATCGGGGTCAATCAACCACTCTATTTTTCCGATATTAAAAAAACTTAAGATTTTATTAAATAGTCCTAAATCTGGATGGTAAAAATAGCGAAATATCATCGCACTTGCTGCAACTGAAACACCGAGAGTGGAAGAATAGATGACTTTATAAAACTTTATACCTTTTAAATTAACGTGCGCTAGCACCGCTAGGAATAAAGAAATGAAGATAGTAGCAGGTACAATGTATAGGACAAATAGAAATGTCGCAGTTAGAGTAGATAGAAAATCTTCTGATAAAAACATGTCTATGTAATTTTGTAACCCAATAAACTCAACTGGATTTCGTTGCCGATCAGTTAAAAATAAGCTAAGGTAAACGGTACGCACTATAGGGTAAAAAATAAAAACGCTAAAAATCAAAAGGGCGGGAAAGAGGTACAACATTGCACTGCCAAAGTCTTTTATAGATGTATTATTACTACGTCTGCCAATTCTTTTAAGGCCTGATGTTCGGCTAGTTCCTCGACTCATTACTGATTGACCTCCTGTAAACCCTTACTTAATTAACAATCCACCTTACTAATAAACACAATAATCATCCTCAATTTCCCGGGTGCTACTCACCGGTACGCTTTTGCTTCTATCGTCTCTCTCTGTATTTTTTCCACCATGCAACTCCCGTCAGCATTATTGTTTCTTTTTGCTCGTTTTTGATCATTATAAATGTTTTTATTGCTTAAAGTCAACGGTTTTAATCATATTTATAGCACTATTTATATAATATTGTTATTTTTAATGCTTATTTTAGTTTATATTTTTAAAAATAAAGCTATTGGAGATATTTTCAAAATGGAAATACACCCTTTACATTGTCTTAAAAATCTGGTATTTAAACGACTCTAATTGCTACGATTTCTGCAAATCTCGATCCATTTGTAGATTCAACCACAACCCTCAACTGATCCGTCTTTTCTGCATGCTTTAGATAGTGAACCTTTCGTCTTACTCGATTTTCTTTTTCTTCAGCTATCACTTTCCAATCGCCATTTATCTTTGCTTCGATTCGATAACTCCCAACAAGTTCTGGAAACACTTCAAAGGGTGTACGTTTATAATGAAGGTTGTTTAAATCTTCATTAACGTCGTTATTGAAAATAATATGAATTTGTGAAAATCTTATCGGTTTTTCCCATTGTAACTTTACCCACTCTTCTTGACCTGCTTCCATGGGGGCCGAAACCCACATGTTAGGTCCTCCGTATGGGCGAAGATAACCATTAGTTACTTTACTTGGATGGAACGCACGCGTATCATCCTTCAGTCGAAAACAAAAAGGCTTGCGGATGACAGGTTTTTGACTCCATTGCACAACTAATTGTTCGTTGTTTATCGCTTCCAATAACCTTGAGATATTTGATTTTTTTTCTCTTACAAAACTTAAAGTACCGGTCATCGGTTCATCCGATTGATAAAGCGATACATTTTCGTTTTCTCTGACAATGACGAATGCGTTTTGTGCTTTTTCGGGTGACCAAGGAAGGTGGAAACTGACCCACTGACGGTCTCCTTTTTTTACTGTTACAGTATCTTTCACCTGCAAAATATGTGGAATGTAGTTTTCCGGTTTACCCGTGTCCCACACTTCAACCTCTACCTCAGTGTCTTTTTTTACATCCATTAAAATTTCTATATCCATCATTTTGGGATCTACTGGGATCAAAAATGCGACATCGGTATCTAAATGAAAAGGATTTTTCGCCTTTTCAACTTCTATCTTCGTTAAATGACTCGAAGCCGTAACTGTCGCTTGAAGTGCGACATCTGTTGGATCCTCGTACTTCAGCCCGATAATGGCAGCATCCTTCCAAAGTAAAGTTTGCTGTAATTCCTTTATATAATGTTGATATAACTCTCGTGGAGTTACTCCTTTATCTACACAGAGGGCGGCACCTGCTCCTGCTGCTTCACCCATCACTGAACATGTTGCCATTACTCGAGTTGAACCAAATGCAACGTGAGTTGCACTAATATTTCGACCTGCAAATAATAAGTTGTTAACATTTTTAGAGTAAAGACTGCGGAATGGAATTTGATAGATGCCGTCCGGGCAAAGTAGCTTCGAAACATAATCAGAAGCATACATTCCTTCTGGTGGATGAAGATCCATCGACCAGCCTCCAAAAGCAACATTATCTTCAAATTGAACTTGGTTTACCAAATCGTTTTGCGTTAATATGTAGTCACCTACAAAACGTCGAACCTCCCTTTTCCCAGGGACACTTCCCACCCATTCTAATGTCATATTGTCCGCATCGAATTTCCCGGAGTTTTTAATGTAGTCCCAAATACCATAAATAACAGACCAGAGTTCATCACGGATGCGCTCATTATCATACAAGGTGTCAATGTGAGCTTCCCCGCCCCATTCAATCCACCAATAGTAACAACCGTTATCCCCAGCTTTAAATACACGTTTCATTGGAATAGGAGTTTTCGTAATATCTTTCGCAAAACTTGGAGCCACATATTTCACAGGATGGCCTGCATCTTTAGTGTAAAAAAACATAGTGCTCCCTAGTGTAATATTGTCAGCTTTCTCAGGAGCCCAACTTTCATTAAATTCATGTTGTGCTTCTCTCCCTATTCTATATTTCGCTCCTGCAAGAAAGGCAACCGTCCCATCACCTGTACAATCTAAAAATATTGGACTTTCAAAGCGAATTTTTTTCTCTGAACCCATCATAAAACCAGTAACGGAATGAATCTTCCTGTTCCACTCATCACCGTCCGCTTCCACTTCGTACACATTTGTATTGAGGAACAGCTGAATATTAGACTCTTTTCGAACAGTTTCTAAAACGACTAAGTCCCAATAGTATGGGTTTCCGTCAGGATTCACAAATTGATTCTCAACCAACATTTCACCGATAATACCAGTTTCCCGTGCATAACGGTTAACACCGAGGCCAGTGGCCCCTAACACCCACACCCGGATCTCACTGCTAGAATTTCCCCCGAGAACTGGACGATTTTGGACTAAAGCTACCTTTTTACCCATCCTTGCCGCTGATACAGCTGCACAAACCCCTGCCAAACCTCCGCCAACCACTGTCACGTCTGATCGAACAAATTCGTATCTCATGACAATCACTCCCTTTAATAATTACGCTAATGACAGTAAGTAAACCCCAATTTCATAACCCACTTTTGCAACATGGTCTTTAACGTGATCAGGAAGGTTATCAAATTCGTTTTGTGTCTCGTAAGTAAAATCTCCCTCATATCCAATCTCGCTTAGTACTGGCATGATGGAATGCCAGTCTATATTTCCATGAAACGGAAACATATGCTCGTCTTTAGTTCCATAGTTATCATCTACGTGCGTTGCTTTAAGACGCTTCCCAAGAGTTCGAAGCGCTATGCGCTGATCTTTGTAAAGGAAGTTAGCATGGCCAAAATCCCAACAGGCTCCTACACCCGGATCGTTATAAGCATCTATGAGAGCCGCAAGTTCCCCGGCATGACTGGCAAAGCGCCTTTTGGAATCAGCCTTGTCTATCATGTTTTCGAAGGCTATTCCAACGTCATGTTTAACGGCAAGTTCAACTATAGGGGCATGAAGTTCCAAATTGGCTTTAATACTCGCTTCAGTGTCAAAAACCGTCTTTTCTTTTTCTTCGACAGGATGAATAACAGCCCACTTTACACCGAGAATCGAGCTCGCGATAATAGAGCGCCTCATCATTTCGTCATATAATTCCTGTAGTTCTATAGGGTGATCTTTAACGTGACCTGGCAAAAAAACAGGATGTGATTGTGAAAATTCAACACCGATTTTCTCTGCCTCATTTCTCAAGTCGTCTATTAATTGTCGCCAATTTTCCTTCGCAAGGTCGGTTTTTCCGGAAAGCGCCCGACAAAAATTGACGTCGATCACATTAAATCCAGCTGCCTTACACCGCCTGATTGATTCTTTGTAGGAGAGATAACGCCCATCTAACGTGTGACCGAATATACAAGTAGAAGTCGCTAATCTCAATGCGGTTCATCCTTTCGTACATTTTCAGTTACCGTCAAGAAACGAAGTCTTGTCACAGTAGATTTCAAACGCCTTTCCTTGTATTATTTTTCATTATATAGACAATATAATCTATTTAACATACACGATTACGTCATTTCCCATATACTTTATTTCAAAAAAATGGTCAAAAAACGTCATGGATCGGATCTACTCACCTTGTGAAAAGGGTTGCCTGCACTTCAGTTAAATCAAAAACATACTCATGCATAAATGTAGGACAAGTTCTTTACTTTACCGTCTCTTTAAATTTAGGGATGACACCTTTATCAGCTTCCGCAAAGTGACATGCACTCGCGTGTCCCTCTTCTTGTTCATTGAGTGGTGGATCTTCTAATTTACATATTTCTTGAGCTTTCCAACAGCGAGTTCGAAACCGACAACCTGATGGTGGATTGGCTGGTGAAGGGATATCTCCTTCTAAGATAAACTCTTTACGCTCCACAATATTCCACGGTTCCGGAACTGGAACTGCAGACAGCAATGCTTGGGTATAGGGGTGGGAAGGTGAATGAAAAATTTGGTCTCGGTCACCAAATTCAACAATTTTTCCTAAATACATGACACAAATGCGGTCGCATATATGCCGGACAACAGAAAGATCATGGGAGATAAACAAGTACGCTAAGCCTAACTCTTTTTGTAAATCTTGAAGTAGATTTAAAATCTGCGCCTGGATAGATACGTCAAGTGCTGAAACGGCTTCGTCACAAATGATTAACTTAGGTCTTAAAGCTAGTGCCCGTGCAATGCATATACGCTGACATTGGCCTCCAGAAAATTGATGGGCATAATTATATCGGCTAGCAGGATTTAATCCTACCATCTCCATGAGTCTCATCACTTCTTTATCCCAGTCAGACCTGTCTACCACCTCGGGGTGTACTTCCCAAGGTTCTTGAATCAGTTCTTTAACCGTCATTTTAGGATGTAAAGAAGCAAAGGGATCTTGAAAAATGAATTGTATATCCTTGCGCACTTTTCTCATTCTCCGATTTGAAAGCTTTGTAAGATCAAGGCCGTTAAAATAAATGTGGCCACTTTCAGATTTTTCTAAACCTACAATTGTTCGAGCAACAGTTGATTTCCCACAACCAGACTCGCCCACTAATCCTAGGGTTTCGCCCTGATAGATCTTAAAACTAACTTTTGAAACCGCTTGAACTTCTCCGACTTTTCGCTTAAGAATACCTCCCTTGATAGGAAAGGATGTCACAAGATTAACAACGTCTAAGATTGGCTTCTCCGCTCTAGTCATTATCTAAAACCTCCTCATAGAAATGACAAGCACTGTCTCTACCTTCAGCCACCTTATTTAACAAAGGCGTATCATCCTTACATCTGTCCTTTGCTATTGGACATCTAGGATGAAATGCACAACCTTTAGGAGGTGTCAGAATGTTGGGCGGAGAACCTTTTATGGGGGATAGGCGGGTACTATGTTTGTGAAGCGTCGGAAGGGACTCCATCAGACCAACGGTATATGGGTGTGCAGGGTTACGGAATACGTCTTCCACCTTCCCCGTTTCCACCATATGCCCAGCGTACATGACCGCTATACGATCCGCATGGTTAGCGACGACACCAAGATCGTGAGAAATAAGAATTAATCCCATTTTTTTAGTTTTTTGAAGTTCTTTTAGCAGATACATAATCTGTGCCTGTACCGTTACATCTAATGCCGTTGTAGGCTCATCCGCTATAAGGACCTTCGGCTCCAAAGCCAATGCCATTGCAATCATGATACGCTGTTGCATACCACCTGAAAATTGATGTGGATAATTGTTGTAACGTTTACGAGCATCAGGGATGTGAACTTGCTCCATTAATTCGATAACTGCATTCTTTATTTTGTCTCTGGACATCCGTCTATGAATACGAAGGACTTCCCCAATTTGATAGCCTACCGTGTATACTGGATTTAAAGCACTCAAAGGGTCTTGGAAAATCATCGACATTTGTGAACCACGGAGCTTCCTTCTTTCTGATTCTCCCAAACGGACAAGGTCTTTACCCTGGAAATAAATACTCCCTCCGGAGATACGTCCATTCGGTTTGGGCAGTAAACCCATTAAAGCTAATGCAACAGTGCTCTTACCGCTTCCCGACTCCCCGAGTATTGCTAATGTTTCAGATGGTTGTAATGAAAAATTGACATCTTTGACCACAGTAACATTGCCAGTTTTTGAACGAAACGCTACAGAAAGGTCACGAACTTCAAGCAACGGTTCTATCGTGTTAGGTTGCCTTCTATCTAAAACCTGGTCTACACCCATTGACTGACCTCCTCCATCGGGCAAACCGGTTTCATCCGTACAATTGAATTTGAGTACCCCTCTACAAGTATCTAAGTTGAACTAAAAGATAGGTTCCAGCCTTATTTCTTTACAGAAACATACCTGAATTCCGGATCATCTGAAGGACTTGGTTTAAAACCTTCAACATGAGTTCGAATTGCTGCTATTTGTTTTAATTCAAGGGGAAAAATACCGACAGCTTCATCCCAAATAATTTGATTTACTCGATTGTATAACTTTTGACGCTCTGCTTGGTCCGTCGTTTCTTTGGCGGCAATCAACAGTTTATCTAATTCTTCGTTTTTATAACCGTTTCGATTCGCATCTGAAATATATAACCTTCCGAGCGTGTAGTCACCATCACCCGTGATGACAGAGTTCGTCTGTAAGTCCATATCCCAGTCAAGAGCAACAAGCTTTTCAATCCATTCAGCTCTTTCTATCTGAATCGGTTCCACTTGAACACCTATTTCTGACCAATAGGACATCATCGTTTCCGCAAGTTGGAGAATTTGCGGGCCTCCACCATTACTCCACATCATACTCGTTGAAAAACCGTCTGGATAACCGGCTTCCGCTAACAGTTCTTTCGCCAGCTCTGGATCATACGCGTAAGTTTCCATGTCTGAAGACCCGAATACTTCTTTAGGGATCGGCGAGCTCATGACTTCTCCTGTTTCACCGAACAGATCCTTTACGATCGTTTTCGTATCAATGGCGTGCCACATTGCTCTACGTACCAACGGGTCATCAAAAGGCTCTCTACTACTGTTGAACCAGTTAAAGTAATAAAGATAACTCGGAGTTTTTATTATCTCTATGTCTTCAGCTTGCTCTAATTCAGCAATTTGATCGGCAGGGATGGTCCACGTGACATCTATTTCTCCAGTTTGCAATGCTGTGAGTCTTGCTGCTGTTTCCGGTATATTGACAAATTCAAGCTTCGTTAGATCTGGTGCCCCATCCCAAAAATCTTCATTACCTGTCAGTATCAAGCTTTCCCCTGGTACAAAAGATTCAACTTTAAACGGCCCACTACCTACCGGTTTTTCATAGAAATCATCATTTTTTGAATCGGCAGGTGTAATAAATAAGAGAGATAAGTTAGATAGCATCGTGCCCATTGGTTTTTTCGTCTTAATGGTCAGCGTATGATCATTTGTAGCTTCAACAGCCTCAAAATCATTCCACAAAACGGTTAAAGGAGAATCTTCTGAGTTCACTTGTTGCTCCAAGGAGTATTTAACGTCTTCTGCCGTTAAAGGTGAACCATCGTGAAAGGTAACCCCTTTCCTTATTTTAAAGACCCACGTATTAGCATCTTTTTCTTTCCACTCTTCGGCAAGCCTAGGCTTGTAATCTGTACCATCTTTAATAACTAATGTGTCATAAATTTGCCTGCTCGCCAGTACCGTGGACGGCTCACCGTTGTGAGCACCATACGGATCAAGAGAATTAATACTTTGATCAAAGGCAACTTTGAGTGTTTGGTCATCACTTTTCGCGGCTGTCGATTTGTCAGTTGGTTCACTTGACACACCTCCCGAATATTCTTCCGAGATTCCTGCGCAACCAGCGAATAAGATCAGAAAGGATCCAAGCACTATCAATTTGAATTTGTTTACCGTAAAACGCCATTTCTGCATAGTGTAAACCCTCCCGTTAGGTTGTTTTGTGTCATCGAAAACTCTAAAAAGCACGATGATCACCGAGTATCTGATCAAAATGTAAATTGCGATAATGTTTGTCGCTCAGTTATATGTACATT
The DNA here is from genome assembly GCA_937975135.1 of uncultured Thermoactinomycetaceae bacterium. Taxonomy (GTDB): domain Bacteria; phylum Bacillota; class Bacilli; order Thermoactinomycetales; family CALJVA01; genus CALJVA01. The sequence goes on along the minus strand of CALJVA010000012.1, from coordinate 5,027 downwards.
TCTCAATCTAAAGATGGATCAAATTTATCTCTTAGTTTATCTCCTAAAAAACCTACACTCACAACTAGGATTGCTAAGGCGATGCCAGGCATCGTTGCAATCCACCATGCAGAATTAATGTAATCACGTCCATGCGAAATCAATAATCCCCATGACGGTTGGGAAGGAGGCACACCCAAGCCAAGGAAACTAAGAGAGGCTTCAGAAATGATAACTAACCCTATTTGTACCGTTATGATAACCATGAGCGGAGATACACACATCGGAAAAACATGTTTAAACAATATTTTAAGATTAGAAACACCTAATACTCTTGCGGAATCAACAAATTCACGTTTTTTTGTCGCCATGGTCGCCCCTCGCGTTACCCTGGCGAAAGTCACCCATCGGGTTATGGATAGCGTGATAATAACATTGGTTATACTGGGCCCGAGGACACCAGCAATTAAAATAGCAAGTAATATAGCTGGGAACGCAAGTTGAATATCCGCAATTCTCATGATGATGGAATCTACTAAACCACCAAAATAACCAGAGATCAGCCCTAACAAGACACCGACAGATCCGCCGATCAAAACGGTGGCAAGGGATACTAATAGTGATATGCGTGTTCCGTAAATAATTTGGGAAAGGATATCCCTTCCTACTTGATCTGTTCCAAGCCAAGCAGTTTTTCCATTTTCAAGGACGGATCCCGGTGGTAGCAACCGACTGCCGGTAAACGTTTTGGTTGGATCAAAATCGATAAATATCGGACCGAAAATTCCAATTAGGACATACATGGTAACGGGTATACAGGCAATAATGATTCCCCAATCCCATTTAACTAATGTAGTCCTTTTCATTACCATCTCATTAGAGACAGACATCGTACTCTCTTGTGTCATCGTGATTCCTCCACCTGAATACGCGGATCGATATAACCGTATAAGATATCAACCACAAGATTAAGAAAAACATACACGGTCGCTAATAACACAACAGAAGCTTGGACAATCGCATAATCACGATTGAGAATAGAATCTACTAACAATCTGCCTATACCAGGCCAGGAGAAAACGACTTCAATTATGATCGCACTACCTATAAATTCTCCTAATAAAAGTCCCATAACGGTAATGACCGGAATAAGTACGTTTCGTAACACATGGATATACAAAATACTGTTTTCCTTAAGACCTTTCGATCTTGCCGTTTGAACATACCCACGGCTAAGTTCATCAAGAAGGCCATTTCTAATCAAACGGATAATCATACCAATAAAAGGAAGACATAAAGTAGTTGCAGGAAGAATTAAATGAGCAATCGATCCTGAACCTCCACTAGGAAACAAACCTAAAAAACGAGCAAAAATAATAATTAACATTATCCCAACCCAAAAAGTCGGTAGTGATTGTCCAAGCAAGGACGTCGTAGAAATCATCCAGTCAATGATTCCGTTGGATTTTTTTGCCGCTAAAATTCCTAACGGCAGGCTAACAGTGATCGAAATAATTATTGCTGTAACCGCTAGTGTGATTGTAAATGGAAACCGATAAAATACATGATCAAGTGCTGAACCGCCCAATTTAAACGATTCCCCGAAATCGAGATTTACCGCATCTTTCAGGTAATTCACGTATTGAACCAATAAAGGATCATTCAGCCCGAGTTCTTTCTGCAGTTCTAGTATTTGCTCTTCAGTAGCAGATGTTCCCAGCATTACTGTAGCTGGATCACCGGGAACAACACGAATAACAAAAAATATAATGGTAACAGCTCCCCAAATAACAAATAATGAATACAATATTCGCCGGATTAAATATCCCGCCAAACGATCCACCTCCGTCTTAGACAGTAGAAAGGGTTTTCAGTGCTTTCATTACCGAAGTGATAAGACTCAAACTACACTGATTACATAATGGACAAATTCATTTAAATATATTTTTATAACTGACTTCCCGCTGGGTTATGCTCTTTTTTGATCATACATGCTTTTATATGCTTGTTTATAAAACATTATATATAGTTACACCCTAAATTGTCAATTCCGTTTTAAATTTATTTGATTTCAAAAACCTTAAGTTAAGAAGTAGTATTTGAACAAAAAGTGCTGTATTATAATAAGCATATACTTTATTTCATAATGAAAGTGGGATATTTTTGACTTCACAATATTTATGCGACTGTTCATTGCACTTAATTTCTCATGTTTACTGGGAACGAAAAGATCGGTTCAGGTTTCGCACGGACACGTATCCTGTATGGGTAGTATTCGCCGTTGAATCAGGTAGTTTCCAATATCAAATTGGTGTTGAAAGAGGGATTGCAGAGAAGAGTGAACTGGTATTCTGCCCGCCAGGTTACTCGTTCCAAAGAGAAATGTTATCGCCGATGTCGCTTCATTTTATAGGATTCGAATTTGACAAGAAACCCACATTGGATATTCCAGTTCTAATGCCGTCGTTTAAATCACAACCTGCAGACGAAAAACGTCTCGCTTCAGATTTTGCTTATTTACGAAAGCTCCATCTCGCGACTGACACGCGGAATATGCTTCTCAAACAGTGGATACTTAACGATATATGGCAACTCGCCTGTAACGAATGGGACAACTCCTCTCACCAAGATGAGTTAACCAAATTGACAAATTCGGACGATGAACTAATGAATCGGGCTGCAGAATGGTTATTTAATAAAGCACATACGCAATTCAGTATGCGCGAACTTTCCGAGATGTTGGAATTAAGCCCAGTTCAGTTTACACGCCGTTTTCGAAAGGCATTTCATATCACACCTTCAGAACTAGTTCGCACCCTGCGCATCCGTAAAGCAGCAAAGCTGCTTCTGGACACTGATCTAACATTAGATCAAATCGCCAAACGGTGCGGTTATGATAACGGATTCTACCTAAGTCGCGTATTCAGTCGTCATATGAACGTGAGTCCGTCAAAATACCGTCAACAGAACAGGGTATAATCAAGGAAAACACTCGTTATGAACAAAATCTAACACTAAACGTGCACATACAAAACTCAATTTTTGTGACGCTTGCACGGGCGATATTATTCGATCTGAAGGAGGACGAGTGAATAACCGATCAGCCGGAACGCTTCGCGGAACAGTGGCCGTGTAGTCGAACGAAGACTAATGCAGAAAAGCTGGGACAACTGGTCCCAGCTGTGCGGTACGTTAACTCTAATCACTGCGCCCTCTTAGCAGTACCTCCCCTACGTTTTTTAAACTCATTGAACCGTTGCTGCTTTACGCATGGTGAGAAGGTTAGCCTTGTACAACTCATAGATACCTCGGATGTTAGTCTGTAGCATCGTCTCGTCATTGCGACGAAGCGAGGTCAGGTTGTAGTTGTGACTCCCAGTGAACACCCACTTCGCGTCGGTGTCGCCGTCATACATACCGTTTATGATCATGTACTTAGAGTGGATGCGCCCCGGCAGTTGACTGCCATCATTGAGCTCTCGAACTTCTATCCTTGGTACCGATTGCAACACATCGCGAACCTCATCGTCTATGGGGCCGTGAACGACGAGGACCGAGCAGCCGTCGTTGGCCAAGTCTGCAAGCTTTTCGGCGATCTTGATCCGATATGCGTCCCACTCGGACATGCCGATACCTATAAACGTTCCGCTCCTACAGTCAACCTTCTTTAGCGCCTCGACGATGGGATCGGTGGAGGCATCAGTACCTGCGCGAGGAAAAAAGTGCGCCCGCACCGAACCCCCGGCCATGCCCGTCGTGACTGTCCAATAGTAGTCGTCACTTTCGACTTCAGCGGCAAGATCCTCGAAGTAGGTATTGTAGGCGCGGTACAAACGCCAGTTGCCCACAAGAATGAGAGCGTTATTCCAATACGTCGTTGAGTTCAGGTCGGTAACGTTTGCAGAAGACTGCACGACGACGTTGGACTTTCCACCGGTCTCGGAGAACAGGTAGAACTTGTTATGCTGACCCTTGTCCCCGATGCAGGCTGACGTGTTCCCTTCCGGGGAGCGTCGACTACAGATGTGAACCCACGACCGAGCGGATTTGTCGCGACCGAGTTCAGCGATAATAGCTGCCATGGCAGGGTTGTCCACTTGCCATCCGTCGATCACGATTTGAACGTCAACCCCCCTCCGATGAGCTGCGATCACCTCTTTCGCAAAGTCCATGCCAGCCGCCCCGGATATTACGAACTGTGCAATGCGTATCCGCGACCCAGAAGGGGCCTGGCGAATAAGGTTGCAGATCTCCCGAACGATCGTTTCAGGGTCTCCCCCAGCAGGGTTGTTGAAGACAGCTTTTGTGGTAACCTCCGAAGCGTCCTGATAAGGCTGCGGATCCTCTTCCATTTCCTTAGCCGAGCTGGGAGTAATCGCTGTTGCTGTCACTACGATTATAACTAACGTCACTAAAAAACTCTTGACCGCTTTAGGCATTGTTTGGCATTCTCCTCTCTACGTTCAGTACTGCTTATAGCCACTCTGTTCCTAGAAGAGTTTTGACAATGCAGAACTTCGCTTCCCCGTTAACCTGTAACCACTGGTTTTCGGTGTGAGGCCTCCCCCCCTTTTTGTATAGCGAAAATCTACTTCACAATGCTGTGTCATCGAATCCTTCACTTTCAAGGTCCGTTTACCAACATTCATTTCGCTGTAACACACGATATGTCCGAGAACGAGCAACCATTTCGGATTCTGCCATTCACATTCTAATGAGACAAGACTTACTTTCTCTTTTGCCCACGATTTTGAAAACTATAATTCATATCGTTTCACTCTAGCAGTAAAATTGTTTTTTATAATTATTTTTGTTCGTTTTTTATTTTTTTAGTTTATTTTGAATAAGAAAAATATATTTGTCAAGTGTAAATCAGTATTTTGTGCGTACTCTAACTCCGATGTGCACCGACCATTTGTTGGCTTTGCCTATCGATACTAGACGAATATATTCCAGCGATAAAAAACGACTAAGTCAATCAAAACGTTTTGAATCACGGAGAGCCATCCGGACGGTCGAGATGGTAAAGGTGACGATAGCGAGAGACT
>CALJVA010000011.1 GCA_937975135.1 uncultured Thermoactinomycetaceae bacterium | reverse complement strand
GTGACAGCTTCCGTCTCAAGCACCGAGAAACCATATTTGGAAATAATTAGGTGTTCAAACTTATTTGGCGAAATTTGCTCAAAAGTACTTGACGGTTACACCTAAATTTCGAAAGCCCATCGTAACGGCAATCATATAAGCGCTTCTAGCGCCCATAGTGAATATTTATAGATCTTTTTCCAGTGATTCACCGAGTATTTTCGATTTAAGAATGCACACTCCCCCTCCCCACAAGAAGGGGCTTTAAGATTTCCATGTGAAATTATGGATGATTTCACTCTAGTGCTACGACTCTAGCTTCGATCCGTGACATGCTGATTGGTAAAGTCCTTCACCAACTTCAGAACCACTCGGCGGCTATGCTGGATAATCGTCGCGGCGCAGTGAAAGAATTCTAAGCGAAACCGTGTAATCGTATATCCTCGGTAAATGGGCTCGCAACAATCCTGTTTGAATCGCTCATAGAGGTTGTAAGCCAACAGTTTGATGAGCAAGTCGAGTTCGTTGGCTTCAAAGTCACCGGTCGCAATTCGATCTATGGAAAATCCACGTTTTGCTTCCTTGATGTAATTTTCCATGCAGCAGCGCTAGTTGTAGAACCGCCATAAGTCGATCGGTTCCCATTCCAGATTGGTGACGATCGCTTCATATTGCCAGTCGGTATCGAAGATGAGGCGCGTTTGACCGTCTTCCATCACTCGTGCCTTGCGAATGATCGCGACACGACGCAGCTTGTTCCAAGAAGTTGCTTTATAAAGAAGCGTAATACCTTCGATGACCCATTCTTCATCATCGACATAGCGCTTCCAGTAACGACAAGCGGCCACTTCGGCTGCGAGACGTTTCGTCCACTTGAGCTTGCCAACGTATCCGATTCGTTTGCTTTCCCACAGTCGGTAGAAGTCTTCGCCTCCGAATCCCTTGTCAAATCGGGCGTACTTCACCGAACGATCTCCGATCAGCTCAAACGTCTGCTCTAGAAAAGAAGCAACGCCGGTCGAAGAGTGGGTGTTGCCTGCGCGGAGGACAGCATTCAGACATAAGCGTGATTGTCCTTCAAAAGCAAGCAAGGGATGGTAGCTCTTCCGGCCAGGCTTGTGTGGATTCGTTCCTTTTGCGGCTCTCGATTGATCACCATACACAGTTTCCACCGTAGAGTCTAGATCCAAGATCAGTTCGAACGGCAGACAAGGACGAATAACCTCCTGATTGACTTTTCGTAAATTTAGTCGAAGATTTGGACAAGTCTTGTTAAGCCGAACCAAATCTTTGTACAGCAGTGAATGATGCGGACAACGCCCGCCAAGAAAACGCCGAATGAGCGGATCATATTGCAGCTTGCGAAAATGAAACAGTCGTTCGCAGCCAAGCATCCATCCAATGATGAGATAGAGCAAGATCCGGTAGACAGGAAACAAAGAATTGCCGGCTTTTCCACTAGAAAGATTTTTCAGAGCCTTCGCAAACTTAATCTTTTCAAGGTATGCTAAGAAAATCTTAAATCCGCCGTAGTTGGTTGCATTCTCTAATGTAAATTGTGTTTTCATTTTACAATGGTTGTGGTAGACTTCATCTTAAGGGTGCTCCTCTCTTTGTGGGTGATGTTGTAGACAAACACCATTCTACCAAAGATTCGGAGCACTTTTTATATTTTTATGGCATGTTACTTTCGAAATTTAGGATGATATTACAAAGGCTCTGGCAAAAGGGGAGATGTAAATATGATTCGTGTTGAACCATTTTCCATTGGAGACCGTACAGTCATCGGAATCGAAATAAAACTCCCAAAAACCAACTTTTTAGCCTTCACGACAGATAAAGGATATATTATGTGCGGCGCATTAGACGTGCAGTTGCTTAATGAAAAATTAAGTGAACGAAAAATTATTGCAGGAAGAGCAGTTGGGGTCAGAACTTTGGAACAACTGCTGGACGCACCGCTTGAATAGGTCACCATTGAAGCAGAGAAATTAGGGATCACGAAAGGTACAATTGGAAGAGACGCATTAATGAAAATGTAAAAAAGGAACCGCGAAGTTGCGGCTCTTTTTTCAATGATATTCAGGATTTAGTATTCTTGCTTTGTACAATTGAGCACCAGTCAGGGTGCGTACAAAATCCGGCATATAAAAATTTATTGAATCGGTACACCAGTCATTTGCACAATTTTCACTGGGTCTTGTTAAAACAATTTGACCATTCAGTTGATTCCCGATGCTTTTCACATTAGACTGATTGACCTGTTCGTAGCCCGGGTACCCAATTTCAAACTTGCCAGACGATTTAACATACTGATATACACGGCTGCCAGTTGTGACCCACAGCCGGTCTTCATTTCCGTGCACAGGCTGCAAATCATGTCCCCATGGAGAGGGCAAGTTTTTTAGCGTTTCAACTTCCAAAGTTGGTTTTGCTTCATTTCCTTCCACTTTCAACGAAACTAACAAGTAGTCTCCTAATGCCCATAAAACTTCATGAATAGGATCCCATAACACGCCGTGAGCCCCTGGTAATTTATATTCAGCATAGTGATCCGCTTCCGGGGATTGTGAAGAGGCGTAGACTCGTACCCAACCGCCCTTACTCGCGGCTACAGCGATGTTACCGTTGGGCAGCAGTTCGGCAGCATGCGGGTCTCCGCCGACAACTTTAGCCCATTTCATGTCTGCGTTAGGGTAAGAAATGATAGCAGCAAGCCCTTTCGAATCTGTAATAACGAGATGCTGTCCGCCTAAAACGTCATTTTGACGCAATTTCACACCGTTTGGCAATCCCCAGCCCCAGGTTAAGCCCTTAAATCCATTGCCAGACGAAGGGCGCCAACTCCACAATGCAGGCTGTTCTTCATTCCAATTCTCATGTGCAGGATAGATCCTTATTTGTTTAGCGGCTTGGTCTGTCACCGCAATAGGATACATTTCTTGTTTGTCGTTTGTGTTAAAGAACAAAATTACAAGGGATGCGACAAATAAGATAAAAATCCCTGCAGTAGAATAATAAACATATTTTTTCATTTCAATAATCCTATTGCTGCTCTTGTTTCATTGCATCGATAATTTGATTCGCTTCTTCTTCTGCCCGCTTTAAAGCAGTATTTACATCTTCACCTTCTAAAATAGTGCGCTTAAATGCATTGAACAACGGCGGTTTAATCGCATTATCGTAAATGGTCGGGATCGGGTTAACATTGTATTTTTGTTTGAAAATTGCGTCGACATTTTTATCCTTCAGCGATTCGAAATCAGCTCCGAACAGATTCTTAATCTCTTCTTCCGCCAAAGCAGATCGTTGAGCATTTCGCGAGACAATCGTTTGAACCTCTTTGCTGGTCAAATAATTCATCACTTGGAATGCAATATCTTTATTTTTGCTTGTCGGTGACAACATCAAGATGCGCACTTCTGTTTCCAGTCCTTCAGGACCGTTTTTACGCTGGGGGAATGTAGTGAAATCCCAAAAACTTGAGTCCTGGCCTTCTCTGTGAGCTTGCTCTAAGTACCCTAAAAATCCGCCGTAGGTAACGATCATTGCAGTGTCTAAGTCTTTATAAAAACGATTGCCTTCATTGCCATATTCAATATTGCCGGGAATTAAATGAATGTCTCTATACAGTTGGTACAGCTCTTTCCAATCGTCTGTACTGAAATTCGCACGCATCGTTTGTTCATCAACTTTCCGCAACATCCACGATATGGACATCCTCGTGATGGATGTAGGGATTAATGAATGATACTTTCCATTGGATTTGTTTCCGATTTGATTAGCCAGATCGTAAATTTCTTCCCAAGTCATGAAATCTTTAGGATGAGAAACTGCAACTTCATCGAAGATGTCCTTGTTATAAAAGAGCAAACCAAAATTTAATGAAAATGGAATGGCATAAAGTTCATTGTTTTCGCTGTAATTTTGGATGTCATTGATCGCTTCTGGGACATATCGATCAGTTGTCATATTGTATTTCTTAAACATTTCGTTATGGTCGTACAATAAATCTAATCGTCTGAAATCGGCGATGTTTTGAGAGCTTGTAAAAATGAAATCGGGAAATTCGCCTTGAAGAATCAACTCCTCAGGCATTGTGTTGTTTCCAGCCCGAACCAATTCAAGCGTAATGTTTGGAAAACGTTCCTCAATCGGTTCTTTCATTAATGTTGTAAAATCTTTATCGGACAGGCCGGCATACTGTTGAAATATACGAATTGTAACAGGTTCCTCAGGATTTTGTAACAGGTCATCTTCAGTCAACTTGTCTGTTTCACTATTAGAAGCGGGGGCGGTATTATCATCTGTTTCTTTTTGTGAGGGTGGCTCCTGAGATTGGTTTTCATCAGTATTGTTGGACGAACAACCGACTAAAAGAATTAGAGTTAGAAGCATTAAACTAAACCATTTTAACATTTTCGATTTCATTTCAGCACCTCTTCAATTTTATATTTAAAACGATTACATTTTACAAAAGACCTCTTACCTTCTCCTTACATCTAACTTCATTTTATACAATTTGGGTAATTATGGGCATGGAAAAATGAAACTAATATATGGATAAATGTGGTTTTTTAAGTTGTGCTAAAGAATATGCCGTCTAAGACTGTAAATGGTTTAGTTGACGTTGATGTTGTTGCATTCAAGATTACATCCCCATTGCTTTTAACTTGAATTCGATTTAATTTATCCGCTCCTCCTGAGGCTTGTGTATTAAAAAAACAGTTGCGACTGGGAGCATACGGATATGGGAGTCTAAATAAAGTCAAATTTGGGTTTTGGCCATTATAGTCGTGTGTTGCGACTCCTCTTATATATAATAGCCTCTCGGCATTCGCCGAGGCAGGTGGGACAAGGGTTTCCTTGAACCACCCAAACTACAATCCTCCTACTGAAGTGACCCAATAAAATGAGACAAGGAAAAAACACCTCCTGAATCGAATGT
>CALJVA010000010.1 GCA_937975135.1 uncultured Thermoactinomycetaceae bacterium | reverse complement strand
TGGTGCCAGAAGAGGAGCAACCCTATCAGGTGCCGGAGAATTGGGTTTGGGTGAGATTTGAGCAAGCTCTGGAAAATGTAACAGACAGTTCCAGGAAGGTTAAACAAAAAGATTATCTTTCCTCAGGATCTATACCTGTTATAGATCAAGGGGCGGAAATGATAGGTGGTTACACCAACCAGGAAGAACTCTGCCACCCCGCCCCTTTACCGGTTATTATTTTTGGGGATCATACAAAATGTGTAAAATGGGTTGATTTTGAATTTGCTCAAGGAGCCGATGGAGTAAAAGTACTTAAAAACAGAAAGGCTTTTGATCCGAAGTTTTTATACTACTATCTGACAAGTCTTAAACTCCCGGACAAGGGTTACAGCCGTCATTTCAAGTATTTAAAGCAATCAAAAATCCCCCTCCCCCCTCTTCCCGAACAAAAACGAATCGTCGACCGGGTGGAGTCTCTTCTGGGGAAAATCAACGAAGCCAAGGAATTGATTGAAGAGGCAAAGGAGACCTTTGAAACCCGCCGGGCCGCCATCCTCGCCAAGGCGTTCCGCGGTGAACTGACAAAAAAATGGCGCGAACAACACCCCGACATCGAACCCGCCGACCAACTGTTGGAGCGGATCAAAGCGGAGAAGGAGAAACTCGAGGAAACAAAAAAGAGACGCAAACAAAAAACCGAACTCCCTCCCATCGAACCGCCGTATGAATTGCCGAAGGGGTGGACGTGGGTAAGGTTGGGAGATATAACAACAATTAATCCAGGAAAACCTAAAAATATGGAATTCCCCCAAGATCATCAATGTAGTTTTGTTCCTATGGCGGCTATTGATGGATTTAGGGGGATAATTTCAAACATCCAGCAAAGGCGATTTGATGAAGTTAAAAATGGCTATACCTATTTTGAAGAGAACGATATACTTTTCGCCAAAATAACACCTTGCATGGAAAACGGAAAAGTCGCTTTGGCAAAAGGACTGATTAACCAATTTGGATTTGGAACGACAGAATTTCATGTTATCAGATGTAATCCCCATATTCATCCAAAATACATTTATCATTTGGTTCGTTCGGACTCTTTCCGAAAACGAGCTAAGGCTGCAATGACAGGTGCCGTTGGTCAGCAAAGAGTACCAAAGAATTTTTTGGAAACATATCCGTGTCCTTTACCTCCATTTAAAGAACAAAAAGTAATTGCAGATCACTTAGATGCTTTACTAAGCTATGAATATGATTTCCAAACCATTTTAGATAGAGAAGATGATATAATGACTCTCACCCAATCCATCCTCAACAAAGCCTTCCGGGGCGAGCTGGGTACCAACAATCCCGAAGAGGAGAGCGCGTTGGAACTCCTCAAAGAGGTGCTGCTTGAACAAGCCGAGGAAACAATTGATAACCCTAAAAGCAAAGCCAACAGACAAGGCCCCCTTCTCCTCGTTTAACACATGCTCACAATGGAATGTCAATTGAATGCAACTAAAGATCACCAATGTCGTACGAAATGAACTAAACACTGAGACGGCTGACGAATGTTTTGGCTTGGGATCCGGGAGCGATGTTTCGTCGCGATTTTACACGATGGCGAGTCACCCGACGAAAAATCGCTCCCTCCTGATACTTTGTCAACATCCTGTGTGCCGACCAATGGTCGGCACTCTTTTTAAATTTCCCAAAATATTATTTACAAAAATCATCAACAACTACTCCCATTCTTCAAATCGGAATTTGAATCACAATGCCTATGGCTGAAACGATGTCGTCTATCTCTTCCTCAGACAGAACTCCCAACTGCTTGACAAACCGCTCGGTTGACAAGCTCTTCACTTGAAAAGCATCCGCTGCAGAAAGCTTGTCCAACCCATTCTGCATATTCGGCTCCAATTTCACTATCCAGGGATACGAAGCATAAATCTCTTTCCACTCAGTGATGGGAACAATCACCTTCAAGGGCAATTTCCCGATACTGTCCGCACTGACAACAACGCAGGGGCGGAGCTTTTTCATTTCCGCCCCACGCGTTGGATCAAGATTGACTTTCCAAACTTGTCCCCTGACGATCTTCATATTCATGGAAATCCTCCAAATCGACATCTTCAAAAGCGGTCAACTCTCGGTTTTCCATGTACTCCCGCACCAAATCATCCTTTGGTTGCGGGAACTCCTTTGGCTTGGGTTTAACAGTTCGTGAACCTCCGTGTAGCAGCGTGGCAGCGTAAGACGGTGTAATCAAACGTTCTGCAAGTGCTTGGTGGATCAACAAGCGCAATCTGCGCGGTTTTTCGAGGGAAACGCTTCCAGGTTCTTCAGTTCGCCACCCCCGCTGACTGAGGCGTCGAAACAGCGTGTTATACGTGTCTCGGTCGATGATCTCCAGATCGAACGCTCGCCGAATCCAAGCTTGAATGCTGACACCGTATTCGTTCTTGAGCAAAAGCAGCTCATCCAAACTAAGATCGGATCTCTTTCTGCCGAGTTCCACGTGGACAGCCTCGGCCGGTACCAAAAAGGCACCGGCAAAACGATGGGCCGCCTTTTCCACGTCCACCGGAGGGTCGGCATCGAGGACGAGGTGTCCCAGTTCGTGAGCCAAGTTGAATCGCTGCCGATCTCCAGGCGCATTCACGTTGTATGCGATGACAGGGATTTGACCGTTTACCCAGCATGAAAAACCGTCAAAACCTTTGGGAGCGTCAATGGCAATCACCTTGATCCCCCGGTTTTCAAGCCGGCCACACAAATCTTCGATGGGATCCGACCCCAACTTCCACTGCCTTCGGAGCTCATCTGCTGCCCGCTCCGCTTCATCCACCGATGTTATCGGAAAACTAGGCAGTTTGGATTCTGGAAAGAACCCCTTCGGAAATAGCTCTTCCACCAAAAGATGGCGCTCCACTGCCTCGACAATCGTGGCTTCGATCGCTTCCTGCAAACGTTTCCCCAGCTTAGAGTGCTTCCGGTATGCCGGATTCAGCGTTTCCACTTTCACTTCCCGAAAAAAATATTCGACACCCACAGACAAGGCTTTGGCCAATCGCAAAAGCGTGCTTTGACGAGGGGACGCTTCGCCCCGTTCAAACTTGGAGATGGCAGTTGCGGAAACGCCCACTCGCTCCGCAAGCTCGCGGACCGACAATCCCGCTTTCGCCCGGGCCAGTTTAATACGCGGTCCAATATCCATCGAATTCACCCTCCTGTTTACATATTAGTATCATGTCATCATTTTGTAAACCAGCAGTTGTCATTTTTTCGACGCCAACTTTTGAATACATCCCTCTTTTCCATTCTGAGCAGATTCAATGATCCATACCAGAAACAAAACAACACAAAAAAGCCGGGCAGAATATCTGCCCGATTCAAAAAAGTTGTTTCGGTTTCAGTCACCTTCACCGCACATTTGCCAAAATATCTCGATCTCATCGATTAAATCACCCCGCCGGCGCCTCCTCTTCCCGATTTGAGAAGAAGTGCTTCAGGGCTTC
>CALJVA010000009.1 GCA_937975135.1 uncultured Thermoactinomycetaceae bacterium | reverse complement strand
CCATCACGCCTGAAGCAAAAGGGGATGTAGGTAGCCCCAATGCTATCCTGCGTAAAGAGATTGATGGGAAAGTAATCGTACGAACTGGACGGCGTATACCAGGAGTACGCCCCATCGCAGGAGCTTACTCCCCAATTTCTGTGATCCGAATGGCTGTTGGTGATGCCTATGGTGCCGAAGAGTGGCGCGAAGGTGAAGGGATGGACGAAGTCGCCTATCGTACAGAAAAAGTGGATCGGAGAGCTTGCCGTGCAGTTGCTGAATTTGCTTTTCGTCATGCCAAGAAATTTAATGCTAAAGTATTTGGTGGACCCAAGTTTACGGTAAGCCCTATTTATGAAGGCATGTTGAAAGAGGAAATGGATGCAGCAAGCCAACGACATCCTGATGTTCCCTATGAACCGCAGCTGATCGATGCAACCTACGCACTTCTGCTTAACCAGTCTGGAGAACCCATGGTAATCCCAGCCCTCAACCGAGATGGAGATTGTTTAAGTGACATGGTTCTCCAACTGTTTGGATCGATTGCAGGAGCAGAATCGATACTCCTCGGCTTTGATGAAGAATTTAACCCACAGACGGTCATGGCGGAGGCGCCTCATGGAACTGCACCCACACTCTACGGAAAGAACATCGCCAATCCAATGGCGATGATCCTAGCTTGTGCTTCTTTGCTTACCTACTTTAATTCAAAAAAAGCAAGCAATGCTTCCCGGGCCATCTATGAAAGTACGATCGAAACAGTCCGAAACGGTATTCGAACAGCGGATCTAGGTGGTAGCGCCACCACCAGCGAGTTCACAGACGAAGTAATCCGCAAGGTTCAAACCAAGTTGGAGGTCTGGTCTTCACTGCAAGAATTTTAATCTACTTAAAACCCAAAGAATAAAAAAGGTCTGCCTACAATGGCAGACCTTTTTTATTGTTAAGAGAGCTTCCTTATTATCAAAAAAATGAATCAAATAATTCTAACTGTACATACCTAGGAGACTCACTGGAATCTCGATGGATTTCCTTCGTTTGTAAATCTGTCACACTCACACCAAGGAGGCGCACACCTTTATTGGAAAAGTCTATTCGCTCTAAAAGCAACTCAAGTGCCTTCATTATTTTCTCCGCAGATTGGACAGGCTGCTCCAATGTCACACTCCTTGTAATAAGTTTAAAATCATGGAAGCGAACCTTTAAGATCACCCTCCGACCTACCAATCTTTGCTCATAAAGTCGTTGGCTCACATGCTGGACACACCGTCCCAGTATTGGAAGCATTTCTTCCACTTCATAGACATCATGCGCCAAGGTGGTCTCTTTCCCCAGTGATTTCCGCTTGCGATTTGCTTGTACAGGGCGCGGATCAATCCCACGCACATGCTGGTACAAAATCTCCCCTCGCTTTTGCAAAAGCTGAACCAACTCCTGCAAAGATCGCTTTCTTAAGTCCGCACCGTTCCGAATGCCTCGTTTCAATAACAAAGCTTCTGTCTTCTTCCCTACACCAAAAAATTTACCAATGGGGAGCTCATCAATAAATTGAAATGCCTGCTCTGGGGTTACTACAGTAAGTCCGTTTGGCTTCTGATAATCTGAAGCGGCTTTGGCTAAAAATTTATTGTAGGAAACACCAGCAGATGCAGTGAGCCCAGTCTGTTTATAAATCTGCTGTTTAATCTCTCGGGCTAATAATGTAGCCGACGTGATACCACGCTTGTTTTCTGTTACATCTAAATAGGCTTCGTCCAAGGATAGGGGCTCAACCTGGTCTGTATAAGAACGAAAAATAGCTAAAATCTCCCGAGATACTTCTCGATATCGTGCCATTCGCGGTGGAAGAAAGATCGCATGAGGACACAGCTGATACGCCTTTTTTGCGGGCATTGCGGAATGGATTCCATATCTGCGAGCTTCATAAGAACAGGTAGCTACCACACCTCGAGAATGGGGAGAACCTCCCACCACGACTGGTCGTCCACGGTATTCTGGATGGTCCCGTTGCTCCACTGCTGCGTAAAAAGCATCCATATCAATATGGATAATCTTGCGCACCTTGTTTCCGACCATGGTTCACACCCTAGATTCGCTGCTTCTTTCATTATACAGCAGTTGGATATCCTTCCAAATCCATTACTAGATTTCTCATCATAACTCTTTACTGGTTACACCCACCGTAGAAGTTTGGTAAATCAAGATGCCTTCTGACGGGCAATTTTCTGCTCGGAAATAATCCTTTCCAAAATCAACTAAAAAAGTCGGCGACTCTCTCCAATAAAACTTTTGGAAAGAGTCGCCGCAACAATCGTATATTTATTATTTATCCCCACTGCTCTTGGAATATACATCTTCCATTGAATCCTGCATGATGTCCTCAATGGTATCTTTTGAGACTTGGAAGTGGTCACCTGATTTTTTCATGGTAAAGGTAATCTCTTTTTCCTCACCTACAGTAGGAACTGGCTTGTTTTGATCACCATATATCATGGAGTAAAGTTTGAAGTTAATTAAATTATTGATCGCTTTTACATCTTTATTTTGGGATTTTAGAATCTCAGCTGAGGTTTCCAAATCACCAAAAACTTCTGCTCGAGCTTGCGTAATCCTATTGGCTAGCGAAAGCATAGCAATTGGATCAATTTTAGCAGTCACTTCCGCTGTATCATTCGAGATTTTTACGTCTTCAACAGAATACGTAATGCTATGAAAGGTTTTAAGATAAACACGGCTATAATCTTGCATAATTTGCTCCGCTGTATAACGAGAACCGTCTACCAAAAGAACCCAATCGTCCCCTGGATAATCTCTTATCTTTTTTTCATAAACAGATCTTTCTAATGATGCAGTTAGATCATCCCCATCCATACCTGTAACATCTTTAATGTTACCTTTTTTTCCTTCATACAGATAAGCGAGCAGTGTATTCGCATCTCTTTTTGCAAGCTCTTCTAGATTAACTTCTTCTTTATCCTCTTTTCCCTCTTCGCCTTTGTTCCCTGCCACTAAATTTTCAAAGCCGCATCCAGATAATACTAAGGCCGATAACAGGAGCATACAAATAAACGTAAATAGTCCCTTCTTTTTCATCCGCCTATAGCCTCCTAAAAAGTGCATAAACATACTACATAGTGAACATTATAACAAATAAAAGCGATAAGATGTAAATAGGCGGAATTTTTTCGTAAATGGTATCTTTTGGTTTGTTGAAAAATGCGTAGGAATTAAAAGGAGCAGAGTGTAGGATTTACCATACTCCGCTCCTTTTCTATCTTAACCTGTCTCATCCCCTCCCGGAGGGTTTACTGGAGGAGGAGAGGGAGGGGTTGGATTTGGAGCTGGTGGCTCTGGTGTTGGTGATACAGGAGGTGGCTCTGGCTTACTCGGCGGTTCAGATGGTTCTTTCCTCGGTGGCAGTGAAGGATGAGGATTCTCACCTTGTGACGGTCCTTGGCGCTCTTCCGGTGCCTGCCGTTTTGGAGGCGAATTTGGGGGTAAAGGTACAGTCTCTCTTTTCCCTGGACTTTTAGAAGTACCTGGAAAGGACTTTACTGGTAGATCAGATACAACATCACGCATGACGAATTGAAAGATCCGCGCAGGATACTCGCCTCCTGTCAAGCGAACCTTTCCCCCTTTTTCGTTATACACCATTACAGCCATCACATATTCCGGTGTATAACCTACAAACCATGCCTCTTTACTGTTCTGTGTGGTTCCAGTCTTTCCTGCTACCGGTCGTCCAGGAATTGCCCCATTCCGACCCGTTCCATAATTCACCGCATGTTGAAGAATTTTAGTCATCTGCCGTGCAGTATCAGGACGAAAAACCTTCTTTGTAACCACCTTTTTCTTTGGCTTTACAACCTTGCCATCACGTGTCGTGATTTTTACAATGGCATGAGCCTCTGTTATTTTACCGTCATTGGCAAAGGCAGAATAGGCTTGAGCCATCTGTACAGTATCCACTCCCTTGGTAAGCCCTCCTAAGGCCAAAGGAGCAGCTGAACGGTCTCTTGAATCCAATTGCAGCCCCGCCTTTTCTCCATAAGAGAAGGCAGTATCTATGCCAACAACTTCGTTTAGTAACCAAACCGTAGCTACATTAATGGATCGCGCAGCAACAGTGCGTAAGGAGACTCGTCCATGATACCTTCGATCATAGTTTTGTGGTGTCCAATTCCCTATTGAATAAGGTTGATCTGGCAATATACTATATTCGCTGTACCCTTTTTCCTCAATTGCTGGTGCATACACCGTAATGGGTTTAATCGATGAACCAGGTTGCCGCCTATCCAAGGCCCGGATCGCATAACCGTGCAGATAATGTCGCCCACCCCCAATCGCGGCAATTTGCCCTGTTTTGGCATCGATCAGTGTTGCACCTCCATCCAATAACTTCTGGTTATGAAATAAAGAGGAGTTTGCAAATGCCTTTTCCATGCGCCGCTGAGCTTTTCGATTCATTCCTGTATATATCTGATATCCTCCAGTCGCCAGTTCCTGGGCTGTTATCCCGTACCGTTCTTCTGCTTCCAATAAAACATAATCTTGATAAGCCTGATAGTGATTTTTCCGCACATGTTTTGCCAAATACTTTTTATCTACACCAAGCTCTTCCCGTTGATATCTTTTCTTTTCCGCTTCAGTAATTAAACCGACTTCTGCCATCACACCCAATACAACATTGCGACGTTTTTTTGCCTGTTCCGGTTGTGTATAGGGATTATATCCTTCAGGAGCTTTGGGAAGCCCTACAAGTAAGGCGATCTCAGCTGGGGTTAGCTCTTCTTTCGTCAAATCTTTGTCAAAATAAATTTTGGCCGCCATTTTCATACCGCGAACCTGATTTCCTAAATACATGTAATTTAGATAGGCTTCCAATATTTCTTCTTTTGTATACTCCCGCTCCAAATTCCAAGCGACAGCCATCTCTTTTATTTTCCGTGACATTTTCTTCTCCCGATCATGGAGTACCGCATTTCGGGCAACCTGCATCGTAATCGTACTGCCCCCTTCCGATTTTCCCGCCTCCTTCACGTTGGCGGTGAGGGCCCGTACCATCCCTTTTGCATCAACACCACTATGGTCATAGAAACGCCGGTCTTCCACTGCAACCAAGGCCTCAACCAACATTTTTGTCTTTATCTGATCCAGCGGTACATATTCATGGTTCTCGCGGCCAAGCTGGACTACTCGTTTACCATCTTGGTCATATATAGCTGAAGCATACTTCATCGCTTCCATTTCCTTCAGATCATAGAAAGTACTTGTAAGTAGTACAAGCAACCATCCACCAATACTTAAAAAGAGGGATGTAATCAGAACAATCAAGAACCACTTTATATTAAATAGTTGCTTGATTGCCATCAGCCAATAGATTGGTTTCCCCTTCATCTGCTAGCCTCCCCTCTCTATTATATAGCGGGATTTGTGGAATAGAACGGAATAAATGATTTTTTTATGAAACTAAGGAGTACATAACTGCTCAAGACAGAAAAATAAATGGGGTGATAAGCTTTTTACCACAAGCAGCTACACCCATGGCTTAAATCACCTCCAAATCATGAAAGAGCAATGATGAAAAAACCGATCCCATACTTTTTGCGTAAATAAAATCAGAAAGGGAAAAAGTTTATTGAGATAGAGAGGAGATTCAAGGATTAAATGGCGCTATTGACAATTCACCAATAATCCCTAATGTCGGCTTAAAAAGTAGATGAGGAAGCATAGTACAAGTGGTCTTTTCGAGAAATTCTCAATAGGTAATAAAGTGTTAATTCACTATAGGTAACTTTTCGAATCTCATTTTATGGAAATTTGTGGATTTCGGAGATAAATGTAGATAGACAGTAAAGTTATCGATTACTTATATGAGCATTTGATCAAAACGGAAGTTTTTCGGACAAGTGCCCCTTTTTTATTATACCCAAGTTACATGATACATAAGGAGTAAACAGTTAAATATAAACGAAACTTATCATGCATGCTTTTTCTCCAAAACGTACATCATTTAACTGAGGCTTTTATGATGAAAGGAATGAACAAGAAATGAAGAAACTTTTTCTCATCTTTAGTATTGCTATATTTATGTTATTAGCTACCTCTTGTGGGGATGATCGCTTGTCAGAACCGGAAAATACAGCCCTTCAATTTTACAAAGCACTGTGGGTAGAAGGCAATTTAGAGAAGGCCAAATCCTTTATCGGTAGTTATCCACCAGGTAAGAAGTTGAACTGGCGGGCTGAAGAAGCAAAAAAAGATTCTGGGGCCGACAATAAGATCTTAATTGCCGAATCCCCCCTCGATGTCCAAAAACCAAACGAGAAGTCTTATCTTATTCACCGCTCTAGCGATAAAAAGGACTTTAAAGTAACTGTACGGCAGATTAACGGAAAATGGAAAGTGATCAACTTTCATCAAACCTATCGTTCAGACGCTGGTGGCTATAACAGTTTTGAAAACTATCAACGTATAAAATATGAATTCCCTAAAATGAAGTGGAAGGAAATAACACCTTAAAAAGAAACCGGTATCCTACCGGTTTCTTTTTTCCTACTTTAAGACTTTTACTGAAGTAGCCCTGTAGGAGGAATCTCTTCAAAGGTCTCTTTCTCATTCACGAAAGACCAAGGATCCTTCTCTTCAGTCCAGGCCAAATGCTGTTCTTCACGAGGCAAGCCTGCATAGTCAACCCCTAAAATACGAGCTAACTCCCGGTCAACACATACCAAATCATGGCGATTAATTTGATTTAAATCCGATTTGCCAAGGGCATAGGCAACCAATTTCATTTCTTCTACACAAGACTTAAGAAATTTGGCTAGATGCTCTGCTCCTTGTTCTACATCAAAGTCTTCTTTAAACTTTCCTTGATAAAGAAGGGTTTGTACTGGCGGCTCAGTTGGAGAAGCAATATTAAACTGGGTCTGCAACATTCCAATTAAAGCTATGGAGCCAATATAGACTGAATCTGCACCTAGTGCCATTGCTTTGAGAAAATGTCCTGGGGTCGTCAGTCCCCCTGCTGCAATTACAGAGACATGTTTCTTCATACCCCGCCGCTCAAGATGACGGACTGTTCGTGCTAAAGCATACAGTGTTGGTAGTCCCACATCATCCTGCAACACCGTCGGTCCTCCATGGGTACCAGCCTCGGCTCCATCTACAACAATATAATCAATCTCACCTTCCAAAGCTCGATCTATTTCATGTTCCAAATAATGAGTCGCACAAGTTTTTAATCCTACAGGTACTCCATATTGTTGGCGTAACTCCCGCACCAACGACGAGAACTCTTCAACTTGATTGATTCCCGGAAGACGAGTGTGGATTGTTGCATCTTCTCCCTCGCGAAGTCCAAATCGTCTCCGGTAAGGCTCATCAATCATCCAGGATTTTGTGCCCATCGGTGCCGCTGCTTGGGCTCCTTGTCCCAACTGAATTTCGATCGCATCTAACTGACGAAGTTGTTCTGGGGTGTTCATCCATCCCCCACGGTTATACTGGCCGATAAAGTACTTCGCCGCTTGCCGCTCTTCGGGAATTAATGGTGCTTCTCCTGAATTGGTCGCTGTACCTGCTTTGCTTGCTCCATAAGCCAAGCCCAATTTTGCTTTTAATGCTAAAGCTCCACCATAAGACATTCCAGTAATTAAGATCGGAATTTCTAAGGAAAGAGGTTTTCTTGCTCGGGGTCCGATGGTAACACCAGTCTGAATCTGTACACCATCAGGAGTAGGTAACCGATAAAGATGAACAGGGTTAAATAATAATTTTTCCCATGGGGAAAGGACAATGGGGCTTCCCAATGGTCGGTCGAGGGGTTTACCTGATTCTGCACGCATACCTGCTTCAATAATCGGTCGTGGCCCTAACTTCTGTCCAATCGTAAAAAAGGAGAATAGATTTTCCGTATAAGGATCTTGTAACATTCGGTTCACAACTGCATCCATCAACCCATTTGCCATCCGGCGGATGATCCAGGAGATCAACTTTTTCCCTCCTTTCCCGTAGTTAATGCCTTTTACCTTGTCCCTCTAATTCTGGCTGACGCAACTTGTTTTGTTCCCATTTAAGAATTGCGTTTTCAATCGCCTGTTGGCCTGCTACAGGCGTCTGATACCATCCACGTTGGTGCATAGCATGAAAAATCCGAGCATGCATTTCTTCTGTATCAATGTGCAAACGATGCATGCTTTTCCGCACTCCTTGGTTAGCGCATTCTGCTTCTGTTAATGTGTAAAGTTGTCCCAGTTGTTTCTCCATCAGCAGTATGTCTTGCGTCATCTCTTTTTCTGTTAATTTCACTTTAATCCCTCCGTTGTTTTACTATGGAAACTTGTTCACAGAATGAGATTAATAGTCTGAGTAAGTGGCAGGTAGTCACTTTCATTCCCTTGTAAATGAGGAATTGAATCCACTCCCTGCCACCTCTCCCCAAAATCTACACCCATACTTAGTGAGAACTGTTTTCTTGTCCATTATGTTGACGTAAGATCTCCAACAGCTGATCAATATGAGATTGATGCATTTGCATGGCGTCACCCAACAACTGTGTAACCTCTTCATCCTTACATTGTTGGCGGTATAAGCCACATTTACGTACTGCCAAGGCTTCAATCCCTAGCAATTCCTCTACCTGTAATAATTCTTTCTGCGTTAATTGTTCCAGTCCAATTCTCTCCTTTCTCTCACAGATTCTTAAGTAGTATGAATCATCACGGGACGAATTATTACGATACAAACAAAAATAGACCTTTCGGTCCAGAGTTGTTCTTTCATTTTCTGATATAGTTTTCTCCTCTGCTGTTACCTTGGCCGTCTACGTGGAATATGCCTCTTCTTTCCCTCTAACATTTCCTTACCTACTTGGGGATTGGAACGAACTGTATTAGCAAACTGTTGCAATTCCTCTTTACTTACATCTGCCTGTGTAACATGCATCAAATAATCTAAGACACCGCTCATTCCTCTCTGCTCCCCCGCCTTTTTAGCTCCTTGCAAAATATGATTCAATTGCCGCTCTGTCAATACATTTTGACCCATCACATTATTAATCATATGCGTGAGCTCTTTAATTGATGGACCTTTTCCAGTCATGTTTAACCCTCCATCATTTTTCGATCTCTTTAGTTTATGTAAAAGTGACAGGACCCGGATAGGCATGTATTCAAAAATTCCGCCTATTTATCAAAAAGAGAGGAAAGTATAATCCCAATGATATTTTCTTTGACAAACAATAAAAGGCCAGGGCTACCTCACCCCGACCAGAAAATCCATCAATTACAATGATTCTTATCATTTTAGTCATGACATCAAGGCAGATATCTATTTTTCTTAACTAGGATATTCGCCTGTACGCTCCCCGCATACCGGGCATATGGTATAGCAGCTTGGCGAAAGGGGGAAGAGATTATGTCTGGACAATACGGATACGGCTATGGTTTTGGATTCGGCTTGCGTCGTCTCTTGATTTTCCTATTGGTGATTGCTACCATCTTTGTCTTCGCTGGAGTAGGGTTTTAGCATAAATTTATGAAAGGAGTGTTATGATGGGCAATTACGGTGGTTACGGTGGTTATGGATACGGATATGGATTTCGTCGCCTCTTAATCTTCTTGTTAGTGATTGCTACGATCTTCGTCTTTGTTGGGGCTTACTTCTAACTTTTCCCCCCTTAGGGGGGTATTTTTTTAACCAGTTGGAGCCATTTGTCTATTTTTCCTCGTCTAGGTCATCTACCCTTACACCTTAAGTAAGGATTCATAAAATATAGCGACAGTAGTAACCAAGGGGAGAAAAAGACGCGCAGAAAAACCTTTATTTATCTAGTCTTCCATCGAACCCATCCCCTTGGATCTTATTGCTGATTTTCCTGGCCCTAGAAAGGAGGTGCAATGATGAGCGGATACTATGGAATCGGCTTTCGTCGCCTCTTAATCTTCCTTTTGGTTATTGCCACCATTTTTGTCTTCGCAGGCGTAGGCTTCTAAATCTACCTTCCTCATTACTCCCAGTTTCACTGGGAGTTTTTTATTTTTATCTGATCTCCCTAAACCTGATGAATCCGTGATCGTGGTGACTTTTCCCCCAATAGTGAAAACAAAAGATGGTATTTCTCAATAAGGAGTAACTCCAAAAACTTCAGCTCTCCCCGTAATCTTCTGTTTTCACCTTCTAATTTCCTGATTTGGTTTTTGCTCATCTCAAAAGAGGCTTCTAGTTTTTCGATCCGCTTCATAAGCAAAGCAATTTCTGTAATCTCCTCGCTTTTACTTTTTGATACACGTCGCACAGAAGATGTGGAGCGAAGATTAGAAATTTTATTCCATCTCGCTCGACAGGCGTTTGCACTTCTCCCAAGCTTTTCTGCTGCCTTAGCAAAGGTCCGTTCCCAAGTCAAACCAGCTTTTCGATAAACCCCAACCCACCGCAACAACTGCTGATCTTCCTCTCCTTCCCAGGGTCGCGCCAACTGCCACACCTCTTCCTTTTTGATCATGCTTCCTATTATATTATGTGCAATAATCTAGCAAAGTAGCGGCAATTATCTTTGATCCACTAATCCGGTGTGGATGAAGAAGATACTTTAAGATAATCTGGAAGCCTTTGAAAATCAGATTCCTTCATTGCTTCCAATAGAGTTAACAGTTTGTCATAATGCTTCATCAGCTCTTTAGTATAATTGCTAGGAGAAAGCGAAGTTAAGCGATGAAGCTGCTGGTTTTCCTCTAATAACCTTTGATACTCCTCTTCCTTCGTTTGCAAATACTCTTCCAAGTGACTTACTTTTTTCTTAATTTCGCTGTATTCTTTTTCCTGCTGTTTCACAAGTTGAATCACTTCACGAAAAGAAACCATTGGTGCTAGGTATCTTTCTTTGAGATGACGATCCACACGCTCTTTTTTCGCCTTGCGAAAGGATTCCATTTCCTTTCTACGCACTACCGCATTCCAACGAAAAGCACATGACCCTGGGGTCCTTCCGATTTTTTTAGCTACTTTTGTAAAAGCGTCCAGCTGAGTTCCTCCGTTACGCACATTTTCCAGAACGATTTCGGCCAAGATTTTATCTTCTTCTTCGGTCCATCTACTGCCTTTCACATTTATCTTGCTCCTTTAACCTGCTTTCTACTTCTAATTTATTGGGCAAAGCAATAAATTGTGAATGCTGTTAAGAAAACTTATTCTTATTTGAAGTTATAAAGTAGGCAAAGGACAAGGTTTAATCCCTAAACGGTCAACCTCTTCCGGATCTAGGGTAGACACCTTTTCCGGCAACTGGTCGAAGCAATTGCTTAGCCATTTTAAAACTGCAGCAATATCCACCTCTTCATAGTTTGGATAAAAGGGTGTCAGATGACCGATGGCTGACTTGGCTAGCTTTTTTGCTCCACGCACTTTGCCCCGCTCTAATTGATGCATTATCGCCGCAATTTGTATTAACCCCTGATAAAAATGATTTTCCCGCTGCGTCTGCCACAGTTCCTCCAAAACTTCATGGGCTTCCCAATATTCTGCCTTGTGGTACTTAACAAAAAAGAGGCGGTATTGGGACGGATAATTGTACTTATGATCCATTCGCTCTTCCTACTTTCCCTATTAATTATGTAACGTAGAGTCATAAACCAAACGACCTTTTACCCAAACAGTACGTACTTGAAGATTTTGATCTGTAACTACTAAATCTGCCTGTTTCCCTGGCTCTATACTTCCCAGTTTATCGTCAATACCTAAGGACTGAGCCGGTGTGAGCGAAGCCATCCGAACCGCCTGCCATAAGGGAATCTCTGCAAATTGAATCACATTGCGGACAGCTTGATCAAGAGTAAGTAAACTACCTGCCAGCCGACCATCTGGAAGGGTTACCTTTCCTCCTCGAGCGGTAACTTTTAACCCACCCAATTCATAGTCACCCTCTGGCATTCCAACAGCTCGCATCCCATCAGAAATCAAAATTAATTTTTCCACATCCTTCACTTTAACAAGCAACTGAACCACCACTGGATGTACATGAAAGCCATCTGCGATTAATTCCACTTTTAACCGATCATCCACCATTGCGATTCCAGCTACTCCTGGATCACGATGATGTAAGCCGGTCATCGCATTAAAACAGTGGGTAACCTGTGAAGCTCCTGCCAATACGCCAGCTAGTGCTTCATCGTAGGTAGCTCCAGTATGACCAATGGATACGATCACATTTTTCTGAACCAAGGAACGAATAAGATCAAGCGCTCCTGGTAGTTCCGGAGCAAGAGTAACCAATCTTAGTAATCCTTTGGTCTTTTCGACTCCCCACTCGGCGTCCCCTTGGATCGGATCGACAATATATTGTGGATTTTGTGCCCCACGATAACGAGAACAAATCCAAGGACCCTCAAGATGAATTCCCAGCACTTGAGCTCCATGGCGTAAGCGGGGAACAGCCTCAGCGATTGTGAAAAACACTTTTTCGAGGGATCGTTTATCCATAGTTAAAGTTGTAGCCAAAAATCCCGTCACTCCAAAGCGGACCAATGTTTGGGAAATGATTTCCAAAGATTCTTTGGTCCCGTCCATAACATCTTTTCCACCTGCTCCATGAACATGGAGATCAATTAACCCAGGCCAAATATAGCCCGGCAACACAACCTTCTCTTTCCCCTTATATTCATCCAAAGGCGGTCCTACATAATGAATGATTCCTTCTTCAAAAATCACCATCCCATTTTCCAAGACACGATTAGGTAAAACGACATTCCCCTGCAAAATTGTCTTTTGGTGCGACATAGCTATCCCTCCCTATCTCCCTCCTATTCTATCCTATGATTCATATGGTCTTTGATTAAAATTAGACCGACCTTATTTTCCAAAAAAGAAAAACCGGGCTGGATCCCGGTGGCTTTTCGAAAAGGAGAGTATGACTCCTACCTGCGAAACAAGTTTACGATTAAAATAAAGTTGCCAATCTGTTCTTGAAATAGATAAGCTTATCTTGTTTAAAATCAAATTACGACCACACACGCCGCCACATAATACTTAACATCGGAAAGACATGAAGGCCTTTCTTCCGTGATTTTAGAGTTTGATAAAATTGAGCCCGCACCACTTTATTTCGTGGATCTGCTTTCAGAGCTAAACGAAGCTGTTCAATTGCTTCACTGTATTCTCCCATTTGCAAATAAACTTTTGCACAACGCTGGTGAAAGTGAGTATCCTCTTCATAGTAAAAAAAGGCGGTTTCAATGTGTAATAGGGCTTGCTTCACCCGTCCGGTACGCACATAAACTTCAGCCAATAAAGCATGGGCAAGCACATCTTTTGGATTCAGCGCCAACCCCTGCAATAACAGGCTTTCAGACTTATTTGAGGAGTCACCCACATCAAATAGAAAGCGGGCATACTCACGATAAACTACGCTGCAGTCCGGATATTGGGCTAGAAGCCTAGTATACACTTCCCGCGCCTCTTCTGTACGACCAGTTCCTTCAAATATTTTCGCCTGCAGAAGCCACCCCTTCATAGAGTTAGGGGCTTTTTTCAAGGCCTCTTTTACAGCCACTTCAGCCTCCGCAAAATGACGACTCCGGTATTCCAGTTCAGCCAATTCCAAAAAGTGCTTCTCACAAGGATCCTTTTGGATTAAGCGTTTTAAGCGTGTCCGTGTTCTGCGATAATCAGTTGAACTGGGCAGCTTGTCCCATGGCTGAAAAGATGTTTGGCTCTTTATAGCCGTACCGGACTCCGCCATATGGATTCCTCCTCTTCCCATGTTTAAACGTTTCCCGTAAAAACTTGTCACCATCTAAGATTTTATCTCATTCGACACATTTTGTCACGTTTTTTCGACAAATGCATGAAAGCGAAACAAAAAACATGCTCCTTTTATAAACAATATTGATTAAACTTGTTCTCTTACTAATATGTGTTATTTTTTTCAAAAGATGATTTCAACATTGTTTTTCTGTACAATGAGAGTAACTTATAGTGTATCGTTAAAGATATGCCTATACATTCTTTATTTATAGGCCCTAAGTTTGAGAATAGAATAAGGAGGGAATCGCAAGAACATCCTTAAGATGTTAGGAATTGCGTATATATATGAACCAACAATGGCCACCACAAAATATCCCACAATGGTTCCAGAAATTCCGATTCAAGACACCAATTCAAGTCCGCTTCTCCGATACGGATATGCTGGGTCATATTAATAATGTAAGTTATTTTAGTTACTTTGAGACTGGACGACTGGCCTATTTTGAAGAGCTGCAACTCTCTCCCTATCTATTTAATCTAAAAGAGAAGAAAAGCATTGTAACAGCGAATCTAGAGTGTCAATACTTACGAGAAATTCGCTTAGGGCAATCCATCGAACTAGGTGTTAAGTGTGAACGAGTTGGAAAGAGTAGTTTGGACTTGATTTATGCCCTTCACTTGCCAAAAGAAAATACAATTGCAGCCATTGGCCGAGGTACCATAGTGCTGATCTCCATGGAAACGGGAAAAAGTACCCCGCTTCCCCCAGAAGTTAAACAGATTATAACAGCTTATGAAGAGCTTGAATAAGCTTTGCCACAATACTCAATCTCATTTAAAAAGGTGACGAATTAAATCCGTCACCTTTTCTTTTTCACTTCTTATTCATACTAAAATAACAGCTAAAAGATAGTTTTTCTCTGGCTGCTCACTTCTGTACTTTTAGCAGGGCGTGATCCACCTTAATACAGCGATCCATAACTACATTAAGACCATTTTTTATTGCCAACTCTGCTGCTTCTTCATTTATAACACCTTGTTGTAGCCATAAGGTTTTCGCTTTAACGGCTACCGCATCCTCAGCCACTGGATAGACTGCTTCACTTCGGCGAAAAACATTCACAATATCGATCGGCTCTTTAATCTCTTGTAAACGGGCATAGGGCTTTTCCCCAAGAACTGGTTGAGTAAGATTGGGGTTGACTGGAAAAATTCGATACCCAGCCTGTTGCATTGCTTCGGCAATCAAATAGCTGGTCCGATCTTTTTTATCTGACATTCCTACAACCGCAATGTTTTTCGCTTCCTGTAGAATACGTCTCCGTTCTTCATCTGATGGGTTTTGGAACATATGTTCTTCACTCCTCACGCTTCGGTCTTAATATCCTTTCTATTTTAAACCTTCTCCATCTCCTCGGCAAATATCGTCTTTAATATGTAATTGTTTTTTCCTTTTTAATCAACATACCATTGACTAAGTCCTTTAATTTACGTTTTAATCATAAACAAAGGCGAATTGTTCCAAGAAAGGGGGCTTGGCATGAAAATGAATAAGCTCAAGAGAATCTTTTGCACTCTTTTGGTTCTTGTACTCCTAAGTGGTTGTGTCAATGCAGATCTCCATGTCACCATCAACAAAGATGGTTCTGGAGTATACGAATATAAGATCCTCACCAATAGCGTAGTCCTTGAACAACTGGAACCACTAAGAAATAAATTGGAAGAACAAGGGTATCAGATTGAAAATCTTGAAGAAAAAAACCAAATTGGATGGATTGCTACCAAGGAAGTTTCCAATATCATGCACGAACCTCCGGGACAAGATCTTTTTGAAGAGATAAATGCCCTTTACCCAACAGAAATGCAAGCTACCGCACTTCCCTATGTAGTAAACAGTTCACCAGTGACATTCATCAGTGGTCTACAATCTGACGACTTTAGCATTGACCCAGGCTTGTTTACAATTTTATTCCGTCTTGATACAGAAGTGGACCTTACTGAAATGAAAAAAACTGGTGAAAAACTGGGTGGACAATATGGAGAAGCTCTTTTAAAGCAAATCAATCTCAATTTTATCCTAACACTTCCCATCAAGCCCGATAATCATAATGCCACCTCAGTTTCGGAAGATGGCAAAACTCTTACATGGAATCTAGCCCCTGGAGAAGTGAATCCTATTTTAATTGAAGCTAAGCTCCCAAACCCCCTATTTTGGGGTGCTTTGTTGCTCATCTTCTTCCTCTTAGTGCTGGTCACACTAATTATCTGGTTTATACGCCGTAAAAAAAGAAAACAGCTTGCCCAACTAAGAAAGCAGTAATTCATCAGAATTACTGCTTTCTTTTCTCATTCCGATCTAGGAAATACAATCATAGTATCTTTAACGAAGCGTATCGATCCGCCCAAGGTCGTGCCTCTTCCAATTGGGCTGCTAACCGGAAAAGAGTAGCTTCCTCTCCAAAGCGACCTACAAAATGAGTGCCCACTGGCAGACCTTCTTCATTCCAATAAAGAGGTACTGACATCGCTGGCTGACCCGTCATATTAAACAACGGTGTATAAGGAACAAAAGCACTTCCTCGATAAATCGCTGCGATAGGATCCTCTTTGGGCGGCTCAAAAGTGCCCAAAGGTACAGGTGGCTCCGCTAAGGTTGGCGTGAGCCAGATATCGACCTCTTCAAAAAACATCCCTATTTCCCGAGACGTCTGTTGCAAAATAGCAAGGGACGTGAGATATTCGGAAGCGCTTATTTTTTTTCCTTTTTCATAAAGGGCCCAGGTAAGTGGCTCAAAGGCATCAGGGGTTGCCTTTTGTCCAGTTAACTGAACCAAATAATCAATACTTAAAGTACATCCAACAGCCCAGACATCGATAAATTGTTTCTCCAGTACCTGTCCATTGATGGCTGGGGAGGCTTCAATCACCTCATGACCCAAATCGGCACACAAGCGGGCTGCATCATGGACAGCATCAATACAATCCTTATGAATCGGAACACCTGTTGGAGCAACGGTAGTAAATGCAATTTTTAACTTTCCTGGATCTTTGCCTACTTCCTCCGCAAAGGGACGAGAAGGTTTAGGCAAAGAGTAATGCGCTCCAGGAAGAGCTCCTTGTGTCACATCTAGCAATTTAGCACTATCCCGAACCGAACGGGTAAGAACATGATCGACAGACAGACCGGCTAGCACCTCTGATTCTCGCGGATTGCGTCCTCGGGATGGCTTTAAGCCAAACAGCCCACAACAAGAGGCAGGTATCCGGATCGAACCACCACCATCATTTCCATGGGCCGCGGGAACTATTCCAGCGGCTACAGCCGCCGCAGATCCACCACTGGATCCTCCCGGGGTACGCTCCAAATCCCAGGGATTACGACAAGCACCAAACAATTTTGGTTCTGTTGTAGGAACCAAGCCAAATTCAGGTGTATTGGTTTTTCCTACTGTAATGAGTCCCGCTTGCTTGTATCGGGTGACAAGAGGACTATCCACAGGCGGGATATAATTTTGTAAAAAAGCGGTTCCTTCTGTTAAGCGAACCCCTCCATAGGCTGGTCCCAAATCCTTCAATAAGAATGGAACTCCAGCAAAGGGAGCATCCATCTTTGGATTTTCAGCAGCAGCCAAGGCCTCATCTGCCATTAATGTTACCACAGCATTTAATTTCGGATTGAGCTGTTCAATTCGTTGTAGAGCTGCCTCTACCAGTTCCTTCGCAGTTACCTCTTTTTTACGTACCAATTCTGCTTGAGCAGTGGCATCAAGGGACATCCATTCATCCATCTTTTTTACTCCTTGTCATATTTTGTGTTTATAGTAATCATCTAGATCTCAACATTCTCTCGCTCATAATGAATATCAGCGCCATAGGCAGTACCAAACTATTTTTTCCACTTACGCTTTTCTTGATTGATCGCCATAATCCCCGATAAATATGTTTCTTTCTCAATCAATCCAAGATCGAATAATTCCTGGAGCTCTTCTGCCATCAATTCAAGATCTCCAAGTCGATCACCTGTATATATCCAAATACCAAAACGCTTTAACAGGTTATGTACATCCAATATTGTTGTTACCTGCTCCATCTTTAAATCATTTTAGGGACTTAGGATTCTATCCCCAAAAAGCCGTGGGATTAGCCCCTAGCGACTCCTCCTTTAAATTTCATCTTACTTCAATACAACTCTACTCTCAACTTGGAGTTTAACAATACAAAAGGGAAACCCACCAAATTGGTGGGTTTTCATCTTTTATCTTGACACTACTGTTCTCCCTCCGATTGAGGGATACACTTTAAGCACGCTTCGAGCAACAATCGCTGCAACAAAAACTTTCACCATATCCCCTGGAATAAATGGTAGTACCCCAGTAAGTAAAGTCTCTTTCCACCGTAAATCAAGAGAGACTGACAACCAGATCGCTCCGAAAAGATAAACGATACATACTCCACCTACTGTATGTGCCAAAATTAATCTCCACAACTTTGGCTGCTCCCTGTGTACTAAAACACCAATAACATAGGTAGCGATGGGCCAACTCCAAACATATCCTCCAGTAGGGCCTAATAAGGCTCCTAATCCACCTTGGGCCCCTGCCAATATTGGAGCACCAGCCATAACCAACAGGATAAAAACGATTGTACTCAACGCGCCTAAGTGTCTGCCTAGAATTGAACCCGCTAGCATAACCACCAATGTT
The DNA here is from genome assembly GCA_937975135.1 of uncultured Thermoactinomycetaceae bacterium. GTDB lineage: Bacteria > Bacillota > Bacilli > Thermoactinomycetales > CALJVA01 > CALJVA01. Next base: position 14,373 of record CALJVA010000009.1, on the reverse strand, counting down.
TGTAATGTGATCGGTACGACAAGAAAAGGGATCGCAATTTGCCCACTGATCGCAATTAATGCCACAAACATGGCGACTAAAATCAAATTACGGGTTGACAAAAATCGTGAAGACATTTTAACACCCCAAGCTTAGGATCATTTTTACCCTTATCAGCATAAAAAAAGGGGCGATTATTGTCAACCTAGTTAACATTTTAGGTTTACATTAACCGATCATTTTTTTCACATAGGTTGGCAATTGAAAGCAACCCTGAAACAATTCCCGGTTAATATATTTTGTCTCTTCATCACGAAGGCGTTGAGCAGCCATTTCAGATAAAGGATCATGCTTTTTGGAAGCTAGAGTAAAGCTCCAGATCCCTCCTGGATAGGTGGGAACTGTGGCAAGATACGTCCGCACAATTGGAAACAACTTTTTTAATGTACGATGAACGTGAATAAAAACATCCTCATGAAAGACTGGAGATTCGCTTTGACATACCATCAGCCCATCCTCTTTTAAAGCAGCATACACATCCTGATAAAAGGCCTCTTCAAACAGAACTGCTGCAGGACCAATCGGATCAGAGGAGTCAACTGCGATTACATCATATGCCGCCTTTTTATTTCGAACGAAAGCCGCGCCATCTTCATACAAAAACTGAATACGGGGATCAGGCTTACCTCCTGCCACTGATGGCAAGTATTTTAAACTTACCTCAACCACCTTAGGATCAATCTCTACCATATCAATCCTTTCGACTGGATAGCGGGCTGCCTCCCGTGCAGCACCACAGTCACCTCCCCCAATGATGCAAACCTGCTTAGGGTTCGGATGAGTTGCAAGTGGTACATGGGTAATCATCTCATTATAAATATAATCATATTTCTCCGTGGTTTGTAAGATTCCATCTAACACCAGAGCCCGGCCAAATCCCGTCGTTTCAATGATTGAAACCTCCTGAAAATCTGACTGCTCCCGATGCAGTACTTTTTCTACCTTCCAGTTGGCGCGAAAACCATGCTTCTCCTCAGGATCTGATAACCAGGTCTCCCCATCCATTTTGATATATCCTTGTCCCAATTCTTTTTCCATGTAGATACCTCCCTATGACTTCATTCCCTTAAAACTGGATAAGCAGCTCCCCCATCAAGGTAGAGTGAGGGGTTTAGGGTTTTCTTCTCTTTGCCTCTCAATGAGTAAGTATGACAAGCTGAACTAGGAATTCGCCCGCTCACACATACACACCCGCTCATATCATATACCACTATCAGGGGATAGGAGTGGAATCAGATGCAGCGAAAATTACCCAGGAGCCGCCCAAAACAAATCTCCTCCTCGGCACTGCACCCTGCGAATCGATTTGTCCAAGTGGTCCGCCGGGTTCGGCGAAGCATCGTATCGATTGTTACTCAAGAAGAGGTTAAGCTGTCAAGGAATGATTTTATTATGAGTATGCTGTTCCCCGAATTTCAGCCCTCCATCCAGAACAAAACCACTCGTAAATTTGGATCTGGTTTTATCATTCACCCTGACGGATATATCTTAACGAATGAACATGTGGTGGGGCAAACAAAAAAAGTTTTTGTCCAGCTCTTCGGCCAGAAACACTCTTACCCTGCCCAAACAGTATGGAGCGATTCTCGACGTGACCTGGCTATTCTAAAAATTAATGCCCCTTATCCTCTTAAGCGTTTAAAACTGGGTTCATCAAAAACAACAGAAGTGGGCGAATGGGTCATTGCCGTCGGCAATCCCTTGGGCCTTGATCATACGGTTACGGTAGGCGTAATCAGTGGAAAAAACCGTCCCTTACAAGTTGATGGACGATTTTATGGCAATGTCATCCAAACGGATGCGGCTATCAACCCCGGCAATAGTGGTGGGCCCTTAATCAACATCTTGGGAGAAGTTATTGGAATTAACACCTTGATCGTCTATCCCTCACAAAGTATCGGCTTCGCCATTCCGGTGGACGATGTAAAACAGCTCTTAAAGCAATTATTAGCACGGTGAGTTTTTCATAGAAAACAGAGTTTAAGGTTCGTTCTTTATCCCCCGAGAGGTCGGGGGTTTTTTCTGTCTTAAAAGGGACAAACGAACTCTTCTCGTTTAAATAGGCGTGCCTCCCATGGAAATGGAGATGTTAGACGACTAGAGATGCTACACTTTCCAACAATCCTTTGGTCTTACTCTGCATAGCCTATAAATCTAAATGGTTACTCTTGCAAGGGACGCAATACCGCCCGGACTGGACTTCCATCTGCCCCTACCAAGGGTAAAGGAAGAGCGATTAATTCATAGTCCCCTGGTTCCACATGATGAAGGACTGCTCCCTCTAAAATATGAATCTCATACTGGTGAAGCGCATGGTGGGCGGGCAGTTCTTTACTATCAATGGGATCAACAGAGGGGACATCGAGGCCGATCAAGCCGATCTTTTTTTGGGCCAAGAAGGGAGCGATATCCTTTTGCAAATAAGTGATTTTTTCCGGAAAGGAACTGCGATCTACCCAGGAATCAGTGCGGATCAACAAACGCTCTACACCGTCCAAATCAATATCCTGTAAGTCTGCTGCCCCTATACTGGAAAGCCCGGCAAGATGAATTACCCGTGCCCTACCAAGATAGCGTGCCAGATCGAGCTGCTGCACCCGTTTCCCCTCATTATCAAAGTGAAAGGGAGCATCGATATGGGTTCCGGTATGGATACTCATCGTAATCTTCCCTACATTGACAGAGCCACTCTGTTCTTTGGTCCATGTCAAATCAAAAGAAAAAGGGGTGTCCCCCGGCCAACCTGAAACCCCTTTTTGTAGTGGTTCTGAAATATCGATTATCGAAAGATCTTTAGGCGACGACACCCCGCTGTTTTTCATAACGCTCATATTTCTTCTCCTCCATTATGTCTTTTAGCTTCATAATGGCATTCCATACATCTTGGTATGAGGTATATAGAGCAATCGGAGCCAGCCGGATCACATTGGGAAAGCGAAAGTCGGGGATTACCCCTTCTGCCTTCAGTGCTTTACAGATACGTACTGCTTCTTCATGCTCCAAACAAACATGTCCACTTCGACGCTCATCCTCCCTGGGATTGCCAATCGTAAAGCCCATATCTCCAAGATAATGTTCTGCCAATTCCATGAGATAACGGGTTAATTGAAGAGACTTCTCACGAATTGGTTCGATTCCCGCCTCAGCAAATATTTCAAGGGAACCAATTAAAGGAGCCATACTTAATACATGAGGCGTTCCAATCTGATAAGCTCCTGCTGTCTTAGCCGGTGTAAACTGGTACTCCATATCAAACTGTTTCTCTTTATCTGATCCAAACCAACCTGCCAATCCTGGAAGGCGTCCAAAATGACGCTGGTTTACGTACAACCCAGCTACGCCCCCTGGGCCACTGTTCAAATATTTATACGTACACCAGAAGGCAAAATCCACATTCCACTGACTAAATTGATGGGGAATCGCTCCAATGGAATGACAAGCATCAAAGCCAATCGGAATTCCCCTCTCTTGTGCTGCAGCGGTTAAACGTTCAATATCAAGGAGTTGGCCACTTCGATACAAGACAGTAGGCAAAACAATGAGTGCCACTTCATCGGTCATCGCAGCGATCAAGTCATCTTCCTCGATCGTCCGTCCATCGCGACTTGGAACCCGGATCAAATGCTCCTCCGGGTCCAAGCCATGAAGAAGCAATTGGCTTTGTAAGGCGTATATATCTGAAGGAAAGGTAAGTCCATCCGCAAGGATTTTATTCCTTTTCCCTTGAGGTTGATAAAAAGTGGCTACCAGTTGATGGAGGTTCACAGTGGTCGATCCCGTCACAATTACTTCCTCGGGTAAAGCACCAACTAAGGGGGCTGACATTTGCCCCAATTTTTCCGCAAGATAAAACCAAGGATGCTTCCCCTCTGTCCACCCATCAATCCCCAACTCTTTCCACGAGGCTAGCCCTTCTAAGACAGCTTTTTCTGCACGGCGGGACATTAAGCCCAGCGAATTACCATCGAGGTAGATGCTTCCTTTCGGAAGATAAAACTCTTCCCGAAAAGAAGCCAATGGGTCTTGGCGATCCAAGTGCTGTGCATATTCTTGCGACCATTTATCCTTGTTCATACTATCCCTCCAGGATTTTTTTGTACAGAAGCTCTGTTAACTTGCTCCCGGCACCAAACCACTTATAACTTAGTTCGGATATCCCAGAGTTCCGGGAAGAAGCGGTGATTAAGCACGCCCTTCAGATAGGGTACTCCTGATGACCCTCCAGTCCCGGTTTTGTGACCGATGAGTCGCTCAACGGTTTTCATATGACGAAATCTCCACTGCTGCAACCAGTCTTCGATATCAATTAGCTTTTCTGCCAATTCGTATAGCTCCCAGTAACGATCTACATCACGATAAACAGCGATCCATGCCTCTTCCACACTGGGATGGGGTTCATACGGCTCACTAAGATCTCGCTGAAGATGATTCTCATCAATGGGGAACCCTCGTCTAGCCAAGCAAAGAAGAGCTACATCATAAAGACCTGGCCGCTTTATGGCCTCGAGTAAACGGTTATATGTGGGGGGATCATGCTCAAAAAGCTTGATGATTCCTTTTTTCTTATAACCAAGTGCCCATTCGATCAATCGATACTGAACTGATTGAAAGCCCGAAGCATGCCCCAATTGATCGCGAAAAGCAACATATTCCGATGGTGTTAATGTAGAGAGCACATCCCAGGATTGAATAATCTGGGATTGTATTTTAGAAACCCGTGCCAACATTTTAAATGCAGGCTGCAGTTCATCCTTTTCAATACTTTGGATGGCAGCATATAACTCATGGAGTGTCAGCTTCATCCATAACTCACTAGCCTGATGGATGATAATAAATAACATTTCATCATGATGTCCGGATAGCCGACGCTGACTGGAAAGTAACTGGTCAAGCATCAAGTAGTCGCCATAGGTCATGTCGTCCCGAAAGTCTGTATGAATTCCACTCTCCAGCCCTCTATTTTCTGCTGCAGTTTGTTCCTTATCCATGTACTCTCCCCCTCTTTTTATGTAAACCTTTTCATTCACCTTTAAACCGTGGCTTTCTTTTTTCAAAAAATGCCTGTATTCCCTCTTGGTGATCTCTGGTCTTGCCACAAAAAGATTGCCCTTCTGCTTCTATCTCTAATGCAGTGGCCAAATCACGTTCAAAACTTTTTGTCATCATTTCCTTAATCCGACCTAGGGCGACGGTGGGTGCATTCGCTAAGCGGTTGGCAAACGCCATGGTCTCCTCAGCCAACTTCTCATCTGTCACAACCTTACCTACTAATCCAATCTCATAAGCTTTCTCAGCACTTAGGACATCGCCCAACATCGCCATCTCCATGGCACGACTTAAACCAACAATTCGGGGCAAGAAAAAGGAGGTTCCGGCATCAGGAACGAGCCCAATATTGATAAAGGCCATACAATAAGTCGAGGAAGACGAAGCGATCCGGAAATCACAGGCTAGAGCAATTCCAATTCCCGCTCCATATACAGGACCATGAAGGGAAGCGATGACCGGCTTTTTTAAATTCGTTAGACAGAGCAGGAGGCGATTATAGGTTTTTCGTAAATAATCTCCGTAATCAACTTGCTCCTCCATATTAAGGTCTGCTCCCGCACTGAAGCCTTTGCCACTTCCTTGAAGCACAATACAACGTACATCTGGATCCTCACCAAGGAGATTTAATGTATCATAAAGCTCTTGGTGCATTTGCTCATTAAATGCATTTAAAGACTTCGGCCGATTAAATGTAATGACAGCCACCTGACCTGTTTTCTCAAGTAAAATTTTCGAATTCATATTTTCTACTCCTTTCATATCAGTATTGATTCACTCTTTTTTCTCTTGGGATTCCCCATGCTCTTTGATTATTTCTTTAGATACATTCTCTATTGCCAATAAAATAGGTGTATAAATTTCTGCTTTAATTGCCTAGAAATCACCCCTTACCTCTTTTATTCTATTATTAATTGTATCAATTTAGCGATGATACTGCAGCGAGGAAAGATAAAAAAATGTTGCTCGGTTATCCATTTTTGGGATTACCGAGCAACATTGTCTTTCATCCCAGGATTCAAACCGTGGACTTTCAGTCGCTCTGCTGTTTCAGCACTCCCCAACGCTCCCTTTTCATAAGGTGTTACTCTTTTGTCGTCCTCTTTTTGTTTTCGACGAAAGCAACCGTACAACGGGAAACACAGACAAGTCGCTCTTCTTCGTCACGGATCTTAATATCCCAGACCATTGTAGTTCGGCCTTTATGTAAGGGAGTCGCTTCTGCTACTACATACCCATCCTTTTTGGGACGCACATGGTTCGCATTGATCTCCATTCCTACGGGATATTTTTCTTCCAAATTACAATGGAGCACAGAACCAATGCTTGCTGCAGATTCTGCGAGGACAACAGAGGCACCTCCATGGAGAATCCCATAGGGTTGATGAACCCGAGGACCGATCGGCATCTTCATGACCACCCGCTCAGGGGTAAGCTCAAGGGTTTCAATGCCAAGCAACTCGATCAACGTATTTTCGATTTTAAGTTCTTCTATTTTCATTTTTGTACGCATGTTCTTCTGATCGAAGAATAATGCTTTGCCTCCTTAAACTAAGGTATTAGATCCATACTTTCTTCAGGTCTTACTACTATGGTATCGTAGCATAGTTAACAAGAGAAGGAGCACCTTCATTTGAACTCCAAAATCGTATGGATTACAATGGAAACTACATGATCTTTAAGCGTTAAAGGAGAAATAAAATGGAAAATCTACTGGTTTATCTTGCAGGACAAATCCATGATGACTGGCGCGAACAACTGCGTAAAAAAGCAAAGGAACGCGGTCTTCCCCTTATTTTTAAAGGCCCTCAGGAAGATCATGATCGTTCCGACAACATTGGTGAATTAATTAAGGGAAAACAACCCAATCCCATCTATCGAGATCAAGTTGCTTCCGAAGTGAACAACCTGCGCACTCAAATCTGGCTTAAAAAAGCGGATGTTGTAATTGCTCTTTTTGATGACAAGTACCGCCAGTGGAATACGGCCATGGATGCAGCAATGGCTATTGAATCTGGAAAACCTTTAATTATTATTCGTCCGGAACATCTCCACCATCCATTGAAAGAGCTGTCTCAACGAGCTCAAATCGTGGTGGAAACCATCGACCAAGCCTTAGATGTCTTATCCTATGTATTGGAATAAAAAAGGCCGGTAAACCCGGCCCTTTTCCTTTTACCTTACTCCTTCCCTCGGAATGGTTGCTTGGCGTTCTTCAAATATAATAAAATCAATGTTTATGTTAAATAACAACTGATCCTTTCCTGTTTTTTGATCCCGTATCAAAATAAAATCACGTCCTGCTTCCCGAAGTGTACCTGTAACGACCTTCGCATTCCATTGTGGGTTGTTTTCATAGGTTAGATAAACTGTGATCACCTTACCTAAATTGCTGTGGAGCAAATCTTCACTAAAAATCCGTCCAGTCCGCCGAGCGGGATCTTGCTGAGAAATTTGCGCATAAGGATACCAATAATACAATTTCACCCCTCCTTCTTATCGATAAACACTGGGACAATCTTGTGGCGAAGGAACATAAAAGCAATGACTTTTATAACGTCCTTCCAAGGACTGATTAAAAAATGTAGGAGCACATGCATCTGTAGGAGCATAAAACCAAAGTGCATAGGAACCGGGCCAATACTTATTACCATTGATTACTTGACGAGCCAACCGTCTTTCCCGTTCACGAGGCCGATGATAAAAATATGAATAGCGAACCGCTTCAAATCCGCCTGGTGATTGGAAAACCATTTTTTTAATCGTATCGATTTCTGTGAAATCAAGACATTCAGCGATTACCCGGTTTACTCCTACATTACCCACTAACAACATCCCTAGCTCCCCATCTTCTTCTGCTTCCGCCCGCATTAACCGTGCAAGTAACTTTACCTCCTCTTCTGTCGCTCGTATGGGTGCAGCCATTCTCCATCACCTCGCACTATCGTATGAAAAAAAATATAAAAAAAGAACCGGCCTTACGCCGGAACTGAAAAAAAATATGATCTTTAACTGGAAACAATGGAATTACGCAATACTCCAAGTTTTTCAATTTCCAATTCGACTATATCTCCAGGCTTTAACCAGGGATGAACCTCAGTACCTAGCTCCAGAATACACCCAGTACCCACCGTACCTGAGCCAATCACATCTCCTGGCCGTAGATAAACATCTTTGGATGCTTGTGCAATCATCTGACTAAAGGTCCAGTATAAATCTTTAGTATTTCCCCGTGATATCTCTCGCCCATTTACCCTTGCCACCATCTGTAAATCATATCGATCCCCTTGTCGTGCACTTTCTAGCTCATCTGGGGTTACCAAGTAGGGACCAATAGAGGTGGCAAAATCTTTCCCTTTGGCTGGTCCCAGTCCAACCTTCATTTCTTTCCGCTGAAGATCCCGTGCACTCCAATCATTCAAAATAGAAAAACCTGCAATGTAAGAGGCAGCCTCTTCCACTGCAATATTCTTTCCTTGTTTTCCGATGATACAGCATATTTCCAGCTCATAATCAAGCTCATTCGTTTCTGAAGGCATTACCACTGGATCATCAGGCCCGATAATGGCGTGATGATTGGAAAAATAAAAAACGGGTATTTCATACCATTCGGGTACCATCCCTAAGCCGCGTTTACTCCGAGCCGTTTTAACATGTTGTTCAAAAGCATAAAAATCGCGAAAACTACGGGGTACCGGGACTGGAGGTAGCAACTTAACCTCCTCCAACTTGATAGCAACCGGCTCACCTTCAACATCTAAGTTGGATAGGTCTTCATCTTCTAATGCATCAGCGATCGATCGCAATAATTCCATTCCTTGCCTTCCCATCTCCAAAAAAGCAATCATCTCTGTTGGCAGTTGAATATAACCGGATATTTTTTTTTGGTAAATGGCCCACGACTGGGCCAGCCCGATATCCACCACATATCCGCTCTTTACCCAGCCAATTCGTCCTACTTTATCTTGTTCCCCTTGAACCACTAAAGGCTCTCGCTTGGTTTGGTAAGTGACGAACTTCACTTGATTTTCTACTCCTCTCTGCTTACAAAAAACAAAAGTTCAATCCAGCACTTATTTAGATCAATATGTTTATAAAACAAAATAACGAGGTACATCCAAGCGTAGGGTTTCTTCTTTGATACGCTTGGCCGCATCTGCTACTGCCAGTTTACTTTGATAATACTGCATCCGTTTACGAATCGTCTCATTATCCAACAGAGCAATCACCTGTTGATAAGCAGAACCAGAATGAATAACGTCTGCAACTCGATGAAAAAGGAGGTATTCCTGGTTGGCCTGCTCGTGCCCTGGTAGAGGAGTAAATAGAAGCATTGGCAATTGTTTAACCATCGCCTCAGCAATCGTTAAACCTCCAGGTTTGGTAATCAACAGATCAGCTGCATCCATCAGCAAGGAAATATCTTTTCGATATCGTTTAATCTGAATATGGGGGCCATAATTTTTTTCAATCAATTTCTCATATAGATCCTCATTTTTACCAGTAAGAACAATTACTTGTAAGGGTCGGTCGGTACAACTTATCTCCGAGACAATGCCATCTAAAGGACCTAGGCCAAGGCCGCCACCCATAACCAATACAACCGGTTCTTCTGTGGCAAGTCCCAAGCGTTCTCTCGCAGTCTGCTTTGGAACCCGCTTACTAAATACTGAATCTGTAGGAATCCCCGTCTCGATGATTCGACAGCCAATCTGCCATCGAATGCGATCCAGATGCGCCTGATCCACAATTCCCTTTGGCACACACAGCACTTTAGGGGGCTGAACCAGCCAAAGTGGATGCAACTCGTAATCAGTCATTACCCCTATCGTCGGCAGCTGACGCCACTTTGTCGGGATCAAAAGCAATGAAAAAGGATGAGTGGCCACAATCCGCGTTGGTTGCCACTCTCTCAACAAACTACTTAGTTTTTTACGAATTGTCCAACCGATCTTTTCAATAAGTTCTCCAGAAACATAGCGAATAACTCGCGATTGGTACGTCCATCCATATAAATAATGGTATACCCTGGGGAACTTAATTAACATTTGATTATAACCAGACTGCAGATAGGGATGAGATTTTCCGGGAATCAAATGGAGCAGGTCGATCATTCGAACGTCAATCCCAGCCGTCCCTTGAAATTCTTTTACCAAAGCCCTTGCCGCAGCATTATGACCGGTACCAAACCCCATCGATAAAATGAGCACTCGCTCCACCCAGTATCCCCCCTTTTAAGTCCCTAGCTATCTCTTTAATTATGGCAGAAATGAATGGAAAAAGCGATTTCCTTTGTTTTTATGAGTATGTTTACTTGAGTATGTTCACTGTCTGATGAAGGATACTTGTCTTCATCCACAAGCGATTGACTGACTATCTGTGCTTGCAGATCAAGACCTCCCTCGCTTTAAGAACCAACAATTTATTCCTTTCATACCGTTCATTATACCACTTTGATTTACTTTTAGTTTGTCTAGTAACTACCCTCACATTCAATCCCTTTTTGCCCATATTCCCATTTTATCCGACTTGATCTTATTCCAACTCTTTTATTTAAAGGTTAATACTTCTAATCATTATTCTCTTCCATAATAAACCACTCCTGCAAGCTTCGGGAAAGCTCCTATTGCTTTCATCATTATACATATCCTGTAGTCCAAAAGACTTGTAATATGGAGTGTTTTCGACGATCTCCCCACAGAAGTACATACTAATCTGTTTATAATAAAAGGCTTTTAGTCTAAAAATGTTTCATTCTCCTCCGTAAGGGATATGTATAACAGTGGAGAAAAATATTATAATGGAGTGTTTCTATGAAAAAGCTAAGTACTGTCTTTATCATTTCTACTACCTTGGCCTTTATTTTCACATTATGGGGCACATTGGCACCTAATCATTTGACAGAAGTTACCCAGGAGATTCAATCCTTTCTCCAAACAAAATTTGGCTGGTTTTATTTAATTTCCGTTAGTCTTTTCCTTTTATTTGCGATCATTCTTATCTTTTCCCGTGTGGGAAATATTCGACTTGGGCGGGACGATGAAGAACCAGAGTACAGTCTTACCTCTTGGTTTGCCATGTTGTTTAGTGCTGGAATGGGGATTGGCCTAGTTTTTTGGGGGGTTGCAGAACCTTTGAGTCACTTTGCTGATCCTCCAACTGGAGACGGTCTTACTAATGTTCAACCGGAAACTGCCGGTTCGGCACAAGTAGCCATGCGCTACTCCTTTTTCCACTGGGGACTGCATCCCTGGGCGATTTATGCAGTCGTCGCACTAGCCTTAGCTTACTTTCAGTTTCGCAAAGGAACGCCTGGATTAATCAGTTCCACCTTTACCCCACTTCTCGGGGAAAAAACGAAGGGAAGCATCGGGAAAGGAATTGACATCCTAGCCGTTTTCGCCACTGTATTTGGCGTTGCTACATCACTGGGACTAGGAGCAATTCAAATTTCCGGTGGACTCTCCTTTCTATTTGATGACATTAATAACACCTTTCTAACACAACTGGCCATTATCATCGTCATGTCAGCTTTATTTATTCTCTCTGCCATAACTGGCATTAATCGAGGAATTAAATTTCTGAGCAACACAAACGTAGTCTTGGCAGTTTTATTAATGATGTTTTTCCTTTTTTCCGGCCCGACAAACTTTATTATCAACTTTTTTACCACGACTATCGGAAGCTATGTCCAACAATTGGCAAGCATGAGCCTGCGAATCACGCCTTTCCCTGATACCGACTTACACGCTTGGATTCAGGGTTGGACCATTTTCTACTGGGCCTGGTGGATCTCTTGGGCGCCATTTGTGGGCATGTTTATCGCTCGTATCTCCAAGGGACGTACGATTCGCGAGTTTGTAATTGGTGTTTTAACCGTACCTACCCTGTTTAGTTTTCTCTGGTTTGCGGTTCTTGGAGGAACAGGGCTCCATCTAGAAATGTTTGGTCAAGGTGGAATTCTGGAGGCCATGAACAACTTTGGCAGTGAAGTGGCTTTATTTAAAGTGCTGGAACAACTGCCCCTTGGCGCTTTCTCTTCTGCCATTGCTATTCTGTTAATTTCTACTTTCTTCATAACCTCTGCTGATTCAGCAACCTTTGTTCTTGGCATTCAGACAACTCGAGGGAATTTAAATCCTTCCATGGCGGTGAAAGTTACATGGGGTGTTATTTTAACGACAGCGGCCATTATCCTTCTATATTCAGGAGGGCTGGGTGCACTACAAACAGCTGCTGTTATTGCCGCTTTCCCCTTTGCTTTTATTCTCATTGGAATGTGCCTCTCCCTAATTAAGGCATTACGAAAAGAAAAGCCACTTACACACCGATAGAAAAAGTCATCAAAGAGGTGAATTGGGTGACATCCCTCATGCCTAAGCGGGGTCGTCCAATTCACCTCTTTTTTGAAATCATTGATTTCCTTCGAAGATCTCCTTCAACGCATCGGCGTTGACAAGTAGATCAGCTAAAGTGTATTGATCCAATACTTTGAGATATGCTTCAAGAGCAGCTTTTAAAACCCCTTTTAACCGGCACGCGGGACTTATAATGCACTGATTTCTTTCATCATTAAAGCATTCAACAATGTCCAATTCTTCTTCTGTTTGCCGGACTACCCAGCCAATATTGATCTCCTCAGGTTTTTTGGCCAATCGGATTCCCCCATTACGACCTCGAATGGTCTCCACCAAACCCAGCTTTCCCAGTCCGTATACCACCTTGGTCAAATGATTATTGGAAATACGATACATATCGGAAATTTCACGTATACTGGAAAGTTTTTGTTTTGATTGGGTCCCCAAATAGATCAGCACCCGTAAAGAATAATCTGTAAAACTTGTTAATCGCATCTTTCTCCCTCCAAGACGATGGCCATCACTGTTAGATAATCTAATCATGTTGTAATTCCCGATGCAAGAGAAAGGGAAACACGTCGGATAACCTTCAATGACAAAAACTATTCAACCGATCGTCAAACAATCGCCTTAAAAGATGCATTTAAAATATTGCTTTTAGAAAATAGCATTTTTACAATAAAGATAGCGTTTATGAAAACAAATCGTTAAGAAAGGAAGATATTATGTTAAGTCCTCAAACCATCCAGATTGTGAAGGAAACAGCACCTATTTTAGAAAAACGTGGTTTAGAAATTACTACTCACTTTTATAAACGAATGTTTACTCACCATCCGGAATTACTCAACCTCTTCAACCATTCCAATCAAAAACAAGGCCGACAGCCAAGAGCCTTGGCCAATGCGATCTATGCTGCCGCTCTTCATATTGATCGACTTGAAGCAATCCTCCCTGTCGTTGAACAAATCGGCCATAAACATCGTAGTGTAGGAGTTCTCGCTGAGCAGTATCCAATTGTGGGAGAAAACCTCCTGCATGCAATCAAAGAAGTATTGGGTGATGCTGCAACAGAAGAGGTTATTCAAGCTTGGGAAGAAGCATATGAGGTAATCGCCGATGTATTTATCAAAGTAGAGCAAGGCATGTATGAAGAAGCTGAAAAACAGCCCGGAGGCTGGAGAGGATTTCGTAACTTCGTGGTTACTCGCAAAGTAAAAGAAAGCGATGTGATTACCTCCTTCTATCTCCAACCAGAGGACGGTCAGCCGATCGCTTCCTTCAAACCAGGACAATACATTACTGTAAAAATGGACATCGAAGGTGAAAAATATACCCACCTGCGCCAGTATAGTTTATCTGATGCTCCGGGCAAAGATTACTATCGGATCAGCGTAAAGCGGGAAGATGGGGACGAGGAGCGTGCAGCAGGAATTGTATCCACCTATCTTCACAATCAAGTGAAAGAGGGAGATATTTTACCGATAAGTGCACCGGCGGGAGATTTTGTGTTAAATATGGAATCAGAGCTGCCAGTTGTGTTAATCAGTGGTGGGGTAGGACAAACACCCCTACTAAGTATGTTAAACACCCTGGTAGAAAAACAGCCCCATCGCAAAGTAATCTTTATTCATGCTGCAAAAAACGGAAAGCTGCACGGTATGAGGGATCAAGTGGCTGAGTTGGAAGCAACAAATGATCAAGTTACCTCATTTATTTGTTATGAACAGCCAACTCCTGAAGATCGGGAAGCAAAAAACTACCACAAGGAAGGATTTATCACTCTCCCCTGGCTTCAAGAGATTTTACCAAGCCCACAAGCCGATTTTTATTTCTGCGGACCAGTTCCTTTTATGAAAGCAATCAATAAAGCATTGAAAGAATGGGGTGTTCCTGAAGAACACCGCCACTTTGAGTTCTTCGGTCCTGCAGG
>CALJVA010000008.1 GCA_937975135.1 uncultured Thermoactinomycetaceae bacterium | reverse complement strand
AACTTATCACGAATGCGCATCAAACATTGCAACAACAAATGGTGATTATCCCAACTTATTTGGTAAAAGGGTTGGAGTTTGACGCGGTCATTTTGGAAGATGTAAGTGAGATGATGTTTCCTGATCAGACCCACTATGCGAAGTTACTCTATATGTCGATCACCCGGGCTCAACATGAATTGGTCCTCTTTTACAGGGGCAATCTTTCTCCCTTGTTGGAACAGCGGGACCCGGCTGAACCTCCACCACCACGCCCTTCCTTTGCAGATTGGTTGATCACTGATTACCATGATCCAAATATCCTGCCTGAGGTGGAGAAGGAGAGGATCGTAGAAGATACAGAAACACTCCCGCTGTTTGAAGAAGAAGCTTCCACCACTTTGGAGCGTTTTGAAGAAGACCGAGAGCGAGTAAGTGACTTTCATGCTTGGCGGGAAGTTTGGAAAAAATGGGCCCAACAGCAAAAGACGAATGTTTTGTTGTGAATGCAGAATAAACAGGGTTGGCTGATCGCCCAGCAAGTCCTTCAATATTTCCGCTAAGTATGGGAGAATAGCGCTTAGGAGAGCTTTATTGATAACCTGAGCGTGGAAGTGAGAAGATGAGTCAAGAGTATTCGGCAGGATTTATCTCGGGATCGGAGCACTTGTACCGCTATGAAATTAAACAAGTGCTTTCCCTGATGGAAGAAGGACTAAGTCGAGAGCAGATTCGAGAGAAGGTGCTCAAGGAGAATCGGTTTCACCAAAAAAACTATACCACCAATGTACGTCTGTTTAATAAAGTGTGGCGACGGATCAGTTATCTGGATGAGGGCCTCGCCGATTTTGTACGAAAGGGTACAGGACGAGACGTAGATGTAGTGCTCCTATATACTTATCTCAAAGCCTACCGCTTCTTGCGGGAATTCGCTTATGAGGTGCTTCTTTACCAATACGAACAAGGACGGACACTCCTTACCCCAGCGGAAGTAGTAGAGTTTTTTGAGCGCGTCGAAGAGCAAAGTCCTAAAGTTCGCCGGTATACTCCGGACACCAAAAAGAAGATGCAGCAAGTAATGCTAAAAGCATTTGTGGATGCAGAATGGCTGTACCCCCTGAAGGGCGGTTGGGAGATCCGACCTCTTCCCATCAGTCAAAAACTGAAAGAGTATATCGCCCAACATCCCGAGCACCAAATGATTGCAGATTTGGCGTTGAACGGAAAGTGGTGACAGGATGATGACAACACTGCAACAAAAACTGGACTTTTTTTATGAGGAAGTGCAAAAGGAGGAATTCCTGCAAAAACGAGGGCTGGCCAATGAGGTGCCCTACTTTATCTTTGATTATGACCCGAGTGAGGAGCTCGTCCTTCGTGCGGCCGTACAACGGATGGTGCAACGCCTTCCCCTCCGTTTGCTCCATGTGAATATGTTAGAGCTGATGCTGGAACAGTTTGCCGAGGTAGGGGTCGAGAACCTATTCGCCTTGGAAGAGGAAGAAGGGACGACAGAGCTTTATGATGCGATGCTCCCCTCCTTGGAAGCAGAAACCTTGGCTCCCATCATCGCTGACAGAGCCAAAGAGAAGGACTTGGTGCTCATCACCCATATGGGTTCTGTCTACCCCTTGATCCGGACCAATGGCCTCCTCTCTAATTTGGGAGAACTGAAAGTGGATGTCCCCGTCGTAGTTTTTTACCCTGGAAGCTACAGCGAACGGGGACTCATGATGTTTAATCGTTTCCTATCTCAACGTTATTATAGAGCCTTTTCGATTACGAGGTAGATGATCCGGAGAAGGGGGTATGTACGAAGGGTATAGGATATGTAATGAATCCGTCTAGGTCACTTCCGGCTTTAGCAGGGGACAAAGAAATGAAAAAGGACTCCTTCACAGCACTTCTAGAAGTGCCGAAGCCCTCTTGTTGGCATAAAGGAAGCAAGGCTCTTCCTCTTTATTCTTTATAGATCCCCAGAAAGGAGCTTACCGTGATTGCTAAATGATACATATACCATCAGCGAGCTATTTGCTAAGAGGATCGATCGCAATATTAATGGTGTCATCCAAGCGGGACAACTGGACGAAGCGACCCGCGACGAAGAGCTGAGAGAATACGTGATGACCCAAGAGATTGAAGAGAATATGGCCTACTTTTATCAGAACTATGTAAAAAGTATCCAAGAGATGACCACCGCTGTGGGAGTATGGATCTCCGGCTTTTTTGGCTCAGGTAAATCGCACTTTTTAAAAATCCTTTCTTATTTACTGGACAGCCAGACGGTCTATGGAAAAAAGCCTGTCGATTATTTTCCGGAGAAGACAGACAATGAAGTGCTACTGGAACAGATGCAACAAGTAGCCACATATGATCTTCATGCCATCTTATTCAATATTGATTCCAAGGCTTCTGTAAGCAGTCGGCCTGGTGACGATAAGGAAATGATCGTCGAGGTATTTCTCAAGGCTTTCAATGAACACTTGGGCTACTCCTCTACCTTGTGGATCGCCGATATTGAACGGCAGATTGCTGAGGCCAGTGATTACCAAGGATTTAAAAAAGCCTTTCTGGAGGTAGATGGAACCCCTTGGGAGAAGGGGCGCAACCAGATCCGCTTTAAACGGAAATCCTTTTTGGAAGCTTTAAACCGAATTGGTGTTGATCAGGCCACTGGAGAATCCCTGCTTGCAGGAGGCAATCAGAACTTTTCCATTAGCTCCGAGGAATTCGCCCAGCTGGTGGCAGCCCATTGTGAACAACAGGGGCCACAGTACCGGCTTACCTTTTTTGTTGATGAGATTGGACAATACATTGGCGACAATCGCCGTTTGATGCTAAATCTACAAACCGTCGTGGAAGATCTGGGAAAAAGTTGCCGCGGTCAAGTTTGGGTTGTGGTTACAGCTCAGGAGCAACTGGATTCTTTAACCAAGATCGCAGGGTATGACGATTACTCGAAAATTCAAGGACGCTTCCCAACGCGGATTAATTTGACCAGTTCTAATACCGATGAAGTGATTCAGCGCCGCTTACTGGAAAAAACAGAACCGGCGAAAGATGCCCTTCTATCCCGGTATGAACTGGACAAGCAATCGTTACAAAACTTATTAGCATTCGATAAAGATATGAAGTTGGGTTCCGGTTATGAATCGGAGGAGAAGTTTGTCCAGTTTTACCCCTTTATTCCCTATCAGATTGACCTCTTGCAAAAAGTGTTTGAAAAAGTACGGCGCCAAGGGGAAGTGGGAAAGCATTTGGCCCATGGGGAGCGTTCCCTGCTCAATTCGGTGCAGGAAGTGGCCCTCCAACTGAAAGATGAGGGAACCGATCGACTGGTACGTTTTTCTCAGTTTTATGGCACCATCCGCCGCTTTCTTGACAGCAGTATCGCTCATACCATTACCAAAGCCCAGGATCGGGAGGGGATTACACCCTTTGATCTGGAAGTGCTCCAAGTTTTGTATATGATCAAGGGGATTAAAGAAGTACCAGCTACGATCACCAACCTGACCACACTTCTGATTGGTAGTATCGAGTCCATTAAAAAAGACGTAGAAAATGAGGTGCGCCACTCCCTGCTTCGTTTGCAAAAAGCGATTCTCATCCAGAAAAATGCGGACCAAACCTTCACCTTTCTAAGCAACGATGAGCAGGAAATCCAGCGGGAAGTGGAGCACACCCGGATCAACGAGGCCAATCTGGATGCGAAGTTGGCCCGGGAGTTTTTTAACGAGATTTATAGTGCGTCCCGGGTCATGTATCGGAACCTTCCCTTTGACTTCAATAAACAGTTTAATGGGTATATCCGAGGCACCGCCCTTCATGAAATGACTCTCTATGTGGTAACCTGGGAGATGACAGAGGAAGAGGCACG
>CALJVA010000007.1 GCA_937975135.1 uncultured Thermoactinomycetaceae bacterium | reverse complement strand
TCCGATCCTGCTTGTCCGGATCCAACCTTTCGAAGGATTTGAGCGCATATCCCATCGATGCTTTCAGCACCCCCTCAAAATCGACCAGAATGGTCTAATTTTAGGATAGCAAAATCGACCACCCTGGTCAATCGCGTCAATACAAGAAAAAAATCCGGAGCGAAAGAGGGCATGCACACCCTCTTCGCATCCGGATCAACCATATCCCCCGATTCCGTTCTCCCCCCTTGCAACGGCCGGGAAGCCAATGGCCCCGCGCATCTCACCGATGAAGGATCGAAATCCGGGGGCTGGTGAAGGTCATTGTCGGGGCGCCGGAGGAGGGCCGATTCGTTTCGTTGCAATCGGACAGGCACTCGGCGGCTCCCCTTTAGCGGTTTCTGTTTTTAGTCACTGCCGTCCAAAAGCGGAATCCGCTTTCGATACCGGGCGATCAGGCGGTCGTTGTGCCCGTCGGCGCCCTCGATGTTGCCGCTCAAGAAAACGGGCGGCTCCACGCCGCTTTCGGCCAGAAGGACAACGGCTTCGGCAAAAACGGCGTTTAAAATGGCCGCCCCGGTTACCGTGGACGAGGGGGCGAAGGGAACGGCGACCTTGGGATGCTTCAACAGGGCGTCCCCGATCGGCGCGTGATTGTCGATCACAAGGTCGACCACCTCATGCAGGCGTTTGCCGCTGGTGTGGCGCGACGGTTGGCTTTGGGCGTATTGGAGGGAAGTGACGCCGATCACATAGGCGCCTTGTTCCTTGGCATACAAGGCCACGTCGACGGGCACGGGGTTGCGTCCGGAGGTGGAGAGGACAAACACCACATCCTCCCTGTGAAACTCCTGATCCGGCAGAAACGTCGCGGCGTAGCCGTTTTTCCGTTCCAACCGGGAGGATCGGACGGCCCCTTCATGCAGCATCAACGGTTCGATCAGAATCGGCTTCACCGGCACCAGTCCGCCGGCCCGGTAAAACACCTCCTCCGTCAACAGGTGCGAATGGCCGCAGCCGAACAGCTGCACAATCCCGCCCCGCCGCAGACTTTCCGCGACCCGGCAAGCCGCCTGGCGCAAACGCTCGCCTTCTTCTTTTTCGATCAAGGTGATAAGCTCACGCACTTTGTGAAAATAATCCGCCAGCAAGTTTCCACCCCCGATGGACAAGGATTGGGAAAAGCGGTCAACATCCTCAAACAGCATCTTCATTCCGAAAAGGATCACGGCGATTCCGCCATCCGTTCCTGCTCCCTTTGCAGAAGTTCCACCATCCTGGCCACCGCCGCATCGATCACCTTTTTCCCTTTTTCCTTCGTGGCGAGGGTCGCATCGCCGAGCACGGCCGTTTCCGTGATCTCCTCCCAGGGCGTCGGGGTCACATCCGCCTCCTCCGTAAACTTCGGCACATCCCGGATCGCCCGCTCCATGTCCACGTATTCCTCGGCCAGATAAAGCATGTAGGAGGTTTCCAGTTCACAGGCGTGAAAATAGGTGGCGTGGGCCGCCGGCGTCTCCCGCACTTCCCGGATGACATCCCGGGTCCCGGGATAAAAGAAGTGGTACACCTTCAGTTCCCGGATTTCGTCGTAAAGGATTCGGGCCGCCTCTTTCAACGCCGGGTTGTTTCCCAGGTGGCCGTTGATCACGGCCAGGATGCGAAACCCCTGGAAATGAAGGCTCCTGCCGATATCGACGATCAATCGGATCAGGGTGTCATTGGAGATGTTCAGGCTGCCCGGAAAACGGCGGAGGCTCCAAACCTGGCCATAGGCGATGACGGGCAGCTGAAGCGCGCCGGTCTGTTCAGCCACCCGCCGGGCCAGGCGCTCCGCCAGCAGATTGTCCGTCCCCAAGGGAAGATGGGGCCCGTGGGCCTCCACCGCCCCCACCGGAAGCAGTGCCGTGTGTTTCGCCTTTCGGACCGCCTTTTGAAAATCAAAGGAATTGAGATACTCATATAACATCGCGATCTCCCTTTCCGCGTCGGTACGGATCCGGTTGGCCGCCTCTCCCGGATCATGTTTTAAAGGCGAAGCATCGGGCGGGGTTTTCGATGAAAAACTTGCGGACCAGCCGCTCCCCGTCGAGGCCCCTCCGGTTCGCTTCGTCCACCAGGCGCGGCACCCACTTGGCGATGATATACCCCAGTCCCAATCCGTGATCATAGTGCTTGTAGTAGCTTTTCCGCGCGGTGTCGCCGCTGATCAGAATCTGGTCTTCATACCCCTTCTCCACCAGCGACAAAATGCAATCGATCCGCATGCTTTCCGGACCGTATTTGATCTTGGCGATCCCGTCAAAGGAGAGGTACGCTCCGGTCCTGGCCACCTGTTCGTGGTAATAGGGATCCGGATTGCGGTCCATGTGCCCGAAGCTGACGAAGGAAAGGTCGACCCCCTCCTCCCTTAAAATCTCGATTTGTTCAAGGGCCATCGTGCCGGATTCCGTGTGGGAATGGATCGGCGCCTTCGTTTCATGATGGGCGCGGGCCACCGCGCGAATCGTCTTTACTTCCAGCGGCGTGATCCGGTTGTACCCCGTTCCGAACTTCACCTGCCCACCCTTGTAGGGCGTGCCCTCCAACCCTTCTTCCACTTCCCGGATGACGAACTCGGTCAATTGATGGATCGAAGCCTCGTCGATCCATTGATGAAAGGTTTCGTAGCGGCCGATCACCCGTTTGAGATGTTCCGGGATCTTCGCCGACCACAAAAAGCTCTTATTGAACCCGGCGGTACCGATCACGTGAATTCCGGTTTCTTCGGCGATCGCTTTGACTTCCTCCACGTGCCGGCCGTAATCGACCGCCGTCGCATCCACGATCGTTTGGCCGCCGTGCCGTTTGAAATCCAGGACATCCTTCTTCGACTTCTCCTTGTCGTCCAGGAGCAGATCGTCTTCCCCCCGCTCCTGCCAATAAGGCGGGGTGCACACAAGATGCTCATGAGAGTAGGTGAACCCCATTTCCCTCGGATCGATGTCTCCCGTCAGGGTGCGCACAAAACTCATCGACCACATCCCCCGCTCCCTTTAGGCATGGTGAAAAACGGCGACGGGCGGAAGGTAGGTGTCGCTGCGTGCCTTTCGGATCGGGGCGAAACGAAGCGACACTCCCTCTTCGACTTCCCAAAAAGGAAGCGTGACGCTCCGCCGCATCACGCAAAAGTCCTGCAACCCAAGCCAAAATCAGAAGAAGAGTTTGGCCAAGAAGTGTATGACGGGACCGAGAATAAACATATCCGAGTCGGCGGCCCACATCGCCGTGTCGGGAATGGTGCCGCCGATCAGGAACCGGACCATGAGAAATTGTCCCCAGGCCACCACCGTCGAGGTGATGAACCCGCCGATCAGGGCCCCCCGCACGCCGCCCGTCGCGTTCCCGAAAACCCCGGCGGTCGCCGAATGGAAAAACAGGACGATCATCGTCGGAACAAAGATATAACCGACCGTGTTGCCGATGATGACCAGCCAGAGCATCGCCCCGACGAAGGCGCCGAGGAAGCCCAGGATCACCGCGTTGGGCGCGAAGGGGAAGACCACCGGACAGTCCAGAGCGGGTTTGGCTCCGGGAACGATCTTCGTCGCGATGCCTTTGAAGGCGGGCACAATTTCGCCGATGAACATCCGGACCCCCATCAGCACGATGGCGATGCCGCCGGCAAATTGGAAGGATTGCACGATCGAATAGACGACGAAATCCTGGTCCCCCGCTTTCCGGATCAGTTGGTTCGCTCCGGGGGTGTTCTTGAAAACGATGACCATCGCTCCGATGAAGAACAGGACGCCCATGGTCAGCGCGGTGATGACGTTGGAATCGCGCAGAAACTCCAGGCCCTTCGGCAGCCGGATTTTCTCGGAATCGTTCTCCTTATTGCCGAACACCCTCCCCGCCAGCGCTCCCAGGAGGGCGACGGAGGCGGAGGTGTGACCGAGGGCGATGCTGTCGTTCCCCGTGATCTTTCGCATGAAGGGCTGGGTCAAAGCCGGCTGGATCGTCCAGTACAGGCCCATGATGATCGACAAGAACAAAACCAGTTTTCCGAACGGAACGTTTCCGGAGGATTGGACAACAATGCCCGCGAAGATGGTGGTCGTCCAAAACATCATGTGTCCCGTCAGATAGATATATTTCAGCCTTGTGAAACGAGCGAGCAACACGTTGATGAGAAAACCGATGGTCATCGCCAGGGTGACCGCGCTGCCGAATTTTCCGATGAAGCGGTCCTGGCCCATGAATTCTCCGAGGGAGGTGTCCTTTAGGTTAAACACCTCTTTCCACATCGGTTCGAAGACCGTCAGGGAATCGACGATCACCCCGGACCCGGCGCTGATGATCAAAAAACCGATAATCGCCTTAAAGGTTCCGCTGATGACTTGGCTGGCCGTTTTCTTTTGCACCAGCAGACCGATCAACACGATCAATCCCAGCAAGATGGCCGGGATGCCGAAAAAGTTGGTGGCCAGCCATTGAATCACTTTCATTCTCCCACCTCCTTATCGTTACTGACCCAGATGTTTCTTCAGGGCGGTTCGGATCTCGTCCAGATCAAAATAGTTTTCCACCAGGATGACGGGGACTCCGCGGTCACCCAGGGACTTGGCCAGTTCACTGTTGGTCACGATGTAGTCGGCGGGCATGCTCGATGCGCCGGAAACATCCATGTGCTCCACGTCGGCGGTGATGCCCATTTCTTTCAGCACGGTCTCCACGTTCATGCGCAGGATCAAGCTGGTTCCCTGTCCCAATCCGCACACGCAAAGAATTTTCATTCTCATCCCCCTCCCAAAACGGGCAGCATTTCCTGATAAGATTCGGCTTTGATCAACCGGTCCACGTTCTGCGGATCGCTGAGCAACCGGGTCAGGCGTTTCAACAGCAAGAGATGTTCATCCGATGAAGAGGCGCCCAACCCGAAGACCAACCGGACCGGATCATGGGCGCTGTGTCCGAATTCCACGGGATGGGTCAGACGGACCATCGAGATGGCGGGCTCCTTGACGCCGTCCTCCGGACGGGCATGGGGAATCGCCAGGTGCGGAGCCAGGACAAAATACGGCCCGTTTTCCCGGTAATTCTGAACCATGGCATCCACATACCCCGGTGAAACGGCCTCCGCCTCCGCCAGCAGCCGGCCGGCCGCCCGGATCGCCTGTTCGGGGTTTTCCGCGTTGACATGCAAGTCGACCAGGTCTCTCTCCAAAAACTTCATCGGTCTCTCCTTCTACTCAATTTATTGTCGGTACGTCCCGTTCCCGATAGGCGGCGGACGACAGCAGGGCCAACAACTCCCCTTCGCTCCGTGCGGCGAGGACGTCCCGCATCGCTTCCTTTCGGCCCAGCAGCCGGGACAATTGGGACAAGGCCCGCAGGTGCCCTTCATCCCCCGTCGCCGCCAAAACGACGATCAGCTGCACGGGGTGGTCCTCATCCGGAAAGGGAATCGCCCGCCGCAACTTCAGGATGCTCATGCCCAGCTCCCTTACCCCGTCCTCGGGCCGGGCATGGGGCACCGCCACGAGAGGGGCAATCACCATGTACGGCCCCATCTCCCGCACCATTTGAAGCATCGCCTCCACATAGCGCTCTTCGATCACCCGTTTGCGGATCAGCGGCTGCGCCGCCAGTCGAACCGCGTCTTCCCATCCCGTCACGACATCGTGAATCCGGACCGTTTCCCTTGACAAAAGATCCGCCAGTCCGGGTTTGGAATGGAGGGCCGCCCTTTCCGGCCGGTGGAAAAACCGGCGCAGCGCCTGCTCCAGACCTGACCGGTCCCGGATCGTCGCATATTGTTCGACCACCGCCAACAGGGCATCCACGGACGGGGAATGCGGGGACGCCTCCTCCAACCCCAATTTCCGTTGCAATTCCGAAAGTTGCGCCTCGGTCAAGATCGGGCTGACGGTCATGACAGGCACCGACGGGGACGTCTCTTTCAGCGGCGCCGTCGAAATGATGACATCGGCCTGATCCTGATAAAAGCGGTAGTTTCGGACCGTGGCGGTGCGAAGGATTTCAACGGCGGGAAACCGTTCCTCCAATTGCTGCTGCAACATCCGCGACGTGCCGACTCCGCCGGCGCAAACGATCAGAACCTTGCGTTTGCCGCGGACCCTGAGACCCTCGCGGCGAAGCCAGCCGCCGAAGTGCATGGCCATGAAGGCGATTTCATTTTTCGGTACGGGCTTGTGCACGACCGCCTCGAGATGATGGATCACCTGCTCCGTGATTTGATAAATTTCCGGATAGCGTTCCATCACTTGCTCGGCAACGGGATTGTTCACGGGGATGTCGTAAATCAAGCGATAATACGCCGATTTCAAATGGATGAGCATGTTGTGTTCCATCTGTTTCCGATCCGGAAAACGGACCAGGGCCCTTTTTTCGAAATCGTCAATCATCTTTCGGATGATCGCGGACAACCTTTGGATATCGCCGCTGTCGGCCTCCTGAACCCGGAGTTCATTGATCCTCGCCCCCAACAAATGGGTGGTCAAGTAGTCGATCTCATCGTCGGGAACGGACAAGGGGAAGAGGTGCGAAATTTTTTCCATCAAGGTTTGCGCCATGGTCCTTTCCGGGGTGTTCCTCAGAACACTCTTCTCGATCGGATCGAAGCGCACCACCCGACCCAATTGGACCCGGCGGAGGATGAACAGAAGGCGAAGGGCCAGCTGAAGATGAACCGCGTCGGTGTACTCCACCCCAAATTGCTTTTCGCATTCCTGGATCAGGCGCATGAAGTCGTCAAAGAGGCGCGGATGAAAGGAGGGGAAACCAAAGGCACGCCCTTGGCGAAACAGGTTTTGTTTGTTCGTCTCCAACAGGGGCCAGGCATCTTCGGGGAAAATCCTTGAGAGATATTCCACCATCGCCTTCCGGCAGTTTTTCTCGTCCCCCTTGATGAGATAACCCTTTTTTCGGTCCGACAGAAGAGAGACGTGAAACGCGCCGAGGCGATGTTTCAGCGCCTTGATGTCCTCGATGACGGTATTGCGGCTGACTCGAAAGAGCCGGGTGAAATCCTCGATGAAAACCGGGCGTCCGGCCGTCATCACGTGCAAAACGATCCAGGTCTGTCGTTCCTCGGTCGCATACTCGTAATCCTGCTCCTGAAGGGACTTGATCGCTTCCCGGATGTTCCGCTTCTCCCTTTCCTCCAGCACAAGCCCCGAGCCCCGAATCTTTTTCACCGGCGCGTAACCGCGCTTCTTCAGCCAATCATCGATTTTTTCAAGATCGTAGTAGATGGTTCTCCGCGACACCCGGAAGGTATCCGTCAAAAACGGAATCGTGACCGTGCCGTCCGAATGGGCAAGGTAACTCAGAATGGAACAACTGCGCTGATCCAGGGCCATCGGATGGTTCCTCCCTTTATTTCCTCTCCTTCCGCCTGTTTACTTCCCCTGTTTACTTTCAGTGTATCGTAAGGGAAAAAGCAGGAATAGACCAAATATCTCACATCCTCCCGTGCAACTTTTGGGACTCCGGTTCTCAAGGGGCGTCGGTCTCCATTCCCCAAAATCGGCGGAGCCAGCCGGTTGGAGAAGGAAGCCGGGATGCATCACATGAACCGCAAAAAGGGCCGCGGAGCTTTGGCCATTTGGGCGAAAGGCCGCAGTGCTTCCCCTCCTTATCTTTCCGATTTGGAGAATCGCGGATCGAGGCCGCCCGGTGGCTGATTTCACGGACAAAGCGAGGCCTCTCTCTTCCCGAAAACGGTCCCTCCAGGTCAACCGACCGAAGGGAAAAGGGGATCCCGGACAATGGGGAGCACCGATAAAAGGAGGCCGGTGCGAGAAAAGGAGGTCTGGATGATGATTGAATCATGGGGGGACTTGTTTGCCATGATCACCTCACGATTTGGGAGGGTCTGGATGTCTCCGCAGATCGGGAACCACGACGGATACGAACCCTAGTTCTCGTCCCAGCTACGGTAATGTTTTTTCACATCCCTTCCAGGGGGACCAATGCATGCGGTGTCCGTTTTCCCTCCACGACCCCGCTCTTTCACCGCTGCCCGAAAGTCAATAAAAAAGAGACCCGAACTCCTTTTGCGGAATGCAGATCGACTTCCTTGCCAAGGAGTTTATCGTCTCTTCCTCCATCGAAAACGCTGTTCGATTCCTTCCAGTTGAAACAGAAGCGCAAAAGCGATTTTTCATGGTACCTCGGAAAATCCGCGGGGCGTTGAGAGGGCTTGGAAAGTGGGTTTATAGGAGCACGCGGCGAAAAAACCACCGATCGCTTCTCCCAAGATCGCCTAAGCACGTTCCGAGGGAGTGCACCGTGACCTTGTCCGGGTCGAAGGCCCCACGGCACCCCCTTCTCCCCCATCATTGTTCACCAAGCTTCCGGAAGTGTTGCGAGGGATACCGGAGGGGGTGTGTCGCTGAGTGACGAAGCGGCATGCCCCCTCCGGCCTTATCCGTTTTCCATCGGGATTCCGGAAGTCTGGTGAAAACAATATCGGGAGGAAGGAAGTGCCGCGGAGTGTCTTTGCCATCGCAACGAAACGAAGCGGCACACTCTCTCCCGTATCCAGACAAGGGCTTTTTCAGCAAGCCTTCTAGGTGTTCACCGAATGGGTAAACAACCCGAGCCGGGCGATCCGCTCCGCCGCCTCCGCCAGGCGGGACTCATCCGTGAGCAGGCCGACCCGCACATACCCCTCGCCGTGCTCCCCGAATCCATTTCCCGGCGCCACTGCCACGTGGACCCGCTCCAGCAGGAGATCGGCAAAGGATTCGGAGGTGTACCCCTTCGGCACGGGCAGCCAGCAGAAAAAGGAGCCCGCCGGCGGCTGCACCTCCCATCCCGCTTCCCGGAGCTTTCCGATGAACGCGTTTCTCCGCCGCTCATAGGTCGAAACCAGTTCTTTCACGCAGTCCTGGGGACCCAGCAGCGCGTCCGCCGCCGCGGCCTGGACCGCCCCGAACAGGCTGACGTAATAATGGTCCTGGATCAGGTTGATCGCCTCGATCACGCTTTCGTTGCCCACGGCGAAGCCCACGCGCCAGCCGGCCATGTTATAGGTTTTGCTCAGGGTGTAGAACTCCACGCCCACCTCTTTCGCCCCGGGAACCTCCAGGAAACTGACCGGCTTTTTGCCGTCAAACCCGATTGCCCCGTAGGCGAAATCGTGCACCACCAGGATGCGGTGCTTCGCCGCCAGCTCCACCGTCTCCCGAAAGAACTCCCGGGAGGCCACGGCGCCGGTCGGGTTGTTCGGATAGTTGATGAACATCAGCTTGGCCCGCTCCAGCTGCCGGGCCGACAGCATCGAGTAATCCGGCAGGAAGCCGTTGTCCGCCGCAAGGGGCATCCTGCCCATCTTCCCTCCGGCGATGGCGATCCCCGACCAGTAGTCCGGATAGCCCGGATCCGGCACCAGCGCCAGATCGCCCGGGTTGAGGAAACACTGCGAAATCTCCACCAGCCCCGCCTTGGCCCCGAACAGCACCGCCACTTCCCGCTCCGGATCCAGCGTCACGCCGTATTCCCGCCGGTAAAATTCCGCCACCGCCTCCCGCAAAAAGCCGTATCCGCGGAAGGGCGAATAGCGGTGGAGCTTGGGCTTGTCCGCCGCCTTCTTGAGGGCCTCCACGATATGCGGCGGCGTCGGCAGATCGGGATTGCCCTGCCCCAGATTGATCACATCATATCCCGCCCGGATCTTGGCGGCCACCTTTCCCACCAGCCGGGCAAAAAACTGCTCGGGAAGCCGCCCGAGCATATCCGCCGGTTGAAACCGCATCTTCCCACTTCCCATCCGCAAACTCTTTTGATGTTGATGTTAAACGTCGAAGGAGAATCTGTCAAAAGAATGCTTCACCTCAAGTTGTGATGTCTCGGACAAAAAACGCAAACCAAGGAGGAGCATGATTATGCTCCAGCAAAGCATTATGCTCCAGCAAAGTCACGGCACACCTCCGTGGCAACGACAGGGGAAACCGGGAATTGCACTGTATATTTGATAATTCAAAACCCTAACGCAGTACGACAAATCGTTGCAGCTCCCAAAAAACCCTTGCCGTGTGGCCGGAGGGGTTATGCGGCGAAAGCCCAGCTGGCTGAAAACGAAGCGGCAAAACTCTCCCACTCCCTGTTCCACTCATCCGCACCCATTGCCATTTCTTCGACAACTTTAACTGCCGGCTCATCGGTTTGCGACGGTGGGGAAATCGTTTCCTCCGCTTCGCCTTCTTCGCTTTGCCCACCCTTCTCTGTTTGCTGATTTCCTGCGGGAACATCCCGAAGTGGCCCGAAGGATCTGGGACCCTATTCCTCGTCTAAGAAATAGCGGCGTTCCTCTTCGAACAACAACACATCTACCAGTGTCTCCAGTACTTTCTCATTGATCTTGTCAACATGCAAATAGGGTAGAAATCCTTTTTTCCGAAATATTTTCCAGCACCCAACGAGGCCTTGGGAAAACAACCGCAGGAAGTCCAGCTCCACCGCCCGAAGTTTGTTCAGAAACGAGTACAATTCCCGATCAACGTTAGGCATCCGTTCCGTCTCACCAGTCGAAGTCTCCCTCTGGGGCGGAGGCTCCTTCCTCTAAGTGGACTC
Organism: uncultured Thermoactinomycetaceae bacterium; assembly: GCA_937975135.1. Lineage (GTDB taxonomy): Bacteria > Bacillota > Bacilli > Thermoactinomycetales > CALJVA01 > CALJVA01. Next base: position 12,551 of record CALJVA010000007.1, on the reverse strand, counting down.
CGTCGGGGTTTTTCCGGTACTCCTTCACCTGTTCCGGCGGTGTGTCGAATAATACGTCTTAAGTAGATCTGCTACTTTTTCCGTTCTAAGAAACCTTAAAACCGTGGGTTAATTCATCAAACCTGAGGAGGTTCTGAATGGATAATCGATTTTCTCCCATTCATTAACGATATGCCCTGTGTTTACAAAACCGACAACTCCTTGTCAGGAACATGTATTCGGGCAATTTCAAGCTTTACTACTGTCCCTGGGGTTCATATACTCCACTGTGCTATAAAATTAAGGAAAGGACAACTGTAAAAGAGGTGACCATTCCGTGGCCACACTCATTCCATCCTCCCCTTATGTAAGAACAGCCGGGGAACAAATGGTCATAAATCACTTCAAGAAACACTTGAATGATCTATGGTATCTATATTACGAACCTGTAATTAATGGGGTACAACCAGATTTACTATTGTTTCATGAAGCATATGGGATAGTCATTTTTGAAATTAAGGACTTAGTGACTCAAAATATTCTTCAGATTACCCCTGACACTTGGACAATCGTGATTGGAGAACAACAAACTCGAATCACTTCTCCGTTTAAACAAGCAGCAAGGTACCGTGATATTTTGTATGGTCATTTATCATCTATTCCTGATCTAATACAAACGGAAGGTAGGTATAGGGGAAGATTAAAAATCCCTATTGCTTTCGCAACTTTTTTCACTAAGATCAGCCGGGATGAAGCGAAAAAAATTGGATTTAACCGATTGATTCCTGAATCACAACTGTGGACATCAGATGATTTGCAATCGGAAAGCGATATCGAAAAAAAGGTCAGACACCTCTTCTCGACCTTGTTTACCATTGAGCCTTTAACTGAAATGGAGGCCAAAAAAGTTCGGGATGCAATTTATCCGGTCATACAATCGGAAAATGTCATCCGCGAAAACTCGCTAGCAGAAAAAAAGAATATTAAAGGGTTTCCAACCAACAAAAGCATCCACTTTTATTTGTTCAACAACGTATTGGAGGAAATATCATTTGTTGTTGATTCGCTCCTTGACCATGTTCATCGTTCCAAAACTTCGGCGGAAATAGTAATCGCATATCATCAAGATCGGCCTTTGATTCACGGATCACTGCTGCAACTGATCAAAAAGCGTTTAAACCGAAAAAACCTACACTGGTCACATGGTGAACACGCCGAAGTGGTTACTATCAAACCGCTTAAACAATTGTTGTTAACACCCCGTCATTATAAAACCATCTACATCGTCGATGTGAACATGATTCGAGATCCAAAGACGAAGGACCAATTTCGGGCAATTCTGTACGACGTGAATCGTTATGACCGTCTCTGCATTACAGCAAACGGTAGGTCCTTGTTAACAGAATGGATTAAAACCATGATCAACCGTACATGATCCATTTTTGGTAGCATTCGTGACTACGTGGTAAGTTATGTGCCCCTAACAAAAGAAGAAACTCCTTGGCCCTGGTCAAAGCAACATAAAGAATCCGTTGCTCCTCCTGATAAGTGTTGATCTTGTTTCGTTTCACCGCTTCATCATAACCCGCTGATTGAATTTTTCTATGATCATCGATCTGATATTTGAATTCTAATCGGTTGTTTTCTTTATCCAAAATCACCGCTGGAGCAAGTGCATTTTCACTGATTGGTTGTTGAAGGTTTGGGAGAATGACCACGGGAAACTGCAATCCCTTCGCTTTATGGATCGTCATCAGTTGGACATATTGGCGATTGTCTTCTGGAACATCCGCCAAAGGTTCTTCCTGTTGGGAACTAATCATGTTGTGAATCCACTGACAAAATTGATCTAGGTGAATGTTTTCTAGTCGATTGATCTTTCTCGCCTTTTCTTTCAACTTATTCAAGTTGGCTTCTTGTTGGTAATCGACAATCTCGTAGACGTTGGTTTCTTTATAGATGAAATCCAAAAGTTGTGCCGGAGTCAATGTTTCAACCAAATGTCTTTCTTGAAGTTCCCTTAGGAAATCATCCAACCTTTGATCGCTGTTGCCAAAAAAGAAGGTACGTTTTGCTTCCTCCCGATGAATGGGGTGATGAGGATCACACAAAAATTGGAGAACCCGATAGGTTTCAATAATCTCCGGTTGATTGTAAAATAATCCGCTATCCACTACTCGAACAGGAATTTCGGCTGCTTTCAACGCTTCAGCAAATGGTGGAATCTCGTGGTTCTTTCGAAACAGAAGGCAAAAGTCTCCATAACCTCTTCCTTTTTTCTCGATTTGTTCTTTAATCCACTCCACCACCGCTGACGGTTGAAGCTCTCTCTCCCTCCAAATCCATTGATAAGCATGATTTTTGTTAATCACCTGAGAGAATGGTCTCCATTTCAATGCTTCATGTCGAAATTTGTATCGAGAACTTAACCGCTCAAAAACCTCGTTAACAAAAGCAACAATTTCAGGAGTGGAACGCCAGTTAAGAGAAAGAGACAAAGTCTGTCCGCTCTTATTAATCCATTCTTCGATCTTTTCGTATGCGCCAAGATCCGCCCCTCGAAAGGCGTATATCGATTGCTTGATATCCCCGACAACAAACAGAGCAGGGCTATTTGGGGAATCATCGCAAATTAACTTAATCATTTCCGATTGATAGTAAGAAGTGTCCTGAAATTCATCAATAAAGATGTATCGATATTTCCGCTGAACATATTTTCGAAAGTCAGGATCCTTTTGTAAAAGCTTCGTGCTGTATTCCAGCAGATCTTCTAAATCCAATGCTATCTGTTTCAGCTGGCGATATTTGCGGTCAATTTCTCTCAACACATGAACGATTTCCCGTTTAAGGAAACGAACATCTCTCATCGTCTCAAATATGATTGATTGATCAGTCTCATTGAGAACTCCGTCAATCTCCACTCCCTTGTTCCGCAACAATTGGTAAGCATCCTTCAAAATTTGTTTGAACTTATATACCGGCAGATATTCAAAGTGAACAATCTTCTTGTTTTTGCTCTGCTGGACATGAATCCACGACTCAACAGTCTCTTCCACGGCGCGATGTAACAGATTGGTTTGAATATGAAATGCGGGAGAGTATGAATTAACTCCATCATGATAAGGTCCATATGCATTTAATAAGGACAAACAAAATTGATGGATGGTAGAAATCTGACAAGAATTAATCCCCTCTAATTCATAACGCCAACGCCATTTTCTTCTGGGATCTTTCTCTTGGCGCCAACGGCTGTACAAATGATCTTTTAAACGGTGTCTCAACTCATCTGTTGCCTTGTTGGTAAACGTTATAATTACCATGTCTTTCAGCGAAAGATCCGGTTCATTCTCCAATAAGTAAATAACTCGGCGGGTCAAAATTTCGGTTTTACCTGTTCCCGCACCAGCTTTAACAAGAATCTTTCTCTCCCTTGACTGTATCACTGCTCGTTGTTCATCAGTTAATTGCATCCCGTCTGATCTCCCTTTCTTTGCAAATTGAATGAAAGGGACAATATTGGCAATGAGCGCCAGCATTTTTTGAGAAAATGCCCCGTTTAATACGACGTGCATATTCTGCCAATGTCGCATCGACTTCTTTGCTTCCCCGGCATAGGGCGCTTAAACGTCGATGGTACTTATCTTTAATCTCTTTAAGGCGTTTGTCTTCCTTTTCGTCATATACATTAATCTTAAAGGACAACAGGTCCCGGAAATTCATGATCGTTAAGTAAAGTGTCGATTGCTGAGGAATTTCTATCTTTAATTGTCGCTCTCCTGTGAAGACGATTCCCTCAACCTCTTTTTTATTCATCTGTCTGGAAAACTCAAGCTTGGCTTTCATTGAGGTGGGTGTCTTTGCCAGCACAAAATCCACTAATAAATGGAGATAGTTGATCGTTCGTTGTCGAACATCTTCCCAGTAACGGTCTGGCATTGCAAAAAGGGGTTTTATCGTCTTTTCAGCGCGATTGACCATTTCATGAAAATCATGAGAGATTCGTTCCCGATTGCCTATATAAATGTGTGGATAACGTTCGACTAAATGGAGTACGGCTTCACTGTATAAACAAGATGCTGCATAATGCTGGAGATGGAAAATATCCTTATAAATGCGTTCTTCCGGATAGTACTTTTCATAATAAAATCGACGGGGGCAATAATCATATATGGCCAGTTCCTCAATGCTGACCTCTCCAATTCCCACTGAAACGACAGGTTCTTCATTTGCTTTTTGCTGCAAGGGAGCAACCAATTTGTCCCCTTTCTTCAATAGCCCATACTTTTTCAGCTGATCTTCGACCGATTCACCCCCGTACCCGACATTTAACACCCGGGCAATGTCGTATAAATAGTGGGACGGGTTCTGCTTCATACCGTCTTCTATTTCGGCATAACTGATCGTCAGCTTTTTGGATGTTGCATTTAACACGATATAAAAATGATACAGAGAGCGATCCAAATAGTAACGCTCCAACTCGCGTCCATTTCGAAACGACTGATAAGTGGATGCGGAAAGAAGTGCCGCCTCAATATCGGAATCCAGCGGCCATTCAAAGGAAACAGTTTCCGGAAACATATTTTCCGTAAACCGAATCACGTAAATATAGTCGTACTTCTGATATTCGACATTGTTTGGGCCAGTTACCATAATCGTATTACGCTTTTTTCGCTGATTACCCTTATTTCGCTCTCCGCTCACCTCCTCCAGATTATCGCTCTCCTCCTCTAGATCATCCGTCAGGATCGATTGAATACGCCTAGCAAATTCATAGGCATTAATGGTGATATGGCTTTGGAAAGTCAAATCGCGCTGGATATTCTCCAGACGAAAACGAATTTCTTCATCAAGGGGATGAACATTCGAATGTCCATCCAATACATCGATCAAAAATTGCACATGTTTGTCAAAAGACTGCTCAGGAGCCTGTATCAATCGACGGCTAATCAATTGTGTGTTGATGAGGCATTCCCGCAATTCCTGCAGTGTCGACTCTTTGATGGACCATAAAGGATGGTGACGATAAAATGAATTTAACCTTGATTTTGCTTCAACAAGTTGGTTTAACTTTTCTTCCCAATCGGAAAATAAACGACAATCCTCAAAGAAAACTTTTATCTTTTCAAACTCCGCCGGCAAATGTTCAGAATGCTTGAAGAATCGGCTGTACAAAATGGATTGAACCATCTCAGCATCAATATAATGATCTGAATCGTATAGCTGATTTCGATCATCCGTATAAATGCGATAAAGTGTATGGATTGCTCTTCCCTGTGGCAACTGAACCACCGGACGAAGGGGGGCCTCTGTTTTCAGCCCATTCAATTCTGCAAGTTCGCGAACCATCGGCCGCATTTCAGCTACATTCGGAGTAACAATTGCCACCTTACGAGGGGAAACAACGTCGTATTTGACAAAATCCGCTATTTCTTCGACAATACTGCGCACCTCTTCTTCCAAAGTGGAATAATATCTCATTTGAAAAGAGAGATCTTCGATCTGATCAACAGTCCCATGAAAAATGGATTCCGCAATTTTATGTACCGTGGTAGAATGACGCTCTTGTCGGATGGATTGCCAAAATCCTATGGGAAGATACGATTCATATGTTTTTCGCAGCACTCGAAGTGCCGGATGATCCGGAAACCTGAGGTCAAAGGGAATAAAGCATTTCACCGGTTGGTTACTTTGAAGAAAACGTATAATCAACCGGTGGTGATGAGACAAAATCGGTGTAAACGCTCCATCGAGATATAGTACCTTGTATTCACCAGGATTTATATCATTGATGGCTTGAATGTAAGCTTGGCCCAAATCCATAACACCCTGGCGATTCAACTCTTCTAAGTAAGCCGTATAAACATCAACAATTGTCTGCCACCCACGCCGTTGATCGAGAGACCGCGTTTGTTCAAGTGTCAAACCGCTTTGAACCAATTTAAAAAAACATTCCGTTAAACGCGGAATTACGGATCGCCAACTTAGATGGTTAGTTCTGTCAAAACGGCGTAGTAATCGTTCCAAAAGAACTGATGTTTCTTTGTTCGAGAGAACATCATATTTCTTTTTGTATATTTCCCTTCGAATAAACCTGTTGAACTCGTTTAATTGCAACTCATCTTGCGCTTTTACTTCGTCGAGCGATGGAATACATTTTTTATAAAACCCGTAACGACGACGGTATAATATCATAGTTGGTACCAAATGCAATACTTTAGTTTTGATATTAATATGATTTAAAAGTACGTCTTCCACATCCTCTGTATGTGGTGAGCAGTAAATTTCCAACATCAATATCTCTCCTCAATAAAAAGGATTGAGTATTAGGATTGAGTATTATATGAAAAGAATATACACTTAAAGGCAGGGGGTGATCATTTTGTATGAGGAAGAAAAAGAACTTTTAAAGAAAATTTGTGCTCGATACGGGTTGGACTTCTCTTATTTTAATACATTATTCCAAATCGAGAAAAGCTATGCCGACCGAAATATGAGTAGACGAAGAGGTATATATCACGACCTTGAACGAGCAATCGAAACCTGGGTGTCCAACGAAGCACGAGGTGAAAAAAATGAAGTTTGAGTACCTTCGATTTCGCAATTACCGGCCTTATTACGGTGAACAAACCATCCATTTTCATCCGGATTCCTCTCATTCTCCTTACAGAAGAAACATCACTCTTATCGGCGGATTAAACGGACAGGGAAAAACATCTTTGATCAACGCGATTCTCATTTGTCTCTATGGTCAAAGGAGATTTAAAAATGACGAGTATGCAGAAATCATTCGCAACGCGATTAATTATCGGCACCTTCGTGAAGGAGGGAAATCGGGTTCGATTGAACTAGCATTCCGCGACGATACGGGAGTATACGCGATCGAGGTCACGTTCTTTAAAGGAAAGGCTCAAGAAACACGACGTTTGTATCAATTAAACGAAGAACTGAAGAAAGTCAAGGAAATTGCCATGAGTGAACATGAATTCATCGAATTCATCGATCAACGAATTCCAGTGGATGTTTCTCGATTCTTTATCTTTGATGCGGAAAAGATCAAGGAACTCGTCGGTGAACAGGACAAAGATGAAACAATTCAAGCTATCCAAAAAGTCGTTTCACTCGAACTGTACAAGCAATTGTCCAAAGACCTCGACCAACTGATGAAACAATGGGCGAGAAAGTTAAAGGATAAATCCGGCACCCAAGACATTGAAAAAATACAACAAAGACTAAATAAGATCCAGTTGGAGCTTGACGAGTTAGAAATTCAGCTCAGCGATATTCAAAAAACCATGAAAATCAAAAGTGAGGAAGAGCTGGAATTAGAACAAAAACGAAGAAGACTGATTGCCAACAGCAGCCGTACCCGGGAGGCAATCATTAAAGCAATTAGCGATTATGAAGGAATAATTAAAAATTTAAACGAAAACCTCAAGCAATACAGGAAAAAGGATTTACCAAAGTTGATTTTGGCTCCGTTAATCAAACGCTTGAAAGAGAGACTGAGGAAAGAACGTGAATTCTTAGAGGCTATCGAAATGGAGCGTCGGCTGTTCACTCCCTATGAAACCTTCGTTTCCCGATTACTAAGTATTGAAGTCGAACCGCCACTAACCGAGAAACAAAAAGAGACACTAAAAAACAAGGGAAAACAGATTTGGGCCGAATTAAATCGAATTAAACAACGTCCGATCCAAAACATGCATATCCTCCATGATTTATCTCGGGGGGATTACCAAAAGCTTAATAATTATTCCGAAAAAATACATTCCAACATTCAAGCCCTTTTGGATAAAAAACATAAGTACGAGGCGCTTTTAAAACAACAATATAGGGAATTGCAGGATGCACCGGAAGCCATCGATACTCAGGAATATGATGACCGAATCAAAGAGCTCAATCAAGAAATCGGAGAACTTAAAACAAAAAAAAGAGAACTCAATGCAAAGATCAGAGAATTGCGAGACGAGCGAACTCATCTTCTCAATGAGTTAACTCGTGAACAAAAGAAACTAGCTGAACTCGGACCAATTGAGAAAAAATTGGATTTGACCAACCGCCTTTACCAAGCGACCCAGGAATTTATCGATCGGGTAACCCTTTTGAAAGCTCAGCAATTAAAAAAGGAGATCGAAGTGATTCTCGGTCAATTGTTTCGTAAAGATGAATTCAATCGTGTTATATTTGATCCGAATCGGTTTACTTTAGCCATGTTCAATCAACATAATGAAGAAATCGACATCATGTCCCGTTCCGAAGGAGAAAAACAGTTAATTTCCCTCGGCATGATTTGGGCTTTGACCAAGGTTTCCGGATCCAAGATGCCTTTTGTGATTGACACACCCTTGGCTCGTCTGGACAGCATTCATCGAAAAAATGTCGTGGAACATTACTTCACCCGTTTAAGTGATCAAGTGATCATCCTCTCAACGGATACGGAAATAACCCTCGATTTTTATAAAGCATTAAAGCCATTTATCAACAGAGAATATATCCTGGTTTATGACCAGGAGTCACAGTCCACTCGCATCTACAACGGATATTTCTTTGAACAGGTGATGGCCGGTGAGTAAATTTTGGATATCGTCAAAGGCTGACGAAAACTTATACACAATCATGTCGGAATTGGACATAGACCGTCCAACCGCTTTGAAACTTGCTTTGGCAAAAGGACTCGTTGAAGTGGGAACAGTAAGGGAACCAAAAAAAATCAAGGATCACAAACGGGAAATTCCTTTGGATGCTGTTGTCAAAGATGATTTTCTTTTAATCAAACATTTGATAATCAATCAAATCCAACGGCCCTTAGAAGATGCCGAAATTGTTCCATACGTCGCCCATTACATAAATGAAGGCCTTGCTATTATGGCAGAGGAAATCAACCATTTATCAGAGATGGATAACTACTTGTTATATCTAGTTACCAAACACGGAAAGGGAGATTAACGAAAAACTACAATTTCCTTAAAATCTCCAATTCCTCTTTCCGTGTCATCGGCGAGAGAGAAATCCGGATGGTGGAGCGAACTTCCTCCATTGTAAGACCGATGGCCTGAAGAACATGGCTCGGTTGACCTGAGCTACAAGCCGATCCAGTGGAGACAGCGATATAAGGAGCTGCCTTTTTAATAAATATTTCGTTATTAATACCCTTCAATTGAATGCTCAGAATCCCAGGGATCTTGTTAACTTGATCGTTGTTGTAAACCATCAAATCGCCTAATTTTTCCTCCAGAATTTCTTTGCACATATCTTCCAATTCCTGCAGATAAACGCGGTTTTCTTCGAGATATTCATAAGCAATCTCAGCAGCCTTACCAAATCCAACAATATTGTGAACTGCCAAAGTCCCGCTGCGATACTCATTCTCCTGCCCCCCACCATGAAGTAGGGGGGTCAATTTTGTTTTAAAGCCGTCTGGATGTTTCCGAATGACGGCCGCTCCAACTCCCTTTGGTCCATGCAATTTGTGCGCAGAACAGGACAAAAAGCGGATCCCTCGGTATTCATTTAAATTGATGGGAATTTTACCAACTACTTGTGTCGCATCGGTATGAAAAAACACATTATAACGTTCACAAAGTTCGGCGATTCCCTCAATATCGTTTAATGAACCAATTTCATTGTTTCCCCACAAGATGCTCACTAAAATAGGCGGATCTTCCTTTATTTTTTCTTCAAGTTCCGCAAGCGAAATTCGGCCGTAACGATCCACCTTTAAAAATGTGATTTTATATCCTCTTTCCTCTAAAAACCGACACGTTTCCAAAACGGAAGGGTGCTCAACCGATGAAGTGATGATATGACGTCCCTGATCTCGATAGAAATCCGCCACCCCCTTTATGATGAAATTATTACTCTCAGTTGCCCCGCTGGTAAAAACAACTTCGTCCGGAGTACACCCAAGAAGACGAGCAACATTCTCACGAGCCTTTTTAACCGCCCTTTTCGCATTTTCGGCCAAGGAATAATACTTACTTGATGGATTACCATACTCCTCTTCCAAAAAGGGACGCATCGCCTGGAAAACTTCGGGGTGAATTTGAGTTGTGGCGCTATTATCAAGGTAAAGCATCCTTTTTCACTCCATTGCTCCCAGGTGAAAGAGGTTAATAAGAAACTTGTCATAGTTTCCAGCGTACTTGTACTCGTTAACCAAATACCGGATTCCCCGTTCCAAATGAGCATTGAATAAATGGGGGAAATACTCACTGTCAGTGATAGGACGACCGAGATGTTGAGCGATAAGAGCCTTAAAAACCTCATCGTATTGGCCAGTCAACGTATTACGGTTAAATTCCAAACCGTTAAGATCAGACAGCTCCGTAGAAACCGGGTTGGGGTCTCGCAAAGATAAGGCGACGGCTAAGCGCACCAGGATGTTCGGTGTCAACTGAGTGGAGGCTTGGAGCTGTCTTAATTGTTTTTCCACATATCGACTGGTTCGAAGCCGGAAATTCATCGGACCATCTCCACCGGGTAATCAAAGTAACAGCCTTTCGAAATATGAACCCGTTCCGCTCCGTCAATGTACTCTAAAGTATAAATATCCGCTAAATACGGCCTGAGCATTTCATAATAGGTCCTGTTAATTTCGGAGTCGGTAGAAAGAATGATTACCTGCTTACTACATGAAGGGATGAATTCTGTCAAAATCCGTTCGCGGTGCAATTGATCCAACCGGCCAAGCAAAGTATCGAAAACAAAAGGCAACTGCCGTTTCGAACAATGAAACATCGCCCAAATCACCGACAAAAGGAGGATTTGCTGCTCCCCAGCGGACAAACGCTCTTTCGGAATCGGTTCAAGCGCTTTGTTAAATACATTTAATTCATAGTTTACAGGATCAATGGTTATTTTAGCGATCTCATTGGATTTACGCAAAAGTTGAGTTACCATCCGGGTTGCTTCAATTTCCACATTATGTAGTTGATGTCTAATCTGCTTCAGGCGAAACATTTGACTTACAAAAATTAACCTTTCAGCTAGATCAATGGTTGTTGTATTGCGCTTCGACGATAACCACTTCTTTTTTAGCTTTTCCATTTCTTGTTCTGCAAGTTTCAGTTCATTCTGCACCTGAGCAAGTTGAAGTTTTGTTTTTTCGATCTTTAACGCCAGCTGTTCATTTTCCTTTTGTAGAGCTTGAATCTGATTTAACAGATCTTTTAGTTCGCTGGTCTTATCGAATTCATCCATCTTTTGGTTGATTTTTTGTTTCTGTTGAAGTAATCGCTGGTTGGTTAAAAGTAAATCAGCATACTCTCTGGGATCAATCATTTCAACTTCACGGAGTAAGGCAGCAATTTGACTGCGCTGCTCAAATGAAGCTCGGTGAATAGGCTTCCCTTGTTTCGGTTCGAACAGTTTAAGGAAAGCCTCAGCCAACACCTTACAAACAACTGTTTCACTCCCATTCACCAACATACCTCGTTCTCTCAGTACATCCACCACGTTTTGAAGTTTGTCTTCCGTCAAGGTGTTAGATAAATAATAATACGTTTCATAAGACTCTTCCCTTTTCATCTGATCCTGAACCTCCCGCAAAAGATTGCGGGTTAAACAGAAAGGTAAGAGACCGGAAATAAAATCCTTGATTTTCCCCATGTTTTGCTCACGGGTTTGAGTAATTCGCTGTTCTTCCGAGATCAATTGCTTACGCTGTTCTTCCCGGATTCCCCCGTGTGTGACAAATCGATGTTCCAGCAGGTTGATCTCAGCTTTATTTTCATCAATCACGGAACAATCTTTTTCTATGTCATGTTCCAATTGGGATTTTTGTTTCCTCAATTCGTCCACTTTCTCTCGAAGCTTGTTTAGTTCGAACAGATCCTGCTGAAGGGATTGAGTTTCAGAAATCCGCATTTTTTGATACTGGCGTAGGTCCTGCTCTAAGCTTTCAAACAGGTTCATATGAAACAACACTTGCACAATCCCGTGTAGATATTCTGGAAGCTTTCCCTGCGTAATAGTTTTGGCAACGTCCTCCCCGTCAAAAAAACAAATCTCAAAAAGCTGGGGAGGCATCTCTTCACGAATCCTATTTAAAAATAGGTCCGTTTGTTGCTCGTTTTGGATTATTCCATTCTTAAAAACTTGAACCATTTCCCGAATAGAATCATTGGATAGTTTCCATAATCGATTGACGGTGTACACAACCCGTTCATATTTGTCAATCCAATCCAACTCAACAATAATTTGGAAGGTGGACTCCCCTTCTCGAACGGCTCTACGATTAAGAAGGGCACGGATTTTTTTTAAATAAGGTTGGTTCAAGTTTTTGTAGCCAAAGGCAGCAGGTCCAAACAAGGCAATTTTAAAAGCTTCCAACAAAGTGGTTTTACCAGCGCCATTTTTTCCACCAATTAGAATCACATTTTGTCCTTTGCGTGATTGAGAAAAGTCCAGTTCATTCAAACCGTAATAAGGACCTATGTTACGCAGGATCAATTTCCTGAATCTCATGTTTCCAATTCCCTTCTTGGTTGGCTACAAGCTATTTCAAAAACATGATCTTCCAATGTAAAATGGAAGTATGAGTACGAGACATGAGCTGACAGACGAACAATGGG
>CALJVA010000006.1 GCA_937975135.1 uncultured Thermoactinomycetaceae bacterium | reverse complement strand
TTATACCACATCGTCTGTAGGGGAGTAAAGGAGGTACGGAAATGGTACAAGTTCTAGCGAATACAGCAGATATGACCCATGAGGAATGGCTACAAACTCGAACGAAGGGTCTTGGCGGATCGGATGCTTCAATTGTCCTGGGGTTGAACAGGTGGAAAACACCTTTTGAACTCTGGCTCGAAAAAACGGGACAAGTTATCCCGGAGAGCAGTCAGAGTGAAGCTGCTTACTGGGGAACGGTGATGGAAGATATCGTTGCCAAAGAATTTGAAAACCGTACAGGAAAGAAAGTCCGTCGTAGAAATGCGACATTTCAACACCCAGAATATCCATTTTTGATTGCGAATGTTGATCGCCTTGTTGTTGGAGAAAAGGCAATTCTCGAATGCAAAACAACTAGCGCGTACAACACCGACGAATGGAAAGATGATGAAATTCCATCCCCATATATTGTGCAGGTTCAGCACTATCTAGGAGTGCTTGGACCTGAATACGAAAAAGCCTATATAGCGGTTTTGATTGGTGGCCAAAAATTTGTTTGGAAGGAAATTGAACGAGACGACGAACTAATTGACATGATATTCCAGGCAGAACGACATTTCTGGCATGAACATGTCGAAAAAAACGTTCCTCCTGCATTGGATGGTTCGAGTGCGGCAGAACAGTTCCTAAAAGAACGGTATGAGGAAGTTGATCCAGAAAAAACAATTGACTTGAAATATGAATTCAAAGAAAAAATCGAGGAATTACTTTCCTTGAAAGAAACCATCAAAGAACTAGAAAAACAGGCTAGATCAATTGAAAACAGAATCAAATACGAACTGAAAGATGCGGAAGTTGGTTTTGTCCAAAATTATCAAGTTACCTGGAAACAATTCGAATCACAAAGAGTGGACACGAAGAAATTGAGGGAACAATTCCCACAAATATACCAACAAGTCTTAAAGCCATCAGCTTACAGACGTTTCAATATCAAACAAATAAGTTAAGGAGGAATATTCACATGGCAACAAATTCAAGCTTAAAAAACAAATTAGCAACTCGACAAAATCAAGGAGTTCAAAAAGGAGTAACTTTAAAAGCTTTATTAAATACGGACAGCGTGAAGAAACGCTTTGAGGAAGTTTTAGGAAAGAGATCACAGCAATTTGCAACATCTATCCTGAATCTATATAACAGCGACACAAACCTTCAAAAATGCGAGCCAATGTCAATTATCAGTTCGGCTATGGTCGCGGCAACCTTAGATTTACCCGTAGACAAAAACCTCGGCTATGCCTGGATCATTCCGTACGGGAATCGGGCACAGTTCCAACTCGGGTATAAAGGGTATATCCAATTAGCGTTACGAACTGGCCAATACAAATCAATCAATGTTATCGAAGTTTATGAAGGCGAATTACAAAAATGGGATCGCTTAACGGAAGAATTTGAAATTGACTATGAAAAAAGAGAATCAGATGCGGTTGTTGGTTACGCTGCCTATTTCGAATTAATCAACGGTTTTAAAAAAACAGTGTATTGGACTAAGGAAGAGGTTGAAAAACATCGCAAACGCTTTTCTAAGTCCGATTTCGGATGGAAAAACGACTGGGATGCAATGGCAAAGAAAACAGTTCTCAAAAACATGCTATCCAAATGGGGAATTCTAAGCATTGAAATGCAAAAGGCATTTATTGAAGACAATGAAGAAATGGAGCAACCAGAGCCAGTTCAACTGGATGATGACGATGTAAACATTATTGATTACGAAGAAGAACAGCAAGAAGAACAGGAAGAAGCTAAAGATTCAGCAGAACAAATCGCAGTGGACTTTGACTAATGTTTACTCTCCTCCCGAGTTATTTACGGGAGGAGACAAAAATAACAAGTATTAAGGTTGAGGGGGCGAGGTGATGCAAGGCTGGATTAAACTTCATAGAAAATTATTGGACAATCCAATATTCAACGATCCTCACTTATTAAAATTATGGATTTATTGTTTGTTGAAAGCAACACATTCAGAAAGAAAACAAATTATTGGTAAACAGATAGTTGAGTTAAAGCCAGGGCAATTTGTCACAGGAAGATTTTCTCTAGCAAAAGAATATAACCGGGATGCCAAACCAAAAGATGTTGTCTCAGATAGGACACTATGGAGATGGATGAAGTTCCTTGAAGAAAGTGAATTTTTGTCCATCAAATCTACCACGAAATACAGCGTAGTAACAATAAATAACTGGGACAAGTATCAAGATAATGTCCAGCAAACGTCCAGCAAATGTCCATCAAATGTCCAGCAAGTGTCCACAAACAAGAATGATAAGAATGAAGAGAATATTAATGTTGTTGTTGATATAGACCCCGACGGATTTTACGAACGTGCTTTAAAGCAAAAATATATGCAGTTAGGTGCTGTGAGAGGGATTGATTTACCACCAAGTGATATTAATGCAATTCATCAAGTAATAGCGTCAGGTGTTCCTATTCACAAAGCGTTGGAATTGTTAGAAGAATGCTTTGCTAATTACAAACCTAAACATCCAAGGGATAAAATCAATAGCTTTAGTTACTGCGCAACGTACATTCTAAACCGTTATTTCCAAGAAAAGGAAGGTGCTAACAGTGACCAAAACAATAGACGAAGTACTAGCCGAACTACAAAACAGAACACGAAACCGAAAGAAGAACCTATATTCGGCGATTACGTCGGACGGCTCCCAAGAAGAAACAGAGTACCAGTGCCCTAAGTGCAAAGACCGCGAATTCATTGTATTCCGGGTCCATAAAGACACGAAATGGCTGACTGATCCGAAAACAGGGTCTTTGTATCCAGAAGAAATGGTTCCCGAGGAAGATTTCTACTCGGGGAAGGTCTGCACACCAGATAAAGCCTGGGAATGGAAAGATACTTACGCAAAAAGATGCAGCTGTGTGAAATGGAAAAGTTTGCAGAGGATTTTCAAAGCCAGTCAAATCACAGAAGAGTTCCAAAAACTGGGGTTCAGAAACTTCATCACGGAAGGCAAGCCGGAAGTAATCAAAATTGCTTACGAAACGGCCATGGAATACTATCAATCTTTCGACCAAATCAAAAACACCAGGCAGAACAGCATAGCGCTGTTAGGTCAGCCTGGCTCGGGGAAAACTCATCTGCTGACAGCGATAGCAAACAATCTCATGAGAAAAAAAGGCGTCCCTGTACTGTATTTTCCGTATGTTGAGGGGTTCAACGACCTGAGGGATGACTTGGACAGGCTGGAAGAAAAACTGGAACGGATGAAAAGCATAGACGTGCTGTTCATTGATGATCTGTTCAAACCGGTCGGAAGGGATAACAAGGGCAAACCGAAACCAAAGGTCACGGAATGGCAAATCGAACAGCTTTATGCGGTGATAAACTATCGCTATCTCAATTATAAGCCAATTTTGGTGAGCAGTGAACTGACAGTGGATGAGTTGGCAGATGTTGATGAAGCGTTAGGAACCAGAATCTATGAAATGTGTTCGGATTTTACGGTTGTGATTAAAGGCGATCGCAAAAAGTTAAATCATAGATTGGTAGGTGTGTAGAGTGGTTGAATTGGTGGGATTTGAAGAAAAACCATTTTCAATAATTTTCTGGCAACGTGATGGGAATTTCATTTCGAAGACAGTATGTTACTCAGCTGAAGAAGAATTGGCAGCACTAAACCGCTTTTATGACACAAATGATTTTTACAGTACATACAACAAAGCGGTGATCTATAGAGAAAACGGCCAATTTGAAATCACGGAAAAGGAGGCGGTCTGAAATGGCAGTCTTATACAAAGCTTATCAATTGAAAAGCGACTTGACGGATTACCGTATAAGGCAAGTATTCATTCAAGAACTTCAGAAACAGGGAATTAAGAGGTCTTTTGACCAAATGACAGATAAAGAACTTCTGACTTTATTAGCAATCGAAAGGGCAAAGAGACAATGACAATTGAACTCAAGCAACGACGAAACATCATCGTGCTTTTCGAAGACTGCGAGATTGATTGGGTGTGGGATGAGGATGACTTGATGGAACTCATCAACATGAACAAGAACGGAGCAAGTATCCGTGAAATGTGCGAAAGATTTGACCGGGACGATCCGGACGAGGTGTTTCTTGCCCTCTTCTACTTAGCGAAGAGAGGCAAGATTACCAAATTAGACATGGAACAGCTTGTAAAAGGTTTATTAAGAATCGTGAATTACCCTCATAAAAAGTATAACAAATTAGTACTGAGTGAACGTGAATATTACCGTTTCAAAGACGAGAACATGACCGATCGGGAAATTGCTCAAAAACTGAACGTATCATTCGAAACACTGAAAAGCTGGAAATACAAAAAAGGTATTAGTGTAAGGAGGTACAGAAAGTATGGAAAAAGCTGAAATTCATAAACGGATTTGTAATTCGCTAAATGACTTGTACCGGAGAAAAAATGCTGATTATGGCGATTCATTCGGAAAACAGTTCGCAGAATACGGGATTGTGTCATCGGCGATTCGTCTCGAGGACAAGTTCAATCGATTC
>CALJVA010000005.1 GCA_937975135.1 uncultured Thermoactinomycetaceae bacterium | reverse complement strand
CCTCTTTCTATAAACATATCCTTAAAACCCGATAAATCTGCAGGAGTTATCCAAGGAATAGTACCATTGTTGTAATACTCCGCTACACTTGTTTTTGGATTTCCTCCGCCTACAACCTCTGTTAATGAACCCAATCTCACCCAAATCCAATTCTCTGGCACCTCATAAGGCTGATCTTCCTTCGGTACCAAGGCCTCTTCTAACAATTCCTCCAGGGTCTTCTGTTTTTTCTTTCTTTTACTCATCGCTGACCACTCCAGCTGATTCTGCTACTTTACTGTATTTCTCTTCGATCTCGTCATAAGTGACTTTGTTCTCAATCTGTCGCAATTCTGCCACGACTTCATTCAGTAGCCCGACTGCTTGCTCCAGTTTGGCGATGGCTTCTTCTGCAGAATCGATGGGATCAGGAAGGTTTTCGTAGATGGAGAGCGATTCATCGGCAATAAGGCCAATGTCCAGGCTATCACCTTTTTTGCGAATTTCTTCTCTGGTGAAGACGTTGAAGCGCTCGTCTTTCACCTGTGTCCGATCTTCTGCTTGGTAGGCTTTAATAAAGTCTTCGAAGTAATTTTTGGTTAGGGGATTTCGCTTCCCAAAGCTGGGCATGTTGGTCCGCAGGTCGTATACCCATACTTCTTTAGTATTGTTCTTGTCCGTTTTACCAATGGTTGAAAGTTCAAAAATATTGACGCCTTGGGCATAGAAGATACCCGTGGGCAAGCGAAGGATGGTATGCAGGTTACACTTGTCCATCAAGTCTTCGCGGATTTTTGCTCCTACACCGCTTTCAAAAAGAACATTATCCGGTAGAACTACCGCTGCTCTTGCTTTTCCGTCTGGCTTTAGTGATCGGTAAATATGTTGCAGGAAGTTAAGCTGTTTGTTCGTTGAGGCAAAAGGTAAATCATCACGAGTAGGCCGCTCTCCCCCTTGTTTTGTTCCAAAGGGTGGATTGGTCATGATGACATCAAAATTCTTCAAGTCCTCTCCTAAATCAGAGAGTGTATCCCCCAGGATGATCTCACTTTGAAGATCATGCAACATAGCATTCATCAAAGCCAAACGATGGGTATCGCGAACCAGTTCCACTCCAGAGTAGGCTTTGTATTTCTGAAACTCAGCCTCTTTCTCTCCAAGATCAAAGTAGTCATCAGTTTTTTGACGAATGTGACGGTCCGCTGCAATCATAAAACCAAATGTCCCTGCCGCTGGATCATTGCACCGCTCTCTAGGCTGGGGATCCACCAGCTTCACGATCACATCAATCAGTACACGGGGGGTAAAATACTGGCCGGCGCCAGACTTCATCTCACTGGCGTTTTTCTCCAACAAGCCTTCATAGAGATCCCCTAATCCTTCTTCCTTTGCACTATACCAGTCCAGCTCATCGATGGAGCGGATTATCTTCTCCAGATTTTTTGGTTCATCAATATTGGTTTGAGCATTAGCATATATTTGTTGCAAAGTCTGATTGCTGTGGCTTCCCAAATCGATCAATACCTTTTGGTAATGTCTTTTGAGTTCAATTCCATGTAAGCTGACAAGGGAATCCCAGCGATAATGTGCTGGGATCGCCTCTTCGTTTCCTGTTTCCTTCATCATTTTTAGGAATAATAGATAGGTTAGTTCTGTCACATATTGATGATAGGTAATGCCATCATCCCGTAATACATTACATAAATTCCATAACTTCTGTACGATTTGTTGGTTGTTCATCGATTATGCTTGCTCCTTTTTGTTGTAAGAATATAGTTCTGAATTGATCCGATGTACTATACTGTCCAACTGACCGTCAAAGATCTTGTTGAGTTGCTTGTATCCTCCACGGCTTTTAAATGGCTCCACATCAAAGGCCTTCTCTGGATCAGGATCCAAAACAGATTCTTTTAACAGTTGTTTTTCGATTCGCTCCAACCAGGATTTTTGTACCTTGGGCCAGGTTTTCATAGCATAGATCTTTTTCATCGCATTTCTAATCCGTTCTTCATGGTCGATGAGAGGATCGCCCAGCGCCTGTTGACGAATAAAGCTGATAATATCTGCTGCAATCTCTTCATTTTTTACATCACGCCACGCTGCTTGAAGCCCTTTTTCCGTAAAGC
>CALJVA010000004.1 GCA_937975135.1 uncultured Thermoactinomycetaceae bacterium | reverse complement strand
TGGCCACCAAGATCGAGCAAGGCGAAATCAGCTTCCCTAATTATGGCCCACTGATTCACGAACTGAACATTTTTGAGTATGAGATTATGTCATCTGGTCATATTCGGTATAGCGCTCCTGAGGGTCAACATGACGATTGCGTGATGTCTTTGGCGTTGGCCACTTGGGGCGTATTCAATCAAAAGCCGATCCAAATCTTTGTTTGAAAGGGGGTGGCCGGATGCGGCGCATGTTAGCGAAAAGCATCCCGATTTTTCGTTCCAAATCATCCAATACAGCACCGTTTAGCAAATTGGAAATTCTGTTTCCGGAGCGGACCATGAATCCCTACTATACACAACGCGATGAAGCCAAATTGATGCGAATGGGGATTTACGCCTGTAGTGTGGCGGCTGCGGCTATTGGTGTGATTGCTAGGCAAATGACATCGGCCACACTTAAGGTATACCGCGAACGCCAAGATGGGACTCTCAAGGAGGAGAGCAATCATTGGTTGCGCCAAGTAATTTCTCGACCAAACGGATTCACATCGGAAAAAGAATTGTGGTATAAGACCGCCTTACATCTTCTGTCCGCTGGCGCCGCATTTTGGGAGCTTCGGCGGCGCAATCCCGAGAGCATGGCGAAGGAGGTACGAGAGATCCATATACTTCCTCCTCATTGCGTGAAAGTCTTGGCCGATGACGAAGAGATCAAGGGATATGAGTACTGGAAGCAGGATGGTAGCGGGAAGGCAAAGATTGATTTTGCTGTTCAGCAGGTACTACGTTTGCCGTATCCCGATGCGATGGATAACTATGGCCATGTATCGCCGCTTTCTTCGGTGTTTGATGAAATGTTATTAGATGGAGAAGCCACGATGTTGGTTTATGATTTCATCCGGAACGATGCGGTCCCTCCTCTGCTCCTGTCTGTCGAGGGTGATATCGAAGAGGAGGACGCCATCGACATCGAAGAACGATGGTGGCAACGATTTGGGCGCAACAGCAAAAAGCGCGGGCGTCCGGGAGTGATTGGACACGGGACAAAGCCGCATCAGTTATCCACCAACTTTAAAGATATGGGCTTCCAAGAGGTTCGGGCGCATGTCGAAACCCGGATTTGTGCGGCCCTTGGGGTAGACCCGGTACTCCTGCCGACGTGGATTGGTGTCAGTGAGGCCAACACGCACGCTAACTTTGAGAGCGCGCGGAAACATTTGTGGGACAACACGATTATCCCTCTGCTCCAATTGATTGAATCCAAGATTAACAGTCAACTCCTGTGGAATGAATCGGGGGTAGTGGCCCGCTTCGATCTTAGCGAAGTGGATGCCTTGAAAGAGAAGAAGGAAAACCAATGGAAGCGAACCACGGAAGCTTTTAAGGTTGGTTTGTTGACGGTCAATCAGGCTTTGCAGGAGTTGGGTAAGGATGCTATTGGCGAACAAGGGGATTATCGGATTTTTGATTTACAGAAAGAGGCGCTGATGGCCCGCACTCAAACATTGGGCGATATTGGCCAAGGCCAGCAGGAGAAGGGGGCGAAAAGTGCGGCGCCCTCTCCTGAAGCCAAGGAACTCGATGAAGATAGTCAAAGCGCCCTTATTGATGGGTTGTTGAACGCTCAGAGGGAAGCCGAAGAGGATCTTCGAGGAAGGATGAAAGATTTTTTCGCAATCAAAAACGAAAGGTAGGTGAGATACTACAGAGGAAAGCGATAAGCGAAGAAGAACTATTCCGGATCGAGGCGGAATCAAATCAAACTGTTGAAGAAGGTCAGGAATCTCTTGCGGAGGAGCTAACCCTTTCCGCAATTTTAGCCCTTCTGTTGGGTGGAAGAACTGCGGGAGGCGTCTTAGGGATTGATTTTGTAGAAAGTCCCGAGATCAACGAAATTGTCCGCCGTAATGCTCAGTTGGTCGCGGATGCGATTACTCAAGCAACGCGGGAGGATCTTGCTGCGCTGTTGCAGAGGGCGCAGAGAGAAGGGTGGCCAATCACTCGGCTCCGCGATGAAATCAGGGCTTTGTTTAACCGATACATTGACGAAGGGGCGGATCTAATCGCCATAACGGAAGCAACTTGGGGCATTAACATCGGCGCTGCTTTGGCTTTTGAGTTGGCCGGATATCTCCGGATGCGCTGGGTAGCAGTGGGCGATGATCGGACATGCCCGTTCTGTCGCGCACTGAATGGCCGTGTGGTTGAGATTGGTAAACCTTTTGCCTCCATCGGTGATAAGATCATTGGCCGTGATGCGAGCGGACGGAGAAGGATGATGGAGGTAGGTTTAAGACATGTGTTTACCCCTCCGCTGCATCCTCGTTGCCGATGTGTTCTGGTTCCTGTTGACTGATGCGGTGCCCCCGAAGGGCTTGAAGGCAATGCCGCCGCATAGTCGGAAACAGGGAGGTGACCCAATGGGAGATCTTGTGCAAAAGTGGCTGAACAGTCACGGATACAAGGAACTAGAAGAAGCGGACGAAACCCTTTATAAGGCCACAACGCCGATGGCTGATGCCGGAGACACCATTGTTAAAGTGTCGGACAGTGGTGGCGAGGGCATTATCCAGGGATGGGCCGCGCGTTATGGCAATGTTGACCGGCACGCCGACATTATCGCTGCTGGAGCGATGAAGGCCGGGGTCGGAAGGAAAAAGACGAAAGTGCCGTTCTTTGCGCATCATAGCGTTTTCCTCCAATTAGGTTCCGCTATATTGGAGGAAAAAGACGACGGCATATGGTATGAGGCGCGTGTGGCGCTTAATAGCCCTTCTCGGACGGTGAGAGAACGGGCGGAGGAATATTACTATTTGGCGCGGGATGGCCATCTCGACAAAAACTCGATTGGGTTTATTGCTCCGCGCAAGTACTGGGAGTTTGAGGAGAAAGTGATCGATGGCGAACCAGAGGTTGTGCGGGTTTTGAAACGAATCGAGCCAATCGAGGTTTCGATGGTCCCGATCCCAGCTAACCCGAAAGCGGATATCGAAAGCGTGAAAATGCTTCATCCGGATGAAAAGGCCGCTTCCGGTTCGACGGATCTTCCATTAGCGGACCGTTCCACGGGATGGGATGGCGATGCCGCTAGACGGGAGTTAGCAAAATGGGCGTCAACCGATGGGTCTGGCGACAAGGATAAAGTGAATTGGGCCAAGTATCGCCGTGGGTTCTTCTGGGTTGATGAGAACAATCGGGAGAACTTTGGCGGCTATAAGCTGCCGTTTGCCAGGCCGATTAATGGCCGACTAATGGCGATTCCTAACGGGATCTTTGCCGCTGCTGCAGCGGTTCAAGGAGCGAGGGGCGGAGTGGATATTCCGTCTGACGACCTTCCGGCAGTGCGCAGAAAAATAGCCGCACACTATCGCAAAATGGGC
Organism: uncultured Thermoactinomycetaceae bacterium; assembly: GCA_937975135.1. Lineage (GTDB taxonomy): Bacteria > Bacillota > Bacilli > Thermoactinomycetales > CALJVA01 > CALJVA01. The sequence continues at coordinate 3,289 of CALJVA010000004.1, read as the reverse complement.
GAAACGCCTCCTTGGGATAAAAACAAGGATGACAAAGCCTCTGAACCAATGGTCAGCAAGCAAAAGATGCTGATGTTGGTGAAGGGGCTAATTTAATGACGAAAAAGAGGTGATTATCTATGTCTACGGTAAAGGTTTGTGAGTTTAAGGATCTAAATCGCGAGGAGCTTTACGAAAAGTCGCTTGAGGAATTGAAGGGCTGCGGTTGTGATCGTTGCGCGAGTGTTTTCGCCGAAAAAGATTACGCTCGTTTGCAGCGTTTTGAGCAAGAACAGAAGGAAAAAGAACTTGCCGATCAAATGGGTGAGGAATGGGCCAAGACCGTCCTCAAATATGCTAAACAGCATCAGAAATCGTTGGAAGAACGCGCAGTTGAGCGGATGATGAAGCGGCTGAATGACGCCGGCATTGATCTCAATACGCTGGCCAAAGCGCCGTTTTGGAACACGATTCAACGCAAAGGAGTCGGAGTGCCGATGCCCGATGGAAGCCGGAAAAACTTTTACATCAACACTGGAGTAAATCAACAAGAAGAGTTTGAAACTGCTTTGAAAGAGTTTCTGGCCACTGGTAACGATGCGATGTTGAAAGATCTTTCCGCAGGCGTCGGCCCCGCAGGTGGTTACACCGTGGATACCAGGTTGGCAAGTCAAATCATTGAAATGAGGGATCAAGCATCCGGTGTCATCCGCGCGGGGGCGCGAGTGGAACAAGCTGATGGGAAAATTGAATTGCCGGTACAAGTAGGGCGGACCGCAGGGGCATGGCAGTCTGAGAACACGGAGATTACCGGAACGGTGGAGCCGGTGTTCGGGCAAGTAACGCTTGATCCGGAAATTTGGTCCGCGATTGTACCGCTTTCCATCAAACTGCTCCGGCAAACTGCTTTTGACCTCTTTGGATTCTTGGCCCGCGATCTGGGGCGGGCTGCGGGGAAAGAGGCCGACATGGCCTTTATCAACGGCGATGGAAATGGTCAGCCGCTGGGTATCCTTTATGCAGCGGAAAATGACCCGGATATGGGCATTATCCGCGAACAAGTATCCAGCGCAGAAGGGACTCTGACCGCCGATGAGTTGATTGATATCTTTTATGCATTGGAACAGGAGTATCAGGAAAATGCGGTATGGCTCATGAACCAGCATACTGCTCGGCTTGTCCGGAAATTGAAGGATAGCAATGGCCGCTATCTGTGGGACTTCGCTGGAGATAATAGCGGTATTACCCGCGGTACTCCTGGCCAACTGCTGGGTCGCCCGGTTATTGTCACCAACAATATGCCGCATGATACCGAGAACGGTGATTCGTTGATCTTCGGCGACTTCTCTTATTACTACATCGCCCAAAATGGCCAATTCGAAGTTTCGCGGGATGGTGGCGGCGAGTTTTTCCGGAAAAACCAAGTTGGCGTTAAAGGGTTGCAATTGCTGGACGGTGCTCCGGCTTACGGTGCGGCGTTTGCGGTGCTGCATGGTATCCGTGACGGTGAAAGTGGTGTTGTAGGCTAATCTGAAGGGTGGCCACTGCCATATTAACGGTGGCCACCTATTGATTTAAGCGAGGTGGTTCCCGGTGGCGAATCTGGTCACAAATGATGAAGTCAATGATTTCCTGGGGACGACCGGAAAAGACTATACTAGTGAAATCGCTCGAGCTTCCGCGGAAGTGGAGTCCCGTATCCGACAACCGGTGATTCAAAAAAGCGTAACGGAAATCATCGATGGAGGATTTCCTACACTGATCACCAAATATAAAATTGTCGGTTCTCCCGTGGTAGTGGATACCGAAACGTCCACCATCGTGGATGAAAGACGGTACAAAGCAAGAGGCCGCCGGATTTTAAATTTATCTGGATGGTGGGCTGACGGATTCGCCCGTTGGGAAGTAACGTATACCGCCGGGATCGCGCCACCTGATGAGCAAGGTGGACCAGGGAATGTTCCGGAAGACATTAAAAAAGCGGTTTTGCTGTTGATCAAGGCAGAGCAGTCTGGCGGCTCCACAGCTTTGGTTAAGTCCAAAAAAATTGGTTCTTGGCAAGAACAATATGACACGACCAAAGGTGGAACCGTTTCTGATGAGGTGGACCGTCTCTTGGAACCGTACCGGAGGCGAACGATATGAGAGACCTAATGAACATGACGTTTCAGGTGTATCGGAAAACCCGGGTTCCAGATTCCATCGGAGGGTTCACTGAGACAGAGGAACACACCCATAGCGTTGTCGGGTTCCTGTCTATCCGGAACGTGATGGCCAAGGAACGAAATAAGGCCGATCAAATGGAAGCTGAAGTGACGCACGATTTTTACTGTATGCCGGATCAGGATATAAAACGAAACGACGTATTAGAACATGCTGGCACACGGTATCGAATTGTGAATGTACGTCCCGCCTATGATGCCATTTCTGGCACCCTCCACCATTTGGAATGTGAGGCGGAGGAGGTACAGGAAGAATGATACGGATTAATATCGACACTAAGGAAGCCAAAAAGGCCATCACTCAGATCAAGTCTTTCCGGCAGTACAAGGAAACCCGGCTAAGGATTGCTGTTCGTAAAGGAGCGGAAGCGATTGAAGATAAAGCCCGAGAGAAGATGATGGATAACGACATGATTGACACGGGGGCACTTTATCGCAGTGTCGATACAATTCAAACCGGCTTTGATGCATGGATTGGAACCCCTTTGAAATATGGCTTGTACCAGGAGTATGGAACAGGGATTTATGCCGTTCATGGAAACGGGCGAAAAACGCCGTGGCGCTATTATTACCGCGGGAGGAAAGGCCCTCATGGCTGGCGGTGGACACGGGGGAATAAGCCCCAACCTTGGTTAGTCCCAGCATTTACAAAAGGCATCCCGGAATTTCAAAAGGAAATCATCGACGCATTAAGGGGATGGTGATATGAACAGCGCGATCATCCCCCTCCGGAAAGCATTATATAACCTGCTTGCAAAAGACGCCGTGTTGGCCAATGTCATCACCGGCGTCTTTGATTATGTACCGGAAACACAAACGTTTCCTTACATCTACATCGGCGAATTTACGGAAGCGTCAAACCACACATTCGTCAGGGAAGGCCGAATCGTCACTGGCGCGCTCCATGTCTGGAGCGAACAAAAGAGTGATATGGAGCTTTTGGAGATCCTGGACCGGCTGACCGCCCTTCTAGATCACAATGAGTTTCCCGTGGATGGATGGCATATGGTTGTTTCTCAGGTGATGTCTTCCATGATTTTGCGGGAGCGTCTCCGGACAGATTTCGATGACACGAAGCGTCAGGCGGT
>CALJVA010000003.1 GCA_937975135.1 uncultured Thermoactinomycetaceae bacterium | reverse complement strand
GGCTTTTTTCAGGGAACGCAGGTGCATGAGGATTTCATTTCTAAAGTCAGCAGTTTAGAACAAACCTTCTGTGATCCTTGTAAGGTAATTTAATTACATACATCACCGTTGTGTGGTTTTATCGTAGACATTCTTTGCATTATGAAATCATTTGTAAAAGTTTTTCCCATTCTTTGAGATATAGTTGAAGGTATTGAACGAATGTCGTAATATTGTTATAACGGGGGTATTAATGATGAAAGGTTTGAAGCCACTTACTGCAGTGGATCTTTTTTGTGGTTGTGGTGGTGTAACGGAAGGCTTAAAAGCCGGGGGTTTTCAAGTTGTTGCAGCAGTGGACAATGATCCGGTTGCCTGCAAAACATATAAAATGAACCATCCTTCTGTTCATTTATATGAACAGGACATTCATGATGTTGATCCTAAAGATATTCTTGCCAATTTGAAAGGCGAAAAACTTGATCTGTTGGTTGTGTGTGCTCCCTGCCAACCTTTCAGCAGCCAAAATCGGAAGAAGGGAAGAGACAGTCGTTCAAACCTCATTATGCAGTCGGTTAGATTTGCGGAAATACTGAATCCCACCATAATCTTTTTTGAAAATGTACCCGGGTTAGCGACCAAGAGATTTCGTGGAATATTGGAGGAACTTAAAGACGGTTTGAATCGTTTGGGATACAATCTGGGGGAACCTGTTCAGATCAATGCTGCGGATTACGGGGTTCCCCAAAGAAGAATACGTTGTGTTCTTATTGCATCCAAATCCAAAATACCTACGATACCGGAGCCCGTTACACCCGCAGGAAAGTGGAAAACAGTCAGGGATGCCATTGCTCATCTTCCACCGCTTCAAGCAGGTCAAAAAGATCCGACAGATCCGCTTCACTTTGCAAGATCCCATAGTCCGATTGCAATCAAAAGACTCCAACATATTCCGAAAGATGGAGGTTCCCGTTTTTCTTTGCCGCCGGAACTGGAATTGAAATGCCACAAAAACAAAAAAGGATACCCGGATGTATATGGACGTATGAAGTGGGATGATGTGGCCCCGACTTTGACTACGGGATGTACGGATATTACACGTGGACGATTTGCCCATCCCAGAGATGACAGGGCGATAACATTGCGTGAGGCAGCACTATTACAAACATTTCCCGTTAACTACAAATTCGCTGGAAATAGTAGTCAAATAGCTGCTCAAATCGGTAATGCTGTTCCAGTAAAGATGGTGGAGGCAATCGCTATTAACTTGCACAAATTTATCGAGGGGGCAGGCTAATGTCTTTCATTTACACTGAAGATCAAGAAAAAGCAATTAAACATCGAGGCGGCAATCTGTTGATCATAGCATGTGCAGGAAGCGGAAAAACCGAGGTCATATCCAAACGAATCGCTGAGCTGGTTAAAGAAGGCGTGTCCCGGGATGAGATAATAGCTTTTACCTTTACCGAACGCGCCGCCGAGGAATTAAAAAAAAGGATAAGGGATCATTTGGAAAAAACTCAACCAGATGATCCCTCTTTGGGGGATATGTATGTCGGTACCATCCACAGTTTCTGTTTGCAACTTCTAAAAGAGGTTGACTTTGAATATCGTAATTACGAGGTAATGGACGAAATTAGAAGAGCTGCGCTTATTGCATCCAATTTCTATAAATTAGGTCTGGGGGAATTTTATAAGAGGACTGGGGAGAGATATAGAATTATTATCGAAAAATTTATAAACACTTTAGATGTGATGCATTATAAACGGATGACGCCGCAAGACCTGAAAGATCCTCTTTTGAGGAGGGCTGTTGAAAAGTATAATAACTTGTCAACGTGTCACCCCAATTATTTTTTAGATTACAACAAAATCATAGATGAACTTATACGATATCTTGAGAATCATCCTGAAAAGTTGGAGGAACAGCGTGCTCGATTCAAACACCTTGTTGTTGATGAATATCAGGATGTGGACCCTCGACAAGAAGAATTGATCCGTTTGTTAACCGACGGTGGAACCCGGGTTGATTTGACGGTGGTTGGCGATGACGATCAGTCGATCTATGGATGGAGAGGTGCCGACATATCCAATATACTTAAATTCAAAGAGCGATACCCCAACGTAACCCAAGTAAATTTGAAATATAATTTTAGAAGCACACATGCCATTGTTGAACTCGCTAATGCAGCCGCTAGTCGCATAAAGAGTGATCCTCCACGCCTTAGCAAGAATATGGAAGCAAGACATTTGGTTGGGAAAGTATTTCGTGAAAGAATGGCGGAAAGAGGAGACATTCAAAAAAGGGAATTTGCTTCTGAGAGAGATGAGGCTCTCTGGATAAAGGACCGAATAGAAGAATTGAAAGGTGTAATTATCGAAGATAAAAACGGTCCTCGGGCCCTTCACTATTCCGATATGGCAATTCTGGTGAGGGCAAATAGTCACAGTCCTATAATTGCGGAAGTATTGAGGGATTATGGAATTCCCGTGGTTGTTGAAGGCACTCGAGGATTATTCAAACAGCCTGAAATAATAGTTGTACAAGCCGCATTTTACTTGCTGGCGGGTAAAAAGTTATATGTCGAAAATGAAAATAGATGGGGACAAGGAAAACTGCTTGGAGAAGGGGATTTGAGAGAACTAATCAGGAAAAAAATCAGGGAATTGAAAAAAAGAATACCCCTGGCGGATGCAAATTCATTTTTAGGGTGGATAAGTACTAAGAAGAGAATATTAGAAAACAAAACAGGTTCCGGTCGTATTTATCCGCAAGAGATTTTTCAAGAAATGTTGGTGGAACTAGGGTGTGTTAAAGGTGAAGAACCCTGGCCAGATGATATCCTGTACAATATGGGTAGATTCAGCATATTAATCAAGGAATTTGAATCTGTACATCAATGGATAACCTATAATCGCCTCGAGGATTTTTGCATGTTTTTGGGCAATTGGGCTTCGGGAAAAATCGACGACGGCAAGAAAGAAACAATAGCCAAACCCAAGGCAGTACAAATTATGACAATTCATGCCGCGAAGGGACTTGAATGGCCTGTTGTATTTATTCCAAGAGTATCTGGTAGTGATTTTCCAAGTAAAAGAAGAAATGAAGGAATAGATACTTACATTCCAAAGTCTGATTTCGATCCAAAGGAATTTGCCACAGGAGATGTCGGTGAACGAAGGCTCTGGTATGTAGCTTTGACCAGGTGTCGAAAGTTCTTGAATATCTCGGCGATAAACAAGCATAGAAAGAGACCGTCTGTCTATTTCAAAGAGATTGTGCATGACTATGTTGTAGAAGATGGTAACGATCCGACTCAACGCGAAAGAGGAGAACCACAATGGTCTTCGGATACGGATCTGTTTCCGACGACATTTTCGGATATCAATTGTTATTGGAGATGTCCATATGAGTATTTGTTGCGCTGTCTAATGGGTTTTAGCCCGGGAGTGAAGGAATCATACGGTTACGGTCAACAAATTCACAATATCTTATATGAAATTCATGACCGTATGAGCCGAGGAAAAGTTCCTTCTGTCGATACAGTAGAGGAACTTGTGGAAGAAAAATTCCATCTGCGGTATACTCGTGAGGGGCCTCTCGAAAATCTAAAGAAGGCGGCAAAAGACTCGATTGTGCGATACGTCGAAAATTATGGAGATCGTGCAGACCTGGTTTTTAAGGCGGAAAAACCCTTTGAGTTCATTGACAAGAAAAGCGGAGCTTTGATCAGCGGAACCATTGACTTGTTGGAACGATGTGTTGAACTAGATGGGGATGAGAAGCGGGTACCGGTATGCGTGGTCGATTTTAAGACTAACAGAATAGAAGATCATCGGGATCACGATGAAGTTATGAGGACAGTTGAAAAGCAATTACGATTGTATGCAGCGGCTGTTCGAAATGCATTGGGTTTTGATCCCCGATCAGCTGAGGTCCATTTCATACGTCCTGCTGATGAACTTGAGCAAAAAGGAATACAAGAAAGAACATCCGTGGATGTATCGGAGGAAAATCAGATAAATGTCCTAAAACAGGTGGGTCAGGCGATAGAGGGTATACGAAATGAAAAATTTCCCATGAGTGGGTGTGAAAAGGGATTATGCAGCAAATGTGACTTTGAAAGGATATGTTTTGGGGCACAAAACAAGCGAAGGCAATAGCCAAATTAATGTGAGGACTTGATATTATGGCTGACATCTTCACGCCAGAAGAGCGAAGCCGGATTATGTCTCGAATTAGGGACAGGAATACCAAACCAGAATTAATGGTAAGACGCATGATTCATCGAATGGGATTCAGATTTCGTCTTCACAAAAAGGATTTACCCGGGAAACCAGACATCGTTCTTTCGAAGCACAGGAAGGTAATATTTGTGCACGGATGTTTCTGGCATGTTCATACTGGCTGTTCCCATTTTACTTTGCCGAAAACAAATTCGCAGTTTTGGTTGAAAAAACTTAAACAGAATGTTGAACGTGACGAGCACAACATAAGGCGGTTGGAGGAAATGGGATGGAAAGTATTGGTGGTGTGGGAGTGCGAGACAAAAAAACCTGAAACACTCATGGATAAATTACAAGAATTTTTGTATGCCGATTTTAATGGACCAGAATAGAATATCTTTGGGAGGGAAGAAAGGCATTCGGTCGTACCGGATGTCTTTTTTTATAGCCATTGAGAGGTGCCTCTTCCTATTGGAGGGGAACGATTCTACATCTTTTACAATCGATCTAGATAACAACAGAATGATTGCTGGCGTTCCTATCCACTAAACAAGAATCACGCAATACACCTCCTACCATATCTGAAAAGGTTATTTCTTGATTTTGCCGTTCACATTTCTTCCTATTTTTTGTTTATATAATCGTAATACGCTTTCGGTTGAGGAAAATGCAAGTTCATCCCAAGGAATTTCATCGAAATAAAAGAAATGTCCCGCTTTGCTTTCAATGTTAATAGTAACTTTTTCATTATCACTTATGGCTTCATAGACCAATTGTATCATTCCCTCTTCAGGGCAAGAAAACGTATTAATGATTTCACGGACCTCTATAGAAAGACCGGTTTCTTCTTTTACTTCGTTTTTGAGTGCATCAAAAAGGTCATGTCCCCGTTCGACGTGGCCACCAGGAAATGCCCACAAACCTTTTCCGGGATCTTCATTCCTTTGAAGAAGCAATACTTTGTCTTTGTCTTTATTTAAAACCACAGCAACTACGACCAGTTTCGGGTCCAGGTAAAAGATAAATTGGCAATTGTGGCAGATTAATTGGGGCTGATTAGGGATGTGAATGTCTTCTAATGAAAATAGATGACCGCATCGAGGACAATATTTTAAGTCCTCTTTTTTATATCGCCATTGGTATTTAAAGTAAATATCTTTATTCATTATCAAATCTCCTTGCTAATGGACTGGTTATTCCAAATCGAAAAAAATTTACTCTTTACTTGATTAAAGAATGCACTTTGACTGTTTATTTTTTCTAAT
>CALJVA010000002.1 GCA_937975135.1 uncultured Thermoactinomycetaceae bacterium | reverse complement strand
ACGGCGACCACCGAGATCTACACTCTTTCCCTACACGACGCTCTTCCGATCTGTTTTTTCTCGTAACTCTTTTACTTGTGCTGCCGTTATTTGCATTTTATCGATCCTCCTTTTGGCTGTTATAAAAAGGGCGACATCACAGCCGCCCTTACTTACTAACTCATTTAGGACGCGCTTTGCTCTCCTTGTTTGCCTTCCAACACAGCATCAGCCATTTTTGAGGTAAACAACCGTACTGCACGGATCGCGTCGTCGTTTCCTGGAATGATGTAATCCACTTCATCGGGATCACAGTTTGTATCGACAACGGCAATGATTGGGATCCCCAATTTGCGGGCTTCTGCTACGGCAATCCGCTCTTTGCGAGGATCGATGATAAAGATGGCATCGGGAAGTTTTTTCATATTTTTGATTCCGCCGAGGAATTTCTCAAGGCGTGCCTTCTCCTTAAGTAGCATTACAACTTCTTTCTTTGGTAGCACTTCAAATGTACCATCTTCTTCCATTGCCTCTAATTGATGTAAACGCTCAATCCGCTTACGAATGGTCTGGAAGTTTGTTAAGGTACCCCCAAGCCAGCGGTGGTTTACATAAAACATATCGCAGCGTTCTGCCTCTTCCTTTACTGCATCCTGGGCTTGTTTTTTCGTTCCTACGAAGAGGAGAGTTCCACCTTGAGCGGAGAGATCCCGTACATATTCGTACGCTTCTTCGATCATTTTGACCGTTTTTTGTAGGTCAATAATATAGATCCCATTCCGTTCGGTAAAAATATACTTAGCCATTTTTGGGTTCCAACGACGGGTTTGATGTCCGAAGTGAACCCCAGCTTCCAGCAGTTGCTTCATAGATACTACAGCCATTCAAAAAAAGCCTCCTTTGGTTTATCCTCCGTCAGCTTCCTACAGGAACAAAAACCGCAGCGCTTGCGGCACCGCCTTGTCCCAGTCCACCAACGTGTGTGATGTTACCGCTCAATAATATATCATATCCCTATACCTACCTGCAAGAAAAAGAATGAGCAAAGCAAATCCTTTTGTGACCTTTTTTCCACAATCCCGAAAAAATTGGAGCATACGAAAACTGAGGACTTCATCAAGCTTGGATTGAGTTTAAATTAACCGTTCTTGCTTTCCTTTCTTTTTATCCTTTCAGTTTTTCCAGCTCCGGCAACAAATTTTCATTCAAAATTCGTAGATAGGTTCCTTTCATCCCAAGGGAACGAGATTCGATGACACCCGCACCGTCCAACTTGCGAAGGGCATTTACGATCACGGAGCGAGTGATGCCCGCGCGATCCGCTACTCTACTTGCTACCAACAATCCTTCCTGCCCATCGAGTTCCTCAAAAATATGCTCAATCGCTTCCAATTCACTATAAGAAAGAGAATCGAGAGCTAACTGAACCATGGCTCTCTCCCGCGCTTCTGCCTCTTTTTCCTCTGATTTCTTTTTCAGGATTTCAATTCCTACGACTGTAGCACCGTATTCTGTCAGAACCAAATCGTCATTGGTAAAGGGGTCCTGAATCCTCGTAGCGAGCAGTGTCCCCAACCGCTCTCCACCACCATTGATTGGTACTACCGTCGTATAGCGATTCCGAATCACGGAATTTACTACTTGGTTAAAACTAAAGGGACTTGTCTCTTCGAGATTGGGAGAGGTTTCTTCCAAAGTTTTTATTTGTTCATTGTATTCCTGTGGCAGCCGTCCCGTTCCTTGAAGCAGATCCGTCAGTTCTTTCGATTCATACTCTTGCACCAGCCCGTAACCCAGAATCTTTCCTTTCCGAGAGACAATAAAAATATTGGCTTCGACCACATCCCTCAATAACTCAGCCATTTTCATAAAGCTTACAGCCTGTCCACCGGTTTGTTGTAACATTCCATTGATCTGGCGGGCTTTGGACAAGAGACTCATCCAATACTCCTCCTATTCGTTACAAAATGTATTGACTCAGGTCGCGATCCTTTGCAATGTCGGCAAGACGTTCGCGAACATACTGCGGTGTAATCACTACTTCTGATAGATGAATATCCGGGGCTTCAAAAGAGAGCTCCTCCAACAGACGCTCTAAAATGGTATGTAAGCGTCGGGCACCAATATTTTCTGTCTCTCGATTGACATCGGCTGCAATTTGCGCAATCTCCTCTACTGCCTCATCAGTAAAAACGACCCGCACGCCTTCGGTCTCCAACAGCGCAGTATACTGCTTTAACAAGGCACCTTTCGGCTCCGTCAGAATGCGGACAAAATCTTCGGCAGTCAAATCTTTAAGCTCTACCCGGATCGGAAAGCGCCCTTGAAGCTCTGGAATAAGGTCAGAGGGTTTCGCCATATGGAAAGCTCCTGCAGAAATAAATAGGATATGGTTTGTTTTAACGGGACCATATTTGGTCATCACCGTTGAACCCTCTACAATGGGTAAAATATCCCGCTGCACCCCTTCCCGGGAAACATCTGGACCGGTCTGTCCATCTTTGCCAACGATTTTATCGACTTCGTCAATAAAAATAATTCCTGACTGTTCCGCCCGCTCCACAGATTCTTGGATCACCTGATCCATATCGATGAGTTTTTGTCCTTCTTCCTGGGCCAACACCTTACGGGCTTCCCGAATCGCAAGGCGACGCTTTCGGGTTTTCTTAGGCAATATATGGCCCAACATTTCCTGCATATTAATCCCCATTTGCTCGATCCCAGAGCCTGCAAACATGTCGAACATCGCCGGGGCCTGGTCTTCCACTTCGATCTCAATCACTTGATCTTCCAATTCACCCGCTTTTAATTTCCGCCGGATCTCATTTCTTCGCTCCCGTACTTTTGTCTGTTCTTCTTCCTCCGGCTTGGAGCTGGTTTGACCCGACTGGCTAAAGAACATTTCCAAGGGATTTTTTATCCCGCTTCCTTTTCCTGATGGAACCAAAATCGAGACAATCCGTTCGTTGGCCATCTCTTCAGCTTTTTCTTTTACCTGTTCCAGCTTTTCTGCTTTAACAATCCGAATGGACGTCTCCACCAGATCCCGGACCATTGACTCTACATCCCGGCCTACATAACCCACTTCGGTAAACTTGGTCGCCTCCACCTTAATAAAGGGAGCTCCGACCAGTTTAGCCAGCCGCCGAGCAATCTCTGTTTTTCCGACCCCTGTTGGTCCAATCATAAGAATATTTTTAGGCACAACTTCATCCCGCAACTCTTCCGACAACAAGCTACGTCGGTAGCGGTTACGGAGTGCGATGGCGACTGCACGCTTCGCCTCCTGCTGACCAACAATATATTTGTCCAGCTCCGCTACAATCTGGCGGGGTGTCATATTTTTTGCCATCAGGTCCACAATTATACCTCCTCCACGATGATTTGGTCATTGGTAAAGACGCAGATTTCACTGGCAATCTCAAGGGAAGCCTGTGCAATCTCCCGAGCACTTAAATTGGGAGCGTGACGCTTTAAAGCCCGTCCTGCTGCCAAAGCAAAGCTCCCCCCGGAACCAATCGCGAGCATCCCATCGTCCGGTTCAATCACTTCACCACTACCTGAGACCAGCAGGAGTTGCTTTGCATCCATGACAATTAACATCGCTTCTAGGCGACGTAACACTTTATCTGCACGCCACTCTTTGGCCAGTTCCACTGCAGCTCGAGTCAGATTTCCCTGAAATTCCTCCAGCTTACCCTCAAACTTCTCAAATAAGGTAACCGCATCGGCAACCGAACCGGCGAAACCGGCCACCACTTGGCCCCGAAACAAGCGGCGCACTTTTTTAGCCTGTTGCTTCATAATCATCTGATTTCCAAAAGTAACCTGTCCATCTCCAGCCATTGCTGACTTTCCTTGATGATGAATCGCAAAAATTGTGGTACCGCGAAAAGTATCCATTTTCCCCCTCCTCTTACTTCGCTTCCAAGAGGCTTATTTTTATCTTTCATTTAAAAAAGAAACAGCAGGATCGAAACTGCTGTTTTTAAGTGGCGACCTCTTTAAATGGATGAAAAGTAAACAGTCTCCCGCCCTTAGTTTACCATACTCCACCAATATCAAGTTTATGGTACCATAGCCCTTTGATCAACTGCAAGGAAAAATATGTGTCCCCCTTGTAAAATTCTGAATCGGTCTTCACCTTATTTAAAGGAGAAAATTAAGCATCTGCTTCCTCATAATCACATTGTGTACACCTGATTACCACACGCTTCGACGCCTTTTTCTCCACCAGTAGGCTTTGACACTTGGGACAGGGACGGTTGATCGGTTTATCCCAAGAAACAAAATCACAGTCGGGATATTGATCACATCCATAAAAAGTACGTCGTCTTTTGCTACTCTTCCGCTCAACAATTTCACCTTGCTTGCACTTGGGACACTTTACCCCAATGGTTTTTAGGATGGGTTTGGCATTCCGACATTCAGGAAAACCAGAGCAAGCGAGAAACCGACCATAACGGCCAAATTTATACACCATGGGGCGATTGCATTTCTCACACTTTTCGTCAGACACTTCCTCTTCAACCTGAATTTTTTCCATCTCCTTCTCGGCAATCGCAAGACGCTCAGAAAATTGTTTGTAAAAAGCATCTAGGATTTCTACCCAATCCACCTGACCTTCTTCAATCTCATCCAATTGCTCTTCCATCTTTGCAGTAAATTCCACATTAATAATCTCTGGAAAGAATTGTTCCATTAATTCAACTACAATTTCTCCCAACTCCGTAGATACGAAGCGTCGCTCCTCAAGCCTTACATACCAGCGCTTTTGAATCGTCTCTAATGTCGGAGCATAGGTACTAGGCCGACCAATTCCTAGCTCTTCCATCGCTTTCACCAAACGCGCTTCCGTATAACGGGGTGGAGGCTGTGTAAAATGCTGTTCAGGATTGATGCCCAGCCTTTTTAATCGCTGACCCTCACTTAATGGGGGCAAGAAGCGTTCCTTCTGTTGTTTTACTTCATCGGTCCCCTCAATATATACCTTCATAAAACCTGGAAAATTCACTTTGGAACCCGTCGCCCGGAAGGTTGCCTCTCCAATCGCAATATCGGCGGTCACAGCATCCATTAAGGCGGGCGCCATTTGGCTAGCTACATAACGCTCCCAGATCAATTTATAAAGACGGAATTGATCCCGGGTGAGATATTCTTTTATCTTTCCAGGTTCGTTCATCACATCCGTAGGACGGATCGCTTCATGGGCATCCTGAGCCCCGGTATTTTTCTTCTGTACCCGCGGCTGCTCAGGAACAAATTCCGGGCCAAAACGGTCTAGAATAAATTTCTTTGCTTCTTCAGCAGCCGACTTGGCAATCCGTGTCGAGTCTGTCCGCATATAGGTTATGAGGCCGACTGTTCCTTGTTTCCCAAGTTCCACTCCTTCATATAATTGTTGGGCCACGGACATGGTCTTTGCTGTACGAAAGCCCAGTTTCCGTGCTGCTTCTTGTTGCAGCGTACTAGTAATAAAGGGAAGTGGAGGATTACGACGACGCTTGGTCTCCTTTACACTGGCAACCATGGCCCGTTTGCCCTTAATTTTTTCTAGAAGCGCATCCACTTCTTCTTTGTTCTTAAGCTCTGTTTTTTCGTTTTGATATCCATAAAACTTGGCTTCCAATTCCTCATTTTCTGCTTGAAGTTTGGCAGTAACGGTCCAGTATTCTTCCGGCTTAAAATTTCGGATCTCTTTTTCCCGATCAATAATCAGCTTTAGCGCGACAGATTGTACCCGGCCTGCGCTTAGCCCTTTTCGCACCTTTTTCCATAACAACGGACTAATTTGGTATCCTACTAAACGGTCCAGGATCCGTCGTGCCTGTTGAGCGTTTACCAGATCCATGTTGATGGTCCGAGGATTTTTAAAAGCTTCCTGTACCGCTTGTTTGGTAATCTCGTTAAAAACCACCCGGCACTTTTCATCCTTATCCAAATTTAAACTATGAGCCAAATGCCAGGCGATTGCTTCTCCTTCACGATCCGGGTCCGCTGCTAGGTAGACCCGCTTCACTTTTTTCTGCGCTTGACGCAGCTCTTTGAGGATATCTCCCTTACCGCGAATGGTTATATATTTTGGATCAAACCTATTTTCAGTATCCACTCCCAATTGACTTTTGGGCAGGTCCCGCACATGGCCCATTGATGCTTTCACGATATATTTTTTACCTAAGTATTTCCCGATGGTCTTGGCCTTAGCGGGCGATTCAACAATAACCAAGGAATCAGCCATCTTGGTTGTCCTCCCCTCACAAAAAACACGTCCTTTTTCTATATGAACTCTTTACCTCTAAAAAAAAGCGTTGGAAATACAATATCAGATGGTGATAAAAATCAGCAACGATTTCTTTTCGCCAGCCTACCCAGAAAGAGAAAGGATCATACATACCCTACTTCCTCTTCCTCTTTTCTAGGCCTTAATCTACTTTGACTCAACATTTATTACAATACCACTGCAGGGCTGAAAATGGGCTCTCCATCAATTACCATTTTTTAAGGTGTTTCCTCTCTTTGTTTCCTTATTACTTTCCCCATCACATTATACGTCAACCATGTACCCTTCAAATGGCAACTATTTTAAGATAAAAAGACCGGAAACTTATCTATCCGGCCAAACTCCTATGTACCATTTATATGATTAGAATTTTTAGGCCTAATCCTTGCGCACAAATTGCGATCCCGGCAGCTGGCGAACCAGCTCTTTCATTTGAAGGGACAACAGGTACTGATGAATAAGTGCGATAGGAAAGCCTGTCCGATGCGCTACCTCATCCACATGAAGGGGTTCATCACCAATCACTGCGAGCAATTGACTCTCCTCGAGGCTTAATTGCTTCTCTTCTTCTTTTTTCGGGTTACAAGGTGTTGGGGAGTAAAAAGGGAACTCCTCCAAAACATCTGCTACATCGAGCACTACCTTGGCCCCTTGTTGAATCAGTCGGTTAGTTCCCTTGCTTTGTAGCGAGGTGATGGGACCTGGCACGGCAAAAACTTCCCGATTCTGCTCCATACTAAAATCAGCTGTAATCAGTGATCCACTCCGCTCCGCTGCTTCTACAACTAGGGTTCCATAACTTAAGCCACTAATAATTCGATTTCGTTGGGGAAATAGACCAGGGTGAGGAGGCGTACCAGGCGGCATTTCCGATAATACCAATCCTTTTTTCACAATTTCCTTATATAAAGGGGCATGTTTTCGAGGATACACCACATCAACTCCAGAGCCAAGTACTGCGATTGTCTGCCCACTTCCCTCCATTGCCCCACGGTGGGCCACTCCATCGATCCCCTGGGCCATCCCACTTACTACCAGCCATCCGACCTCAGACAGCTCTTTGGCTAACTTTCGGGCCACCCGGATCCCATAGGAAGTCGGCTTCCGTGTTCCTACCATAGCGATTTTCGGCAGCTGAAGCAGAGAGGGATCCCCTTTTAAGTAGAGCACCCATGGAGGTTGGGGAATTTGGAGCAACAGCTCAGGATAATCCTCATCCAAGGGAGTGATCGTTTCAATCTGTTGCTGCTTTAGTTGCTCCGTAACTTGCCGGATCCAATGAGGAGACCAGGTACACTGGATTCTCTCAATGGTTTCAGATTTTAAACGAAGCTGACGTAACCCCTTCAAATGCTCTCCCGTTAGCTCTTGATCCGGTGACCATCCTAATTCCATCAGACGGTTAATGGTTTGCCAGCCAACCCCTTTTATCTGATGCATGGCAATCAAACCATCCCGGGGTTTCACAAAAATCTACCTCCAAAGAGAACCGACTGTTCTTAAAGACAAGTCTTGTCCAAAAAGTCCTATATATTAAAGAACGGGGAACCCACGCAATAGGTTCCCCATTCTTTTTACTTATTTTTCCGATTTGCATTTTTCGAGGAGACCCTTCTCCTCCAACACTCGGACCAAGGTTTCTCCAATTACTGCTGGTGTCTTCGCAACGGTTACGCCGCACTCTTCCAACTTAGCAATCTTCTCTGCAGCAGTTCCTTTCCCACCGGAAATGATGGCTCCAGCATGACCCATCCGCTTTCCTGGAGGTGCCGTCTGTCCACCAATAAAACCGACTACGGGCTTGGTCATATTGTCACGGATCCACTCGGCCGCTTCTTCCTCTGCTGTACCACCAATTTCACCAATCAGAATTATTGCTTCAGTATCTGGATCTGCTTGGAACTCTTTAAGAACATCGATAAAGTTAGTTCCATTCACCGGATCTCCACCAATTCCAACTGCCGTGGATTGCCCAATTCCTCGGGTGGTCAATTGATGAACCGCTTCGTAAGTAAGGGTTCCACTGCGGGAAACAATTCCTACATGTCCAGGCTTATGAATATAACCAGGCATAATACCGATCTTGCATTCACCAGGGGTAATAACGCCCGGGCAGTTCGGTCCAATCAGGCGTGTTTTCTTCCCTTCCAGGTAACGCTTTACCTTTACCATATCTAACACTGGGATCCCTTCGGTAATACAGACCACCAGCTCCAACCCCGCATCTGCTGCTTCCATAATGGCATCCGCAGCAAAGGCTGGGGGAACATAGATAACAGAAGCATTTGCTCCTGTGGCTTCTACTGCTTCAGCCACGGTATTAAAAACCGGAACACCTTCTACCGTGGTACCTCCCTTACCAGGAGTAACACCGCCTACCACTTTGGTGCCGTATTCAATTGCCTGTTGAGTATGAAAGAGTCCAGTAGCTCCCGTAATCCCTTGTGTAATTACTTTTGTATTACGATCTACATAAATGCTCACGTTATAACCCGCCTTTCATAAATGATGGGTTGAAGATTATTTTACCAACTCAACAATTTTTTCTGCGGCATCTGCCATCGAATCTGCTGCCACAATGTTAAGTCCAGATTTATTGAGGATCTCCTTCCCAAGGTCAACGTTGGTTCCTTCCAAACGAACTACCAAGGGACGATCCAATCCTACTTGTTTTGCCGCTTCAACGACTCCTGTAGCGATGACGTCACACTTCATAATTCCGCCGAAAATGTTGACCAAAATTCCTTTTACATTCTCATCTTCGAGAATAATTTTAAAGGCCTCGGTCACTTTTTCCGCAGTTGCCCCGCCACCTACGTCTAAGAAGTTGGCTGGTTCACCGCCATAATGCTTAATAATATCCATCGTCGCCATCGCTAAGCCAGCTCCATTGACCATGCAGCCAATGTTACCATCCAGAGCAATATAGCTTAGGTCATATTTGGATGCTTCGATTTCTTTTGGATCTTCTTCATCATAATCCCGTAGCTCCAAAATCTCTGGATGACGGAAGAGTGCATTATCATCAAAGTTCAACTTGGCATCCAAAGCGACTACTTGTCCATCTTCGGTTGTCACTAGTGGGTTAATCTCGGCCATGGAGCAATCCTTGTCCACAAATGCCTGATAGAGGCCCATAATAAACTTGGCTGCTCGGTTAACCAGGTTATTGGGAATATTGATCGCAAAGGCCAGCTTCCGTGCTTGGAAAGGCAGAAGGCCCACTGCAGGATCAACAAGCTCAGTAAAGATCTTTTCCGGGGTAGCTGCCGCTACTTCTTCAATCTCCGTTCCACCCTCTTCTGAGGCCATCACAGCGATACGACCAGAGGAACGATCTACGACCATTCCAATATAATATTCCTTTTGAATTTTACATCCTTCTTCAATAAAGAGGCGCTTTACCTCTTTCCCTTCCGGCCCGGTCTGATGGGTAACCAACACTTTTCCTAACAGTTCGGTAGCATACTGCTTCACTTCATCGAGACTACGGGCAATTTTCACACCACCCGCTTTTCCACGGCCTCCCGCATGGATCTGAGCTTTTACTACCCACAAATCGCCACCAATTTTCTTGGCTGCTTCCACCGCCTCTTCCGGAGTAAAGGCTACATGTCCCTTCAGGACGGTAACGCCATAAGACTTCAATATTTCTTTCGCTTGGTACTCGTGTACATTCATCGCTCCATCCTCCTATCCATTTGGTGTTAAAAAATACATGGCCATATGAAGATGCTACCTGAAAGTATAACGCAAACCGAAGCTCTTCACCAAAGTTTGCCTCGCGCAAGCCAAACAAGAGCACGCTCCCAACTACCAACAATAAAATTATAAATCATACGCCTTTGTAGCGTGCTTCCTCTTTTTGAAATGGCCTTCACAGCTTGCTATGTACAACTGGTCCTTCCCATTCCTTGAGGAAAAAATTAGAAACTCTTATGAATCACAAAAACAGAGGGCTGGAAAAAGCCCTCCATTACCAACCCTTAAATAAAGAGGCTGACCACAGTTGCTACAGCCGCAATTCCCATAAAAATAACGGTAGAAACTACTGTGCCAACAACCATATCGAGAAAATCATTTTCTTCGTTCTGGTCGGACCAAGGCTTTGTTGGTGAACTCAAGGTACAACCCTCCCCGGTAAGCGTAGTGCGGAAACCGGCGACCCATTTTTGCCCCGTTCCGCAATCGTTAAGGATGATTCCCGCTTACCAGTATAGCATGCTTTAAGAATGATTGAAAATACATCCTACAATTCCTCTACCCATTCTACATCTCGAAGATGATTTAGCTGTATATTTACTAACTTCTCCTTTGTGCGGATTTGAATCCGCTGCAACTCTGGATCCATCCTTTCAAGCACCCCAATAATAATAGAGGATTCCGTTCCCTTCTGTACTGTAATCCGTAAGGGCGACTGCCGCTCTTTGGCTTCTTCCAGTATCCAATCAAGCTCTTCCTTCCACTGCTCATCCAGTTCCCTTGGTGGCTCCTCCTTTTTCTCCTTTTCTTGAAGAACCTCCACATACTGAGGCAGTATCATCCGGTGCCCTACCCATAACTTATTTCCACGATTCATCTTCTCCTCCCCCACTTTCTCGAACCGAACTTTGGGATCAACAATGCACACCGGATCTTGAAAGTGTGTGGTAATGATAAAAATGCTTCCTTCACGGTTACAGAACGTATGTTCTTATCTTAAGATAAAGCGGATTCAGATACAAGCCTGGGAAAATATTGCTAAAAATGCATCGTCTCAAAGAACCTCTTTTCTCATCCTTGTTTTTTTATTGCTGTGTACATGATATATTAAATTTAAACACAATGGTGGAGGAGCATGCATGAATATCCAGTTTAAAACACCACACCAATATGTATTTATTCATGAAAATGTAAAACATCTACTCCTTATCTGGCCGAAAGAGGCCAAAAAACAGCTTTTTATTGCCGAGGAAAAAGAGGGGGAACTCCATTTACTCTATCCCGGGGAAACCTATGAAGAACTGGTCCTCGATCAAGTGGAAGATATCTTTTTTCCCCGACTAGAGACTGATTCTGAAACCATTCAGGCAGCCTTGGGAGCTACCTTTTATCACGAAGATAAGATGTATGCCATGTATTATGACCGGGAGCGGCCTGGAGAACAATTTTACTTTTTTGAAATTGATCAGAAGAAAATTTTAGATATTCCAGATGAACAATATGAAGCAACAGTACTTGCATTTTTAAGAGAGTTTCCTGAATATGTACAATCAAAATAACAAGAGATACAGAAAATCACCGACAGAACCACCACCAAGGAGTCAAAGGAGAAGGAAAGATGTACGATCCCATTCCTGTGAGAACCTTGATCGTTCATACTGATGGGCGAACCATCCCCATCTTTTTTAAGCAGGCGAACCTTCTTTTAAATGCTCCAGGACCAAATAATCTAAAAGAATGGGCTGTAGAAGCTGAAGAAATTGATTCCGAAAGTGCTGAACGCCTTGAAGATCTATTTCACTCTGTGAAAACCTGCACGATTCATATTGAAACGATGAATCGATTTTCCCTGGAAGGAAAAATCCGGATCGATCAGATTGCCGTCGGTCCCCATGCTCATGCCCGCTTCAAAGGAGTCGGTCTGCTCAGCGGCTTTGAACGCTTGGTTTAACTTCTATCCTCGAACTTCCGCAAAACAACCGTTTCCTTTCAATAGAATCATGCATAAAATACCTCAATCTACTTCATAAGAGAAGAGGTATTCCATGAGTCTGATCGCCTACTCCCCAGTTGCTCTTTACCTTCTGACGGAACTTTTGCGGAAATCCCCTAAGAAGGAACAGCGGTACAATCACCTCTCTAGTATTCTGATCGCTGTTTCTAATTTATTAATGTTTTTACTCCCCACATGGATTCACTTGCTAGGAAAAGGGCCAAGCCAACCACTCTATGTTTCAGCAGGCATCCTAATTGGACTGGCAGGGGTAGGAGTCCGCGTCGCTGCAATGAGAACATTGGGCCGCTATTTTAGCCGCTTTATCAGTATCCAGGAAAGTCATCAAATTATCCGCAAGGGATTGTACCGAGTTTTGCGTCATCCCGGATACTTAGGCACACTTTTAATTTTTGTCGGGTACGCTTTGGCTCTTTCTTCTTGGCCAGGGGTGATTATCAATCTCAAAATCTTTTTCGTAGTCTATTCCTATCGGATGAAAGTAGAAGAGCAGATGATGCTCAGCTACTTTGGTCCTTCCTACCGGCAATATCAGAAAGAAACGTATAAAATCCTTCCTTACCTTTATTAAAAAATACAGATGGGCCATCCCATCTGTTATTTTTTTATATCCTAATCACAAGAATGGTAGACATTATGCTTCACCATATAGTTAAGAAAATAGACGGCATGATTCTGTTCATCAGCGGCTGCGCGGCGGAATACTTCTTTTATAAAAGGATCTCGAGCCCGATCCGCAATATCCAAGTAGAAATCAACCGTTTCCTGTTCATCATAAAAAGCAGCGATCAACCCTGCCTTATACTCCCCGGGACACTTCTCCGTGATCCGAGGCACCGGCTTTCGATTGGTCAGCTTGGTATAAAGATTGGAAAAAAGTCGAAAGTGACGAACTTCATCCTCCCGGATCTCTCCAATCCGCTTCTTCTCTTCCTCTGTTGGTGCCATCTTAATCAATTCTTCATAACAAGCAATCGCACTATACTCCCCATTGATCGCCTGCGCAATCTCCCGGACTAACCTTGCTCCCTCTTTGGCCTCAATATAGCCATGGTAATAAGGATACATCTTGATTTCCCCCTCGGCGAAGATCATCGTTACATTTTATGACTATCGCCCTCCAGGGGTTCATGAAGCCTAGTAGATCAAGAAAATCAGAAGAGGAACTTTTAACATCTCGAGAAAAAATATATTGGTATAGAGAAAAAGCAAATTAAGTCATTACTTTAAAACCCGTCATATTTCCTAGGTTCTTACTTTTTTGACTTAAACCTTCTAAATAAGTAAATTCTGTCCTTTTACTTTTCCACAAAAAATTGTAATATAGAGGCAGATCATATTTACAGGAGGGCTTGATCTTTTGTGCAATGTAGTCAATGTGGAAATCCCATTCAAGATAACGTAGCTTTCTGCAGTTCTTGTGGGCATCCCGTGCATAATCAAGCTGCTGCCACATCAGAACAACCGAAAACCCAAACAGAAACTCATCCTTTGATTGAAAAAGGAACAGAGGCTTCTAAAAACTATTGGGATTTCGTAGTTGAAAATCTGAAAAGCCCTGTCCTCACAGGAGTAAAAACACCCCGGGAACAATTTTCCTACGGGTATATCAACCTCCTACTCCTTGCTCTTTTCTTCGGCTTGGGCGGTTATTTTCATCTTAAGGAGCTGTCGACCGGTTTTTTTGCTCCTGAAATCCCATTCTTTGAAACCTTTTTTACGCTCTTTTTTTATGGGGCAGGAGCATCCTTGGTAGCAGCCGGTGCCATCCTGATTGTGGTGCTATTTTTAATGAATGCAAGCATCCACTTTCATGATGTGATTGCTCGCTTTGGTGCCCTGGCAACTGTCCCTATGGTGATGAGGGCCTTTTACTTTTTTACCGCTTTGGTAGCACTTCCAACGCTATCTACCTTTGCCTATCTATTTCTCCTTGCAGGACTCATCGCAGGAACGGTGATCACCCTCTATTCTTTCAAAGATGAGGCCAAAGCAAATTTCGATCCTTTTTATGGAATCATGATTACCTTTGCGATTTTTGCTCTTTATCTCTGGCTGACCAAAAGCGTACTCTTTGAGTATCTATTCACACTCTTTTTACCAAGCTTCTAGAGAAAAACGACCACTTAAAAGTGGTCGTCTTTTCTTAATCTGCAAGGGATAATCTGCCAATAAGCTTCAAACTCTATTTTCTTTTTCCAAACCGCCGGGGCAGTTTTCTCTGTAAAAACTGGTAGATCGGGGTCAGCCAGCTATCAAAATAAAGCCATCCTTTTCCTTCTTTTAAGCCCATTTTTCCTACCAGACGATTCAGAAAGAAGCCCTTGGCAATCAACAGGTATTTGGCACTTCGGATTAGCTTCGCGGAAAATCCAATCCCTTCAAGCCATCGTCTCCCCCTTACCAACCACACGAGTTGACCAAGGGTTCCAAGGCCATGGATCAAAGAACGGGTAACGGCTCCAACTGTGATCCGACTGAAAAAGGTATGCCACTTCCATTCCCGCCAACCCAACTTGACCTCAACCCAATAAAGGAGCATCGACATGACAGCTCCCAGTGCAGCTCCAAACAACCACACACCATAAAAGTTGGACTCCAAACTCGGATATAAAGTGATGAATAAGGTACACATTTTACTCAATAATAATCGATTTTTCTTAGGAGTCAATCAATATTTTGGCTATCCATCACTCTTCCTTTTCTCGCCACAACTCCTTCTCCGCCGGCCCAGCTACCCCATAAAGAGCGATCTCCGCCATCCAAGCCAGCTCTTCTTCCTCTTTTCCTTGAGCCATAATTTCTGGCGCAAAGTTGCGAGCAATGAGATACCCCAGCGCAATGGACATAAAGCTACGGATCAGCGCATGGGTTGGAATATCTTGTCGGATCCGCCCTGCAGCCTTCAGTTCTTCGATCCGCTCTGACATCACTTCATAGATTGCTTTTAAAACATGATTCTTTAACGCTTCTCTCAATTCAGGATGAAAAAGACTTTCTACCAAAATTAAGCGAACCTTATCCCAATTGGCCTCAATCTTGTGCACCCGATCCGCATAGATTTCCTGTGCCAACTGGTATAGCGGCTTATCCTGATCAATGATATTCAAAACAGAACGAATGAGATAAGGGGTAGCCACCTTCCCCAAAGCAGGGATCACCAAGCGAAGGAGTAATCCTTTTTTGGACTTATAATGCTTAAAAATGGTCGCCTCCGCCACTTGGGCCCGTTCGGCAATCATGCTTGTAGAAGTCCCACTATAACCCTTCTCCGCAAAAAAATGAAGTGCAGCTTCCAAGATTCGTTTCTGCTTCTCAGTCTCCTGATCTGTTTTATCCAGATTCACTCCATATTCTTCGGAAATGAGCTTGGTCCACTTATCCCAATCCGTTATGTTCGACTCCTTCTTCTCCATCATCCGTTCCTTCCTCAGCAGTAATTCGGTGAAAAATCGCTTCCAATGTGGGGGGAGAATGATCCGTCACAGAGGAGTACTCTTTCTTAAGATCGGTCAATCTGCCCTCCGCCACGATCCGGCCCCGATTCATCAGCGCCAATCGCTCACACCGCTCAGCTTCATCCATGTAATGGGTGGTGATTAAGATGGTCGTTCCTTCCTCTGCTAGACGGTAGAGTCCCTCCCAAAAATGACGCCGGTACAGGGGATCTACACCACTGGTAGGCTCATCAAGAAACAACAGCGGTGGATCATGAACAATTGCGGCGGCAAAGGCTACCCGCTGACGCACGCCACTGGCCAGCTGCTCCACCCGCTTTTTTCGTACTTCCGCTAGATCAAAGTGATCCAATAGGGCCTCCATCCGCGCTCCCTCTTCTGTTACCCTATACAACTGCATATAAAAAAGCAAATTTTCTTCCACCGTTAAGTCCGGGTAAAGAGAAAACTTCTGGGACATATAACCGATCTTCTCCTTGATCTTTGCCCGCTCAGATACCATATCATACCCGGCTACTTTTCCTCCACCAGATGTGGGTGTTATCAGTCCACACATCATCCGGATCAAAGTGGTTTTCCCAGCCCCATTGGCCCCGAGTAATCCATAGATTTGCCCCGGAGCCACTGTAAGAGACACTTGATCTACTGCGGTAAACTGGCCAAAGCGCTTCGTCACCCGTTCCAATTGAATCATGGAATCTCCCCCCTTTTCTGTTGTAGGGCGTGGATAAAAATATCTTCAAAAGAAGGGGCTACTTCCTCTATCACCACATCCTCTTCTTCCCTTGCAAGAACATCGACCACCTCTGGATCCTCACAAATCACCACCAGATCCGCCCCTCGGGTATATACATCGATCACTCCCTGTTCCGCCAGTAACAGATCCGAAAAACGACCTCGAGACCGAAAAGCCTCACGAATCGCCACCACTTTGTAGGGAAAATCCTGAATCAAGGTGGAGGGAACTGCCTCTTGCAATAAGCTCCCTTTTTCCAAGAAGAGCACCCGGTTGCAATAGCGTGCTTCCTCCAAATACTGTGTGGAAACAAGCACTCCTGTTCCCGCCTTACCAATCCGGGTAATCATCTGCCACACTTCCTGTCGGGATACGGGATCCACACCATTGGTCGGCTCATCCAGCACCAATAGCTCTGGCTCATGGAGCATCGCTACTGCCATTTCCAACTTTCGCTTCATCCCTCCAGAAAGGTAACCGGCCTGTCGTTCTACAAAGGGCGCCAAACCTGTCCAGGCCAACAATTCTTCCATCCGTTCTCGGATCTTCTTTTTATCCATTCCATGCAGCTGTCCAAAGAAGAACAGATTCTCTCGGATACTCATCTCTTCATACAAGCCAAACTCCTGGGGGACATATCCAAGTAATCCCTTTCGGTTGATTCTGCCCTCTGTAGGCGAAAGTAAGCCCACGATTAAACGTAATAGCGTTGTCTTTCCTGCCCCATCGGGACCCAAGACTCCACAAATCTCTCCCGCCGCCAGGGTAAAAGAGAGATTGGCGATAGCCCGCTCCTTCCCATAATCCTTGGAAACATCCTTTACATCAAGTAGCATCCTCCACCCTCCTTAGGCCAGGTTGCGTCGAAAACGAATCGCAGCCACGGTGATAAAGAGAACTGCATAAAGGGTTAAAATCCCCAGCTCCATCGGAAAATCAAAAGCCGTCGCCTCCTTAAGAAATACGCCCCGACTAATCGGGAGGAAATAAGTGAGCGGCATTAAATATGCGGCCCAGCGAATCCCCCAAGGCATCGCCTCCAATGGAAACACAAAACCAGATAAGATAAACTGGGGCACCAAGGTGAGGACCGCAAGCTGCATGGCCTGCTGCTGGTTTTGCGAAACTGTTGAGATCAATAAACCAAGCCCTAATGAACCTACCAAGAAAAAAATCGCCACCAGGAAAAAGGATCCGATTTCTCCTGTAAAGGGAACATCAAACAGTGTGATCCCCACGCCTAATACCAATAAAAAGTCCACCAGGGCAATCAACATATAGGGAAGTAACTTCCCCAGAATCAATTCAAAGGGGCGCAAGGGGGAAACAATCAGCTGTTCCAAAGTCCCCCGTTCCTTTTCACGGACAATCCCCAGGGCAGTCATCAGCGTCGTAATAAAGATCAGCACCAATCCCACTAAGCCGGGAATCATGTAATGGACACTTTTTAAATCGGGATTATAAAGTACATCCACCGCAGGCTCCATCATCTCTTGATCCGGCAATAAAGAAGCGAGATGTTCTTGCATTGCCTCCGCCCGCTTCTCTTTCGCTTGAGCCATCACCTCTTCCAGAGCTTTTTGGAGCTCTTTCATTTTTTCCGCCGGTATGAGTTGTCCCAGAGCGACCAACTTTTCATTGGCAGACAGATCGACCCCCAAGTCCTCTGTCGACTCTACAATCCCTTGGATCTGCTCCTGTACCTCTTGAAACTGTTTTTGCTGCACATCAATCATAAAGGCATGGATTTTCCACAGTGCGGACTGAGCGGTAAACAAGCGGCTGCCATCGACGAGGGTCTGCATCTTTCCGCTTTCTTCCTGAGGGAAAAACTGATAATCGGCTGGAAGAACCATCACCACATCTACGTCACCCTCTGACAGCGCTTGGCGGGCTTGCTCTTCATTCATTGATTTATCAAGAATAAACTCCTCGTAAGCCTCCAGCTCTTCCCATAACTCCCGGCTCGCCTCATTCTCAGCTTGATCTACCACCGCTACCCGAATCTGATCAATATCGAAGCTGACCGCATAGCCAAAGGCGATCAACCCGATCACTGGCAACAAAATCATCATCGCCAAGGTACGCCGATCTCTGCTTAGCTGGATAAACTCTTTCTTCACCATCGCCCCAATTCGGCTCTTCATCCTTATCCCCCCAAAGTAAGTAAGTGATCACTCACTAACTGAAGTATATAAGCTCTTCATGAGGCGTGTCAATAAAAAAGTGAGTAATTACTTACTATCCATATGAAAACCTTTTCCCCTTTACAACCACGGGAAAATATGCGATTAAAGCCGATGATTTGTCTTCAAATATTGTTGATCATCCTTTAAAGTAGTGATATATTCCCACAACGGAAATTTCATAAGGTGGAAATGTGATGTTTGATGTATCAAAAATAACTGAGGAAGCAAAACCGATTGTTCAACAGGTAGCAAGGATCTACTATCAGCACACCCAAAATTTTTTCATCGGATTGATGGTTCATGGTTCCGCCTTAAAAGAACGAAACCGATTGGTACGATTACTTTCTACTCAAGTATCTCCGATCATCTATCATGTCTTGACCATTGAAAAGGAAAACGCCATCGAAGCTTGGCAATTACCGAAAAATGAAGCAATCAAACTCCTTCCTACTAAAGAAATGAGATCCTATGCTGAACAATTTTATGAAAGTGCCAAACGGTTTTATCCCGAAAAAAAGTCCATCGAAGATGCTTTAGGGATGGTTCAAAATGGAGTATCATTTTTTCGCAGTGCTAAACATTGGTATCAGCATCTAAACAAAAACGCTGGTAGTTAACCAGTGTTTTTATAGATAACTGCCCACTCTGCCTGCCCGTCGGGCCCAGTTCTACTGCCACTTTAAGAGAAACATGCCAACCCCTAGCCAAGCACCTGATACCAGCAGGGTTCCATTTGGACCTAACAGGACTACGCGCTCCCCCTCTTGAAGATGAAAGGTGACGCCTTGTAGCGCCTGCCGACCATTGGGATAGGTCTTGATCAAATCTTTGATCTTCAACATAAGACGCTTTTCCTTTCCTGCTGATTCTATGGATGCTCTTTTAATGCCTAAAGGGCCACGGTCATCAGATCCCTCACCTAAAAAGGATTAGAATCGATTTTATCAGAATCCTCCTTCCCTCTTTCTCCTTGTGGTACACTCGCTTTAACCTGATGGAAAGGGGCAAATAAAATGAGCATACACGAGCTGGATACGCCATTTTTAATGTTGGATTTGGATCAGTTGGATCAAAACATTGCCCAGATGGCACAATTTGCTGCAAACCATGGACTCCACCTCCGTCCCCATGTAAAAACCCATAAATGCCCGGCCATTGCTCGTCGCCAACAGGCTAAGGGGGCAACGGGATTTACCGTAGCCAAACTGGGAGAAGCAGAGGTGCTGGCTGACCATGGGCTACAGGATCTTTTTATCGCTTATCCTGTGATCGGCGAAAAAAAGATCCGCCGCTTACTCCAACTGGCTAAACGAACTGAAGTCAGGACCATTGTGGATAATGAAGAAGGTGCCGCAGCACTTTCCCGTGCCTTCACTGCAGCTGGTATGAAACTGACTGTCCGAATCAAAGTAGATACAGGCATGGGCCGCTGTGGGGTCCTCCCAGGAAAACCCACCCTCCATTTGGCACAAAAGATCGTAAAAATGCCTGCCCTTCACTTTGAGGGAATCACCACCCATGCCGGCCATATCTATGGCACTGCCAACCGGGAGGAACAACAGCGAATCGGCCTTGAGGAAGGCAGATTGATGGTACAGACCGCCGAACTCCTACGGGCTAATGGCATTCCTGTTTCCGTGGTCTCCGTCGGCTCTACTCCCTCTGTCACCATCAGTGGAAAGGTGAAGGGAGTCACAGAAATTCGTCCGGGCAATTATGTTTTTTACGACGCGATGCAAGTGGGACTCGGTGTAGCCACTTGGGAACAGTGTGCCCTTAAGGTGGTCACGCAGGTGATTAGTCACCCTACCCCACATCGGGCATTGATCGATGGTGGGAGCAAAACCTTCTGCCTCGACCAGGGGGCCCATGGTCTCGGTTTTATGAAAGGATATGGCTATGTAGTCAAAAGACCGGATGCCACCTTAGAACGGCTCTCTGAAGAGCACGGCTTTTTACAACTCGATCCCAAACAAGGCCCCCTCAAATTGGGAGAGTATCTTGAAGTGATTCCTAACCATGCCTGCACGGTGGTTAATAATTTTAAGGAGGTTCATGTGTTCCAAAAAGGCACCTTGGTCGATGTGTGGCCCATCGCTGCTCGGGGTCGGTTGCAATGAAAGATACATGCAATTATAGACATAGAAAAGATAAATTCAGGAGTAATGGCTAGTATTGTGCCGGCCGCTCCCCCTGGATCTGGAGCGGCTTTGCCACATGCTTCACTCAGTAAAGGAAAAGAAGACCCCTTAGGGTCTACCTGTTAATTAAAATATCTATTTTCATCGAGTTCACCTATAAATTGTTGGCCTCCTTTTTTTCTATGGCTAGACTCCCTACATCCTTTATCACAAGGTCAAGAAATTCATTTACTTCATCAGTATCATAACCTCTAAAAACCCGGCGAAATTCTTTATTATGAATTTCTAGGGCTGACAGTAACCGTCTCCCATCTTTGGTTATCGCAATTTTACCTTTTATACTCCATTGATCCTTTTGAAGCATAATTTTATAGTCTTCATAGACCATTTCTAAAAATGCATCTACTTCCTTACAATCATAACCAAAAAAGGATCGGCGAAATTTCTTATTCTTTATGTCTGTTGGGGACAGCATAAACTTCTCTTCCTTTCTCTTTTGCCTCTATCGTCAGGACACTGACCTTTAACATATTCTACAGAAACTTATCTTCCCCTCCATCATTGCTATAAATATCCTTTAATAATTTTTATCTTACCTATGACTTAGAAATATAAAAAGAAGGACAGCCAAAGCTGTCCCAATCTAGATTTCTATCTGAAGTATAAATGGAGTCTACCAACATGGTGGGGCCACAGGACCGTTGGTCCCTGTATACAAATAAGCATCGCTCATCCAAGTGCCATTGGAAAGGCGATTCCATAGACTGGTGCTGCCATAACGACCACTGTGGGAGGTACCATAAGCGGTGCAGGTGACCGTCACAATGGCACCATCATTAACCGAACCGACAATACTATAGTTGGTTCCCGGACCGGAGCGCAGATTGACGGTGCCCCCACCATTAGCGTCCACAATTCCCTGATTGGCTGTCAGGCGGCCGTAATTGTACAAAGCTCCACCGGGATAACGAACTGTACTCCCATGCATGGCATACCCGTTATAGGCCGCTCCCTCAAAAAAGAGCCATCCGCCAATTTCCTTCCGTTGCAAACTCACATAGGCACCGTTCATCCGGAGGGCAAAATGTACATGTCGCCCAGATGCAGCGCCTCCACAAGAAACATCAGTTCCTGTATAACCAAGAAAGGCTCCTTCAGAGATCCAGCTTCCATTGACCGGTACAATGTTGTCCCACAGGTGATAGTAATCTGTGGCTAGGCCATTATCATGAACAATGCGAATCCAACCCCGATTGTTGCTACACATGGTATATACATATCCCCCGCGTGCTGCAAGTACACGCTGGTCACCCCCCGCAAAATCAAGGGAACTGTAGGGACGATCATAGCCTGCCCAACCGTGGGGACCGCCTGACATCGTCCATGTTTGCCCATTTGTCCAAGGCAAGCGAAGTCCCGTCCGCTCTGTGGACATGGTGCGAAATTTACTCGTTTCCAGAAGTGCCTCCTTTTCACCCCCCTCTATCAATGGCGCTTCTTCCACAAGCTCAGCAAAGGTTTGACTCCCTTCCAATCCCACTTTCCAGCCGTTCTTTGTTTTCTTCGCGGTAAAAATCCAACCTTCGGGATACATTCCTTCCTGCTTCGGTGCCTCGATCACCGCGGTCCCAAAAACCCACTTACCACTTTGATCTTGGCGCTTCACATTGACCTGGGCCCTCTCTTGCAGAGAAGCAGCCTTAATCGGTTCAGTTGTTGCCTCGCTCATCGCGTTGACAACCGCCTCTTCCAATGTTCCCTTGCTAAAGCTGGCATGATTCTGACCCGTCTTCTCTGCCTTAGCTTCTACCAGGGAAACAAAGGGAGTAAATAGAAGCGAAATCATCAAGATCCCGGATAAGATCAGCCGCACCCTTGGTGGTTGGCCCATGGTATCTCCTCCTTTTCTTTTACCCAAAAGACAAATTTGTTCCTTGAGTCGAATAATTCGATCTATTCACTCGGTCATCCTCCTTTTTAAACATACTTTTCTACGAAAATAAAGCTTTACATTCCTTTATCAAGCTTGATGCTCTTTATACCATTGTGGCTTAAAGGTAGTAAAAAGGTCATGGTCTTCCAGGACCTGATCGATGAGTTGTAACATGTGATCCAGCTCCTGTGGATAAACCTTCAATATCCAGACAACGGAGGAGAATAAGCACATCGCAATATAAAGGGCATACAGGCGCCAAAATGAATCTGAGGGCTCCTGGTGATCATGGTAACCAAGGATCTGTCCCACGGAAAAAGGAATACTCTCTTGCCTGCTAAACATCCCTACCTTGAGGAACTCATGAATCGGGTCCCCCCAGTCAAATCGCTCAAAATCAACCACACCGCTCATCCTTTTCTCCTTGACCACGATATTCCCGAGGTGAAAGTCATCGTGCTGAAACAAATTGGGACGATCCTTCATATAGTGCAGATATTCTTCAATAAAAGCGGATACTTTGTCATCATGGGGAAACCTCACTCCTAAGGCAAGATACTCCTCCATATATCTCCGATGCTTTTTTACCTTGCGATCATACCAAGGACCGATGCCTTCAGGCGCTTGGTATTGGTGCATCCTCCGTAATTCCTTCCCTGCTTCCACACCAATGGTAAATTGCTCAGCATCTGTGAGCCCTTGCAAGGCCTCTTTTCCTTTCTCCCTTCCAGATAAGATAGGAGCAAGTAACCCGAATCGATCTCCTTTAAAAGCCCTAGGGCCAAGGGCCTTGGACACTTCACCTGGTACGCTTCCATCTTACGCAGAATGGCAAACTCCTTTTTCTTTAGCTCATACTCCTGTGGCGCAAACAAGCGAAGAACATATTTCTGGTCCGCATGAGTGACGAGAAATTTTTTATCCTGGGAGTACCCTTCATGAATGGGAATAAAAAAAGCTTCTTTTAGAAAAGAAACTTCTTCTCCCAGGACTTTATTAATCTCTTCCATAGCTCAGTTCTCCTCTTGTAAAAGTAAATTTTGAAGGATCAGAACCCTATTTTATCAAAAATCGGCAGCAATGGTACAATAAAAAATAAGAAAAGCATGAGAAAGGATGAAAAAGCCATCACCACTAAAAAGGAAGCACTCCAAGTAATAAATCAAGGTGGGATGAGAATCCGACGGGTTTTTCCTACCCCCTACTTTTCTCCCATCGATCCCTTTCTTGTCTTGGACCATTTCTCCATTCAGAAGCCATCAGGGTTCCCCACCCATCCCCATGGAGGCTTTGAAATCATCACCTATATGTTGGAAGGTGCTCTGGCCCATAAAGATAGCACAGGGCAAGATGGGATTGTAGAGACAGGAGGCTTACAGCGGATTACCGCCGGAAAAGGTGTAGAGCACTCGGAGTTTCCCGCCAGGGAGGGAGTTAACCAGGGACTGCAATTATGGATCAATCTGCCTCGACAATACAAGAATATAGACCCTGGTTACCAGGATGTCTCCCCCGAAGAGGTACCTGTCGAAGAAACCGAGGGAATCCGGGTCAAAACCCTCGTCGGAGAAAACTCCCCCGTCCGTCTACATCAGCCCATACAATACTTTGATGTCTCCGTTGCAGCAGGACAAACCTATTCCCACACAATCCCCGATGGGTACCAAGGACTGCTGTATATCTTAGAAGGAGAAGGACGCTTCAATGATGTCCTTGAAGTAGCTCCCTATGAAGCAGTTCCCTTTGAGCCAGGAACCTCTCAAATTACCCTTGCAACCTCCAAGGGAGTCCGCTTTGTCCTCCTCGCCGGCGAACCCATCGGCGAAAAACCAAAATTTCGCGGGGGATTCGTGGATTAAGTTAGAACAAAAGCCCTTCTACTGAAGGGCTTTTTTCTTATATGAAGGTGTATTTGGTTGTTACACAGGATAAAGGCGACAAGACCTTGATATAGGTATGGTTTCGATTCCCTTACCAAGGTGCATTCGATTGTTACACGGCATGCCAATACTCCTGACACTTCCTCCAACAGTTTCAATCCTCTTATCGAGGTGCAATTGATTGTTACGCCCAGAAAAATGAGGGAGGTGTATACCAGCGCCGGGATGTACTCCACGTTGGTCTCGTAGCGGTGGCGGTGGCGCTCGGA
>CALJVA010000001.1 GCA_937975135.1 uncultured Thermoactinomycetaceae bacterium | reverse complement strand
GATACATCCAGTATTCGCCTTGTTCAAGCTGAGCGCGATTAAGCATAAAATCACCTGTCTAGAACAATGAATTATTGAATCCGAACATATGATTGTATATGGTCATACAGTATTTTATAATACATTTATAGAAGATTGGGAGGTGAGAGTTGGTGAAAAAAACCCTTGTATCTATCATTTGGCTTATATCATTAGGGTTACTCGCCTACTCTTTGGTATATACAGAAAATTGGATTTTTAATGGCACCGTAATTTTGGGTTGGATTTTATTTGCTATTCAAATGACTATGTCTCATTATGAGAAAATTTATCTTTGGGTTAAGCGTCTGTGGTTTGAAATTATAAATCCTGATTGTATTTGGAATATGCAAGTTGTTTTTGAAGGATCTTATGATCGGAATTCGTTGGAACTTATTGAGGATGCATTTAGATCAAAACATATAAATGTGCGCAATATTATTTCTTTAAGCAATGTTAGAAAAATTTTCTCATTAGGTTCATTGCGATTCGAGGTTTATGTTGATGAACAAGAAGGACAGATTTATTTTTCGATCCACGACATGGAGGTAAGTTTCCGCAGATCAAAAAAATTAATCGAAACTGAATTGGCTCAAATATTTGAAACAATGCAGCTAACCCTCAAACCTGATTTAGGCCAATTTGGTTTAATTATTGAATTTAAAGGATATAACCCGTATTTTGGGTTCTTTGTCCGCAGGTTAAATGCGAATGATGTCCAAAACTTTCATATAGCGTTTAAAGTTGAAAATGACAGAGTTGCAGTTACTAAAAACAGCATCGAAATAAATACTGATTCATTGCAACAATTAAGAATATTATCCACTCGCTACCTTACACTTTCACCCGCTAAATAGCGGGTTTTTTTATTATATTGTTGTAGACCGATAAAACGATTTCCAATTCATCTTCAATCTGATTGAAAGTATCATAAAGGGTGATGGTTCCCTTTTTACTAATTCCAATTGTGTGCTCTTCTTGTGTTAAAGGAGAGATATATTTTATTTGAGCTGATGAAACGGTTCCTTCTTTCACGGCTTCCTCAAACTCTTTGCTTTTGTTAACATGATGTCCAAAATATCCTGCTGTCTTTAGATTAGTATGATTGATTTTTGAAATCCAAACTCCTGTCATTTCAGTAATGCGCGGTAGAATGTATTCAAAATCAATCTCTATTGGTACCAATTCATGCCGTTTGTATTTATTTAAGTTATCAATAAAATCCAAACCAATCTTAGATTTTACAGATAATAGTGCTAACCGGAGATCTCGATTATAGAAAAGATAAAAATCTAAAGGAAGAAAATAATAATTAAAATATTTGTTAAATGCCTTACCGTATACTTTCACTTTGAAGTCATGGTGACATACAAATTGGTCAAAGCCATTAAAAAAGTCTGTCCTGGCTAGTTTGATTTGAATTTCTGGTTCGCCTTCATACTCTAATAAACTCTCTTGAATAGGTGCTATAAATTCCTCTTGAGAGAATTTTAATACATTGCATAATAGATATGCTTTCGCAGCCACAGCTATCACATCCAAACATATCCCGATCGGATCGGGGACTTGCTAAATAATTCTGCATGAATTTTTTTAATCATAGTAAACAGCGGTAAATGATGACCGTTCATCATACCAGAAATTCTTCAACCAATTTCCATTCAGTCGTTTTAACTCCACAACTTCCCCGGGCACACCACATGCCGTAGCAACTTCATAAATCGTCTGGTGTTCCCTTAATAAATCATCAGGAATCAGTAACTCTACTGCAAATTCATTCGCCTCACGTTCGAACCGGTTTGTCGAAAATAGAGTGTTCTTTTTCAAAAACGGTGTATTAATGCCTGGGTGCAGGAATGCATGTCCGAGTTCATGAGCGCAAACAAACCTGCGCATGGGATCGGCGAGAGTGCAATTGATATGTATGAATTTTGATCTCTTATAAGTTGAAAAAAACCCGAGTGTTTCGCCCAGGTTATTGACCATAACCATTATGTTATTTCTTGCTGCAATCTCAAAGGGGTCATTGGTTCCATGCCTTTTAATTAAC
This sequence comes from uncultured Thermoactinomycetaceae bacterium, assembly GCA_937975135.1. GTDB lineage: Bacteria > Bacillota > Bacilli > Thermoactinomycetales > CALJVA01 > CALJVA01. The sequence goes on along the minus strand of CALJVA010000001.1, from coordinate 1,462 downwards.
CGAGAAACGACATGTTTTATCTTGCTGATGATGATCCCCTCCAGCTGATATGTTACCGTTTCTTCAATTTTTCAACCAGCCAGTTACTCCAAAATCTTTTTTTAGATGTTCCGATCCATGATTGTTCACTCTCCTTCTGGATATTATCATTTGTTGGTTTTTGTAATTGTTTCGCTTTTTCCAATCGCTCTTTAAATTTTTCAAGCTTTGAAATGCGATCCGCCCGATAAACAAAAACAACATTTTCATAGACATATACCGCTCGTTCAAGGACTCTAATTTCATCAGCATAGCGTTTTCGTTTTCTATACAATATTGCCAGCCTATTATATGGTCCGGGGAGATCTGTGGCATATGAAATCATCTTTTCGTAGATTTCAATCGATTCATCAATATTGCCTTCTTCCTCTAACTGAGAAGCTTTTTCCTGCATTTTATAAAAAACTTCATTAGCACGTTCAATTTTATTGAATAAGAGTTCGTTATCGTTGTCTGGATTCTTATTTTGCTTTAGCATTAAGGACTCATATTGTTGCAGCAATTTTTCATTCATTTTTTTCTCCCCTATACTTCTTCGGCGTAAACTTCTTCTTTGCCATTTCCTTCGCCAACCTCATTGAGTTCTCCAACGAAATCCTTATCAATTCCCGTGTTTCCTCATCCATCGGCTCTCCATAGAAGGCCATCGCCTCATTGGATTCCAAATCACTCATCATTCGTTCCAGATCCCGTGCGATGTCACGTTCGTCCTTCTCAGTCAAGGCGTAGTAGGGCTTGGCCTTCTCACCTGGAGGCGTCGGATCGTCGGTGCGGCCGAGAAGGTAGTCCACACTTACTTCGAAATAGTCAGCGAGTTTTTGGAGTGTTTCATAATCAGGCTTTCTGGTGCCTGATTCATAGGCTGTGTATGCAGGTCTTGTTATGCCCAACAAATCGGCCATATCTTGTTGGGTTTTTTTATTTTTAGTACGAAGCTTTGAAAGGCGATCAGAAAGCATAAGTAACCGCACCCACCTATTTTCTATTTTAATGTAGTTATACAATTATAGTATCAATATGTTACACAAAAATAAATGTAACAATTCGACACAAAAAGTAGTTGACAAGTAACGAAAGGTTACATATAATTGGGTTAGGATGTAACGAAACGATACATGTTGTTTGGTTGTGGAGGTGAGAAAATGCCTGAAAGAATCTGGTTATCCAAATTACGTAATCAATTGGGCTTTACCCAAGAGCAAGTTGCGGAACTAGTAGGTATAAAAAGAGCGTATTACAGCATGATTGAACGTGGGAAAAGGAGGCCAAGTGTTGATGTAGCAAAACGTATCAGTAATGTTCTTAATTTTGATTGGACAATTTTTTTTAACCAACAATGTGTCGAATCGTTACCTAAAGAGGGTCACAATGCAGAAACCGCGTGAGGAGGTGAGAGGGATGGAGAGAACGACATTGGTAAAGA